>CAIOHJ010000187.1 GCA_903858085.1 uncultured Chloroflexota bacterium
TGCCAACCAGCCAGCTCTCTGCCCAGCCAGATTTTCTGGAAACTGTCAACCGTGCCTACCTGTACGGCCGCAGCGGGTTGCCGCTGCCCGACCTCTCTGCCCAGCTGACAGCCGGCTGGCGTGGCGTCCACTTTGCGTCGCGGCTGAGCCTTCCCCCAGAGGCGTTGACCTCCGCTCTCTCCGCCGTCGCTGCCCAGGTGGAACGCCCCGGAAGCGCCGAACGGCGGATCGGAGAACAGGTGGTCGCTGCCCAGCCTGGGCTGGCCGTCGACATCCCTGCAACTGTCGAACAGCTGCGCCAGCAGCTGGCAACCGCTCCTCCCCAGGGAACGCTTCAGGTGCCGATGGTCGTCCGTCCCACAGCCCCCCCAGAAGCGGCAATCCCCCAGCCCCACGCTGAACCGCTGCTGCTCCGGCTCTCCAATCTCCAGCTGAGCCTGGCCCCAGCCGAAGTGGAGAGGCTGACGCGCACCCCCGCTGCACTGCGCAGCTACCTGGAAGGGCTGGCAGCCCAGATCGACCAGCGGCCGCGCGACGCACGGCTGCGCTTCAACCCTGCAACCGGTGCCGTGACCGTGCTCAGCCCCAGCCAGCCAGGCCGCGCTCTGGATATCGAGGCCAGCCTGCGCGCCTTCACAGAGGCAGCCACCCGCCAGGCCAGCGGAGTGGATCTCCCAGTGACCCCGCTGGCCCCAGCAGTCGATATGAACCGGATCGCCGAAATGGGCCTCCGTGAGCTCGTGGTCAGCAGCCAGAGCTCCTTTGCCGGAAGCAGCGCCAGCCGTCTCCGCAACGTGGAGGTCGCTGCCCAGCAGTTTGAGGGGGTCGTTCTTCCACCTGGGGAAACCTTCAGCTTCAACGAGATCGTGCGCGATGTCAGTTCGGCCAACGGCTTTGAAGATTCATTGATCATCTGGGGAGACCGCACCGCAGTTGGGGTGGGCGGCGGCGTCTGCCAGGTGAGCACCACCCTCTTTCGCGCCGCCTACGCGGGAGGCTTTCCCATCGTCGAACGCTACAACCATGGCTATATTGTCGACTGGTACGGCGAACCTGGTCTGGACGCCACCATCTTTACCCCGACCGTCGACTTTCGCTTCCGCAACGACACCGACGCCTATCTCCTGATCGACCCAGAAGTAGACAGCGCCAACGGGATCCTGGTTGTCAACTTTTATGGGACCCGGCCAGCCCGTACGGTGACGATCGGTGCAGCGCAGATCACCGACCGTATCGAACCGGAAGCGCCGCTCTATACCGTCGACGAAACGCTGGAACCCGGCCAGAGCCAGCAGGTAGAATGGCAAAAAGCGGGCATGACCGTTGTCATCACCCGCACCATCGTCGAAAACGACATCCCCCGCACCGACACCCTGCGCAGCCAGTACCAACCCTGGCGCGCAGTCTATCTGGTCGGGCCAGGAACACCGATCCCTACACCGGAGCCCAACGAGGAGGCTCCCTAGCCACGATCTGCTCAACTTTGCAGTTTCTGTTGATGCACACCTACAGAGGAAGGTACAGCTGAAATGAGCGACACGGTCGCCTCTTCTCGACACCTGGCACCCATCGGACGCACTACCGTGGTCGATGAAATTGTTGAACGGCTGGTTCGTCTGATCCTCGATGAAGGGCTCAAGCCTGGCGACCAGCTGATCCCGGAACGTGAGCTGATGGCGCGTCTGGAGGTTGGACGCTCCTCGCTGCGCGAGGCCATCAAGACGCTCTGTGCGCTCGGCGTCCTCGAAGTCAAACGGGGGACAGGCACCTTCGTCGGCTATGGCGACACCTCCA
>CAIOHJ010000188.1 GCA_903858085.1 uncultured Chloroflexota bacterium
GCGCGCCGCCCCCCCTGCTCAGGCAGCGCGGTAGGCCTGGTCGAGCAGTTCGACGGTGTGCCAGAGGGGCAGGGGCTGGCCCGCCAGTTTCAGATGGGTCTGGATCTGGTTCATGCAGCCGATGTTGCCCAGGATCACAGCTTCGGCCCCGGTCGACAGAATGGCGCGCGCCTTCAGCTCGCCGATCGCCTGTGCCAGCTCAGGCTGCTCCAGGTTGTATGTGCCCGCCGACCCACAGCAAAGCTCGCCGTCTGGAATTTCGACAAGGCGCAGGTTGGGAATCTGGCTCAGCAGGCGGCGGGGCGGCGCGCTGACCCGCTGGGCATGGGCGAGGTGGCAGGCGTCGTGGTAGGCAGCAGTGAGGGGCTGGCGCAGCGACGCAGGGGGCACCAGCCCCAGTTCGTCGAGAAAGACGCTGATGTCGCAGACGCGGGCGCCAAAGGCGCGGGCAGCGTGCTCTTCAGGGTGGCCGGCAAAGAGCAGCCCATATTCATGCATCCCGGATCCACAGCCGGCCGCGTTGGTCAGAATGGCGTCGACGTCGGCAGGAAAGTGCTCCAGGTTCTTCCGGGCCAGCATGCGGGCCTGCTCCCCCTCGCCGATGTGCAGCGAGAGCGACCCGCAGCAGCCCTGCCCGCGCGGGATCAGCGTCTCTACGCCGTTGCGGGCCAGAACCCGCAGGGTGGCCCGGTTGATCTGGGGGGCCAACACCTGCTGCACACAGCCGGCCAGCAGCGCAACCCGGGCCCGGCGGGGACCCTGGGCCGGGTAGATCTCGGGCAGCGCCGGCGCCTCCGGCAGCCGGTCGGGCAGCTGGTCGAGCAACGCACCGAGTTCGGCGGGCAGCCAGGGGCGCAGCCAGCGCCCGACCCGGCCGCTCTGCACGGCCAGCCGGAAGCGGCCGGGGTAGGGCAATGTCTCTTTGACCAGCAGCCGCACCGTCTGCTCCAGCGCCGACCTGCTGCGTTCTTGTTCGGCCCGCTCCCGAAAGGGAGCCAGCAGCTCGCCGTACTCGACCCCAGAGGGGCAGCTGGTGACACAGGCCAGACAACCCAGACAGCGGTCGATGTAGGGGAGCGCACTGCGGCTCTCCAGCTGCCCCTCAAGCACTTCTTTCATCAGAAAAATTCGCCCACGCGGCGAATCCATCTCTTCGCCCAGCACCCGGTAGGTGGGACAGGTCGCCAGACAGAAACCGCAGTGCACACAGGTTTCTATGGCTTTGACCATTGCCTCGCCCTGCGGGCCGAGGGGTTCGACAGCAATTGTATGTTGCATAGGCCTATCAGAGCGGTGGAAAACGGTTGAATGGGTCGAGCACACGTTTGATTCGAGCGGCCAGCGTCGGGGCGCTGCGAAGGCCCAGCAAGGGGGAGGGGGCCTGGCCTTTGAGCAGAAGCCCGCCGAGCTGCAGCTGGCTGAGCGCGCGGTGCAGCTCGGCCGCCGCAGCAGGCCAGGCGACCCAGGCCCAGGCGGCGCCGGCGCAGTAGCGGCGGGGAGCCCCGCAGGTGGAAAGCAGCGCATCGAGGGCCGCGACCTGCTCCAGACGCAACGGGACTTTGGCGCACAGGGAGCCTGCTGGCACCCAGGCCAGCTCCCGGGCATCCTGCCAGAAGCGGGCCTCGTCGGCTGCTGCGAGAGGCTCTCCGCCCCCCAGCCAGGCGCGCAGCGCAGCCTGGCGTTCTGCCAGCGGCGCCGCCAGCCCCCCCTGGCGGAGATAGAGCACAGGGCGCCCTTCTTCTTCGACCCACTCCAACGCCTCCAGATCGAAGGAGGAGCGGGCCAGGGTGGCCAGGGTGGCCAGGGCGGCGTCCAGCGAAGGCTGGGGCAGCCGCAGGGTCGTGTACTGCTCTGGCTGGGGAAAGACCTTGAAGGTGACCTCTGCCAGCACACCCAGGCGGCCCAGGCTGCCGACCAGCAGTTTGGGCAGGTCAAACCCCGCTGCATTTTTGACCACCCGCCCTCCTCCCTGCACCAGCCGGCCCTGCCCGTCGACAAAGCGGACGCCGAGCAGAAAATCACGGACCCCGCCGTAGCGATACCGGCCGGAGCCGCTCAGCCCAGCCGCCACAGTGCCGCCCAGGGTGGCGCCCTGGTCGACCCACGGCGGGTCGAAGGGGAGGTACTGGCCGTGCTCGGCCAGGGTGGCAGCGACCGTTTTCAGCGGCGTGCCCGCCCGGGCGGTGAAGGTAAATTCTCCTGGATCGTATTCCAACAGCCCGCTCAGCCGGCGCAGATCGAGCGTCACGGGGGCTGGCTGTTCCGGGCCAAGCCCCGGTTTCGACCCGCCCCCGCGCACAGCCAGCTGGGGGCAGGCGCAGACCGCCTCTTGGAGTTCCTGGGTGGAGCTGGGGGCAACCGCAGTCGGAGCAGACATGGCTTCTCTTTATTCGCGCGAAAGCAGACCGAGACGTTCGAGCGGATGGGGGCCCTGGGCCCGCAGCGCAGGAGCCTCGCCGTCAGGAAACATCTTGCCCCGGTTGGCCAGTTCGCCAGGATCCAGGGCACGGCGCAGCTCTGCCATCACAGCCAGGTCGGTCTCGGCGAAGAGCGCAGCCATGTATTGGCGTTTTTCGACACCGACCCCATGCTCTCCGGTGATCGAGCCGCCTAGCTCGATGCAGAGCTGCAAAATTTCACCGGCCAGCGTTTCGGCCCGTTCCAGTTCACCGTCGACCCGGCCGTCGTACAAGATCAGCGGGTGCAGATTGCCGTCGCCGGCATGGAAGACATTGGCGACGCGCAGCGCATGGCGTCGGCTCATCTGCTCGATCGCGGCCAGCGCCGCGCCGAGTTTGCTGCGCGGCACCACCCCGTCCTGCACCAGATAGTCGGGGCTGAGCCGTCCGACCGCCGAAAAAGCACTTTTGCGCCCCTTCCAGATGCGGGCGCGATCGGCGTCGTCTTTGGCCACGGAGAGCGTGCGCGGGTGAGAGCGGTCGACCACCTGCAGCAGCTGGGCAAACTCCGCTTCGACCTGGCGCGGTTCGCCCTCCAGCTCGACGATCAGCAGGGCGGCGGCGTCGCGCGGGTAGCCGGCCTGCACGGCGGCCTCAGCCGCTTCGATCGCCAGCGCATCCATGATCTCCATGGCGCCGGGCAGCAAGCCAGCAGCCACAATGCTGGCCACAGCGTCTCCGGCCGCCTCCAGCGAATCGTAGGCGGCGAGCACGGTACGGTACAGGGCAGGCTTGGGCAGCAGACGCAGTGTGATCTCGAGGGCAATGCCAAAGAGCCCCTCGGAGCCAACAAAAAAACCGGTCCAGTCGGGCCCGACCCCTTCCAGGCTGGCGCCGCCCAGCTCAACCACTTCGCCGTCTGGCAGGACCACCTTGAGCCCGAGGACATGGTTGGCGGTCATCCCATATTTCAAACAGTGGGCGCCTCCAGAGTTGAACGCCACGTTGCCGCCGATGGTGCAGATCTGCTGGCTGGAGGGGTCGGGCGCATAGTAGAGCCCGTAGGGCGCGGCCGCCCGTGAGACCGCCAGGTTGATCACCCCGGGCTCCACCACCGCAATGCGCTGGGCCGGGTCGAGGTGCAGGATCCGGTTGAGGCGGTTGAGGGCGATGACCAGCCCATCTTGAACCGGCAGAGAGCCCCCCGAGAGGCTGGTTCCGCTGCCGCGGGCCACGAAGGGGATGGCCGCGCGATGGCAAAAGCGCACCGCCTGCACCACCTCTTCCTGGGTCGCGGCCAGCAACACCGCCGCCGGCCGCGACCGAAAGGCGGTCAGGGCATCGGACTCGTAAGGCACCAGCTGGGCTGGTTGGCGTAGCAGACGCTCCGGCGGGATCCACTGTGCGAGTTCGTCGAGCAAGTCTGTCTGCGCCATAAGGGCTCCTGCCGGCCACTGGGCTACGAATCTGGAAAGAGCAGCTTCCACCACTGCTGCCAGAAGGGTTCTGTCTCCGCGGCGGGCGCAGCTTCCTGCGCCGCAGCCGGGGGCAGGGGGGGAGGAGCTGCATCGAACAACACGATCGGCTGTTCTCCTTCCGGGGCCAGCCCCATCTCCTCGCGCGCGCGCAGCGCCAGAAAATAGGGATCCTGCACCCGTTGCAGCTCTCTGCGCAGAGAAGCGCTTCGCTGTTGGGCGAGCTCGATCTGTTGCATCAGCTCGCCCTGCTGTTGGCGGACCGCCTCCAGGCGGTCAATCCGCTCTCTGTAGCCCGCCACCAGCAGGCCACAAAGAAGGACCCCCAACAAAATCCAAAGCCGTGGGTTGTGTCGTCTGGGTGCTGCCCCAGGGCGTGCGGTCGATGTCGTCATGGCAGCCTCAGCATACCATACATTGGCTGAGGAAAGCAACTGCCTGAAAGAAAATCCAAAAAAAAGGAGACCCATCTGGATCTCCTTGTGCCGCAGGAGGGACTTGAACCCCCATGGGTGTACACCCACTACGCCCTGAACGTAGCGCGTCTGCCGATTCCGCCACTGCGGCTTGCTCTACAACCTACTGATTCCAGAATAGCACAGGGTGTTTGGCGTGTCAAATCGCCTGTGCAGAAAAAATCGACAAACGAATCAGGGGGACTCCTCCGTCGCAGGATCCTGGCTGGGGGCGGCGGGGGCCTGGCTGGCAGGGACCCGGCGGGAGTCCAGAGACCACTCTGAAAAAGTGCCGAACCGTTCGGTGGGGCTGTTGATTGGCTCCAGGCGCACGTTGCGGACTCGGGTGCTGACGCCGTAGGTGTAGAAGGGGAAGAAGAGGGGGAGAGAGGGCAGTTCCTGCGCGTAGATCGACTGGAACCGGGCGTAGAGTTCCTGGCGGATTGCCTCGTCGGTGCTTTGGCGCGCCTCTTCCAAGAGCTGGTCGATCGTTTCGTTGCGCCAGCCACTATAATTTTGGCCGCTTCCTTCGCTCTGGCTGCTGTGCCACTGCGGAAAAGGGTCGGGGTCGCCGGTCTGTTTCCAGTCGATCAGGGCCGCTTCAAAGGTGCGTGGGCCGAGAAAATCGGTGACCAGCCCGCTGAAAGAGACCGGCTGCACCTGGGCCTGCACGCCGACCTGCGCCCAATCTGCCGCCAGATGCGCCCCGATCTCCTGGTGGCGCAGGTCATCTTTCACCAGCAAAATGAAGGCGAGTTTCCGGTCTCCCTGTTCGCGCACCCCATCCCCGTCCCGATCCAGCCAGCCAGCCTCTGTCAGCAGCGACGCCGAGCGCGCCGGGTCGAACGGGTATGTCGTCGCCGCCGGGGCATAGGCCCAGTGATTGGGCGAAAAGAGCCCATCTGCCACCAGCCCCTGGCCGGACAAGGTGCTGGTGACCAGCTCTGAGCGCTTGACGGCGTACAACAGCGCCTGGCGCAGGCGGCGGTCTTGGAAGAACGGGGTGTTGGGGTTGTTGAGGTTGAGCAGCACATGTTCGTAGCTGGACTCGACCGACGAAAAGATCTGGAGATCTCTGCGCCCCAGCGCCGCCTGGACATCGACGGGGAGAATGGTGCTCAGCCCATCGAGCTGCTGTGCATCAAAGGCTGCCACCATGCTGGCATAGTCTGGGGCAGACCAGAACTCCAGTGCGGTGATGTACGGGGGGGAGCCGCCGTTGAAGGGGCTTGGCTCCAGCCGCACCCGCTGCGGGCTTGTTTCGACGATGCGCATCGGGCCAGCGCCCACCGGGGGGGACGTGAAGGGCCTGGTCACCAGCTCAAGCGCTGGGATCCCTTGGTAGAGATGTTCTGGCAGCAGCCCCAGGGTCATCAGATCGATGAAAGGTGCAAAGGGCTGGGGCAAGGTGATCTGAAGGGTGCGTTCGTCCAGTTTTTCGACTTGGATGCTGCGCCAGAAGCTGGACAGACCCGGGACGTCTGCCAGGCTGGGCTCCTGCAGCTGTGTAAACGAGAAATAGGCGTCGTCGGCTGTAATCGGCTGGCCGTCGTGCCAGAATAGATTGGCTTTGAGGCGAAAACGGTAGATGCGGTTGTCGCTGACTTCCCATGCCTCTGCCAGGTCGGGTACGACCCGCCCGTTGGCGTCTAGCCGCATCAGCCCGCGGTAGAGCAGCGCGCACAGGTCGCCGTCCACCCCGACAGTGCCTTGACACCAGACCGGGTGCAAAAATTGGGGAACACCGACAACCCCTTCGCGAAAGACGCCTCCCCGGTCGGGCACCAACACGGTAGGAGCGGTATAGACTGCAAAGCCCAGGAGGAGGGCGAGGGCAGCCAGGCCGGAGAGGGCCAGCCAGAACAGCCAGCGCAACTGTCTGCCCAGCACGTCTGCCGGCGAGGGGGGGCCGGCTGGCAGGGTACTTTGTGTCGGTAGAGGGTTCATGCAGCCATCGGCACGACGCCAGCGCCCGGCAGGGCGCTCAGCTCACCATCACCGTGATCAGACAGAGGAACAAAAAAATGCCGGTCAGGACAAAGGTCAGCTGCCAGAGTGTCTTCTCCAGCCCACGCCGGGTGCGGTAGATGTCGCCGCCCCCAAAGACTGCACCCAAACCTGCGCCGGTCTGGCCTTGGACCACTATCACCGCGATCAGCGCGATCGCCACAATGTTCATGGCCACCATCATAAAGGTAATCAGGTTCATTTTTTTCTTCTTTCTGGGCTCTGTTTTGGAGTGCACACCATTGCCGTGCAGCTGTTTTTGGGCGCTGTACGTTTTTTGCCCGACAGCTAGATTCCTGGCAGCTGGCTGCCCTTCAACTTCCCACCAGGCCATGCCTGGTGGGAAAAACCTGACGGCCGATCAACGCAGCCAGACCGCTGGCCGGCGTTACACCTGAGGGGCGGAGTCCCCTGGAAGGGACTGCTTTTCGACCGCTTCGACGACTTGATTTTTTTTCTCTACGCCGGATTCTTTGCGAAATTCCCGAATCCCTTTGCCGACTGCACCAAAGACTTCTGGCAGCTTGCCCACCCCGAAAAGCATGGCGACGATCACCAGGATCAGGAGCAGCTCGACAGGACCAAAATTGAACGGCATACCAATTCTCCTTGTAAACAACCCAACTGTTTCCAGTCTCATTGTACAACAGGGTTTGTTGCAGACGCAAGTAGGCTGCACCGTCCGCGGCGAGCGGGCGTATGAACTTGTCAACGTGCGGGGGGACGGGGTCGACGCTTTCTGCAGCCTGCAGCGGGGTCAGAGCAGCTTATGGGGCTGGCGGGCAGTGAGACCTGGCATCCAGCGTGGGCGGCCGTGGATCTCTGCGACCAGCAGCACCACGGTGCGCGGGGCGACCCGGTAGATCGAATCGGGGATGGCAGGTGCTTCGTGGAGCTGGTAAAAATCTTGTGGCGCCGGCAGAGCGGTGTCGAGCACCTGGCGCCAGCAGCTTGCGCTGCGCCGGGGCGGGCGTGGCAGGACAAAATCGAGTGCCTCCCAGTAGAAATTGGCCATCACCTGAAACGCCTGGCCGCTTCCCCGCAGGGCCAGAGCCAGGCTGCGCGATTCATAGCGTTTGTCGGGTTTGTAGGGCTCGACGCCGTGCCATTCGATCCGGGCATAGTGGAGCAGTTCGTTCAGGCTGAGCCCGTGTCCATCTTGAAAGATGCTCACCTCCTTGCGGAAGCGGATCAGCTTCTGGACGAACTCCAGCAGTTCTGTGTGGCGTGCGCACAGATCCCAGTCGAACCAGCTGATTTCGTTGTCCTGGCAGTAGGCATTGTTGTTGCCCCGCTGGGTCCGCCGCACCTCGTCCCCCATCAGGATCATCGGCACCCCCAGGGAAAGCAGGGTGATCGCAAAGAAATTTTTGATCTGGCGGACCCGCATGGTTTCGACGACCAGGTCGTGGGTGGGCCCTTCTATGCCGCAGTTCCAGCTGCGGTTGTCGTTGTGTCCGTCCCGGTTTTCCTCGCCGTTGGCCTGGTTGTGTTTTTGGTTGTAGGAGACCAGGTCGTTGAGGGTGAAGCCGTCGTGGCAGGTGACGAAATTGATGCTCTGTTCGGGTCCCAGATTTTCCCCGCCGTAGAGGTCGGGGCTGGCAAAAAACCGGGAGCCGACCGCCTCCACCAGCCCGGGGTCACTCCGCACAAAGGATCGGATGTCGTCGCGGAAACGGCCGTTCCATTCTTTCCAGTGGTCGCCCAGAAAGGTGCCGACCTGATAGAGCCCGGCGGCATCCCAGGCTTCGGCGATCAGCTTGACACCGGCCAGCACCGGGTCGGTTTCGATGTCCCAAAGAATGGGAGGGTTGGCCAGCGGGGTCCCGTTTTCGTCGCGCGACAGGATCGAGGCCAGATCAAAGCGAAAGCCGTCGACATGCATCTCCTCCACCCAGTAGTGCAGGCTGTCCAGAATCAACCGCCGCACGACGGACTGGTTGGCGTTGAGGGTGTTGCCGGTTCCGCTGTAGTTGGCGTAGCGGTCGCGCTCGGGCTCCAAGATGTAGTAGGTGTCATTGTCGAGGCCCCGAAAGCTGAAGGTAGGCCCTTGGGCGTTTCCCTCTGCTGTGTGGTTGTAGGCGACGTCGAGGATCACCTCGATGCCAGCGCGGTGCAGCGCCTTGACCATGTCCCGAAATTCGTCGATGGCTGCCAGCGGGTTTTGGCTGACACTGTACTGGAGGTGTGGGGCAAAAAAGGAGACTGGGCTGTAGCCCCAGTAGTTGGTGTGTCCGGGCGGGGCATCCTGCGGGTCGAACTGAAAGATCGGCAGCAGTTCGACCGCCGTGATGCCCAGCTGTTGCAGGTAGGGAATTTTTTCGACCAACCCGGCGTAGGTCCCGCGACGGGTCGGTGTGACGCCGGAGTTGGGGTGGCGGGTAAAGCCGCGCAGATGCATTTCGTAGATGATGGTGCGGTTGAAGGGCAGCCGCAGCGGGCTGTCTCCCTCCCAGTTGTAGCGGTGGGGGTCGGCCACGACGCTTTTCATGGCCTGGGCGGTGTTGTCGCCGGGCTGGGTGGCTGCCTGGCGGCTGTAGCCGGTGGGCACCACCACCCCGCGGCCGTAGGGGTCGAGCAGCAATTTGGCTGGGTCAAAACGCAGCCCTGCGCCAGGATCGTGGGGGCCATAGGCGCGGTAGCCGTAGAGCTGGCCGGCGCGCAGGTCGGGCACGAAGAGATGCCAGTAAGAAAAGGTGCGGTTGACCTGGGGGTCCAGCAGGAAGCTCTGGCTGGGCTGGCTGTCGTCGACCGTGTTGAAGAGCTGGAGTTCGACGGCGGTGGCGCTGCGCGAGTAGACCGAAAAATTGACCCCGCCGGAGAGCAGTGTGGCGCCGATGGGGAAGCTCTGGCCGGGGAGGGTGAAGAGGTTGTTCATAGGCTGCGCTCCAGCAGCAGGGACATTCGAGCGGCTTCAAAGCCAAAGGGGCGGTAGAATTCGACTTCTGTCGCCGAGTCGATCACACAGCCGTTGATGCCGTTGTTGTGCAGGCGCCGCAGGCCAGCGTCGAGCAGGGCTGTGCCCATGCCGCGGCCCCGCTGGTCGGCGCTCACCCCGATCGATCCCAGCTGTCCCCAGGGTTTGGGCAGCTGGAAGGGGGCGAAGCGTTCGAGCGGGCGGCCAGAATCTGGGAAGGTGAGCAGGCAGCAGCCGTCGACCCCCCGTTCTGTCCAGAGCAGCATGTAGTCAGAGATCCGCCCGCCGTCGGCCAGCAGGGTCTCTGCCTCATAACGCCAGCGCCCTGGAAATTCACGCCGCAAAAAATGCAGCAGATCTTCCTGCTGTTGGGGGGTGGCCGGGCGGACAGCGCAGGGGGGCTCGCGCAGGCTGGGCGGCGGGGTGTAGGTGGCCAGGTTGGCGGCCAGATCCCAGACCGTGCCCCGGGCCTGGTAGGCGCGGCGGGCCCAGAAGGGAGGGGGCGTCTCTCTGTCTGGCAGCCCTGGGCAGAAGGGGCGGGGCCCCCCGCCGACCGCGGCCGCGGCACAGTGCTGCGCCGCCAGCCAGCTTTCCGCATGGTGGAGCAGCGTGCTGCCGACCCCCTGGCCCTGTTGTTCGGGCAGCACAGCCAGGGCTTCGAGCCAGCCTTGGCCGCGAGGGGTGACCTCCGCTTCTCCTTGCAGGGCGCTGGCAATCGCAAAGCCGACCGGCCCTTCTTCTGCTGTGGTGGCCAGCAGGAGCTGGCGTCTCACGCCGATGGAGGGGAGCAGGTTGAAACGGACAAACGCCGCCGAGATGGCCCGCTCTGGGGGCAGTGCGCGGTTCCAAAGCTCTGCCAGCAGCGGGCATTCCGCCTGGGCAGGATCGAGGCTTGCAATCTGGAGGTTCA
>CAIOHJ010000189.1 GCA_903858085.1 uncultured Chloroflexota bacterium
CCATGGCCGCTCCGACCGCCTGGCTGGCAACCACCCCAGGCCCGCTTGGGGCCATCTGGGCGATGCACATGGGCTGCTCGGCGGCATGCTCTTTGACCCCCACCACAACACAGGCATGATCTATCTGATCGGTGGCGTCGGCTGCGATCCCGAAACCTATCCAGGCAGGGACTCTGCCTTCTACAGATGGGAAGAAGATCTCCAACGCGCGATCCTGGCCTTTTTTCCACTGTAACAGCCTGGAGCCTGTCCGCAAGTCTGCACTGCTTGCACAGGTCCGTGCGCTCCTCGCACAACCCTCCGTTGTCCGTCTGGAATTGTTGGGCCAGATCGCTGCAATTTGACGCAACCCCAGCCTTGCAGTAGGATCTATCGCGCTGTTCCAGACAATCAGCTTCTACGCGTCCCCCCGCAGGGGGCTGGCGCGTGCTGGCCCACCAGTGGAGAAATACGGTCGTGACCGAGACAACGTTGCAAGAAAAGATCAACCGCTGCCCACCCGCTTTGCAAGAGATCATCGCTGAATTTCGCGAGGCCACCCCGCGCGACCGGATGGAATATCTGATCGAATTTGCGCTCAATCTGCCGGCATTGCCCGAACGCTACCAAGCCCAACGGGACAGCCTCGAACAAGTCCATGAATGCCAGACCCCGGTCTTTCTGGCAGCCGAAGTGCAGCAAGAGCAGGTGCATTTTTATCTGGACATCCCCCCCGAATCTCCGACCGTACGCGGCTATGCAGCGATTCTGGTGGCGGGCTTCACCGGTGCCACCCCGGAGGCCGTGCTGTCAACACCGGACGATGTCTATCTGCTGCTTGGCCTGCACGAAGTCATTACGCCGCAAAGAGTTCGCGGCCTGCATGCGTTGTTGAACTATATGAAAAAACAGGTAAGAAAGCATCAATGAGCACCAAGTCCGGTTTTTCGCGCTGCCCTTACTGCCGGCACAAACTCGAGAAAACTCCCAAACGCAAGACGCTCTGCCCACAATGCAGCAAACCGATTTATGTGCGCGGCGGGAAGCTGCTGCGCGAAGATGCACTGGCTGAGGGCGAGGAGACAAAACCCAAAGCCAGCAAACCCAAGGCAAGCCCTCGCAAACCCAAAACATCCACAGCCAGACCTCCCAAGCAGAAGGCCCTCGGGCAGCTGGCCGCCGATCTGCTGAAGATGGACAAGGAAACGTATCGAGGCGAAGATCGGATGGCGGGTCTGCAGCTCCTGCTCAAACTGGCTGGAGCCCTCCTGGCCAGCGGCAACCTGGCTTCCCTGCTGACCGGCCTGTTCGGCGGCGCTTCCACCAACAGCGCTGACCGCAGCGGGCTGGCAGGGCTGGTCCAGGAACTGGATACAACAAAGTTGATCGAAAGCGCCTCAAGCGCCTATGCCGACCTCAACGAGCAGGAACAGTTCTATCTGCGGGCCGCTGTCTCCTGGATCCAGAATGGTTTTCAGCTGCCCGAAGCGGAAGAGCCACCTGTTCGCTGAGAGAATGCGTTCCTACAAAAAAGCGCTGGGGGAAGGCGGTCAGGCCACCTCCCCCCAGCACTGACAGACCAGCTGCTCGACAGACCAGCTGCTCGACAGCCCCTTTATTCGATCGTCACGCGCACCGCCAGATCCACTGCTGGCATCATCGGCAGAATTTGGCTGGTGAGAAACTCCTGCAGCGCAGGGGATTCGAGCGGGGTACCTGCCAGATAGGGCTTGGCCAGCACAAGTGCAGCCGACAACGAGGCTGCATCATGGTCGAGCGCCACCAGCTCTGTGCCGTCGGCCAGGAGAGAGAGGGTGTTGCCATTGTTCACGATCTCCACCGTAGAAGCATTGAGATCGGCAAAAATCTTTGTGACTGCCTCTGGCAACAGGGGCAGATCAACACCCAGCCCAGCCAGCTGGTCGGCAGAGAGACCTGCCGCTGAGACAATCTGGCCGTCCCGAATGGTTGCACTGAGGTGAATCACAGGGGCAGCCATCTCGCCCAGCTCAGCAGGCGCAAAGCTCGGCTCGCCGGGCACGGCGACATCTTCCGCAGCCCCCGACAGCGCGATCCGGGTGCTCAATCCATCCTGAAGCAGCGACCCGGTCAGCGCATCAAGCAGCGGCGCCGGCAACCCTGCCTGGGTGCTGGCGATTCCAGCCAGAATGTTCAGCCCGTTCGGGCCAAAACGAATGCGCGGCAGCGTCTGGCCGTCGACAGCAATGTCGATCGATTCGGTTGACAGGTCCAGGGCCAACTGACCGATACCTGCATCTCGCAGCGGCTGCAGCGTTTCGGCGGGCAAGGTCACCCCCGGCAACTCCAGCCCCAACAGCTGCAGGCCGCCATCTTCTTCCACCTCGACCGGCAGATCCGGCAGTTGGAGCTCGGTCGGCTCCCCCGTCAGGTCAGCTGTCACTGCCAGATTCAAGCTGGGAAGCTGTGTAAGCACCCCCCCCAGCAAATTCTGCGTGGCCTGGTCTCCGGCCAGCACAGCCGGCAACAAATTTTTCAGGCGGCCCAGATAGGCCGCGTCGTAAGCAATTCCTGGCATACGCTTGCCGTCAACAGTCAGGACGATTCCTGACGGCGTCGTTGCTACCTGGATATTGCCGATACCCAGGCTGCGCAGCTGCCCCAACAGGGCAGCGTCCAGCTGTAAAGGATTGGCGCCGCCGGTCAGAGCAGCCAGGGCGCTGCCTGGAATCGAGCCGATGCTGCCGTTGCCACTCTCGTCGAAGGAAACGCCCAGCACCAGTGGATCCCCAGGTTGTGCCGACGGTTCTGCCGAGATGGCTGTCTCTCCACGCCAGCGGGGGAGATCCAGCGCCGCTCCGTCGGCTGCTGGCAGCGTAATGGCCGCCCCCAGGCCGATCCGGCGCAGCCAAGGCAGCCCCTCAGCAATCGCATCCCCACCCGGGATACCTGCTGCAACCGCCAGCAGATTGGCGACACTCTCGTCGTCCCACGCCAGGTAAATCTGATCTTCGCCGTTGACATAGACGTGGACGCCATTGTAGCCGATCCGCAACTCCACCTTCTGGCCCAGCGCCTGCAGCATCTGAAGTTGGTCAGGTGTCAACAGCGGACCCAGGCCAATCCCATAGACGCTGGCGTTCCCATTGGCGTCGAAAGCGACCGAAAGCGAAGGCAGGTTAAACCAGGTCTGGCCCTGTCCCCCCCCACCGCCACTGCACGCCGCAACCGTCGCCATCGCCATCAGCACGGCCAGGAGAATCGGCAAGTACTTGCGTTTTGCCTGCATGAGCCATCTCCTCTTTGTTCATCTCAAATTCAAAAAATCTAAATTGTTTCACCCATCAACACGGGAATCCAGTGTCTTTTGAATGTCACCGCATCATACAACATCTCACAGCAATGCACAAGCGCCTATTGGAGGCTGGGGAAGATTTCACAGCCGCTTGGGCCAGACCTGCCATGTTTGACAAATCTGGATTGGAAGTATATGATGAAGCCATGTTTGTTTACCATAAAATTTCTTTTGTGTGTAAAAAGACTCTTTTGCGCGCGGCGCGATCGTCAGAGCTCTGCGCTGTCAGAGCGCCGCGCTGCTGTCCGCAAAAAATCAGCTCCCTCCACGTGTGTAGTGCCCCAGAAGAGAGCCGTGCCAGACAGAGCGCCAAAGGCGACCCGAACGTTGGGGCATTCCCCAGTGCAGCGTCCCCGCCGCCTGCGCTCTACATCGTCCCCGAAGAGGCTTCTGCCAGCAGAACAAACGATTGAGTAAGATCGGGAGATCCAGATGACTGTTTTTACCCTTCCAGAGTATGTGACCCATCCAGAACTCCGCAGTTGGGTCGAAGAGATGGTGGCATTGTGCCAGCCAGATGCGTTTCACTGGTGCGATGGCTCTCAGGAAGAATACGACAGACTTTGCGAGTTGATGGTTGCAAATGGCAGTTTTATCCGGCTCAACCCAGCCAGACGGCCAAACTGTTTTCTGGCGCGCTCCCATCCCAGCGATGTCGCTCGCGTAGAGGATCGCACCTTCATCTGTTCGTTGAGCGCCAAAGATGCAGGTCCGACCAACAACTGGATGCATCCAAGGCAGATGAAAGAAGAATTGCGGCCCAAATTTGCCGGTTCCATGCGGGGGCGCACCCTGTATGCGATTCCCTACAGCATGGGACCGATCGGCTCGCCGATCGCACACATCGGTGTCGAATTGACCGACTCCCCCTATGTGGTGGTCAACATGCGGATCATGACCCGGATAGGTCAGGCGGTGGTGGCTGCGCTCGGGAACGGCGAATTTGTTCGCTGTCTGCATTCGGTGGGGATGCCGCTGGAAGCCGGCCGGCAGGATGTCCCTTGGCCCTGCAACCCGGACCCAGCCCAAAAATATATCGTCCATTTCCCCGAAGAGCGGACCATCTGGAGCTACGGCTCTGGCTACGGCGGCAATGCCCTGCTGGGGAAAAAAGGATTTGCGCTGCGGATCGCCTCCGTGCTGGCGCGCGAGCAGGGCTGGCTGGCCGAACATATGCTGATCCTGGGGGTGAAGAACCCTGCCGGGGAAAAGACCTACGTGGCGGCGGCCTTCCCCAGCGCGTGTGGCAAGACCAACTTTGCGATGCTCATCCCACCCAAACCCTTCCAGGAAGAAGGCTGGGAGGTCACCACGGTCGGCGACGACATTGCCTGGATCAAACCCAATCCCAAAGATGGGCAGATCTACGCGATCAACCCAGAAGCCGGGCTGTTTGGGGTCGCTCCTGGGACCAACTATACCAGCAACCCGAATGCCATGGAGTCAATTTTGGCCGATACCCTGTTTACCAACGTGGCGCTGACCGACGACGGAGATGTCTGGTGGGAGGGGATGACAAAGGAGCCACCGTCTCATCTGATCGACTGGCAGGGACAGGATTGGACACCTGGGTGCGGGCGCAAGGCCGCCCACCCCAATGCCCGTTTTACGGCGCCTCTCCGCCAGTGCCCATCCGTCGATCCCGCCTACGACGATCCGAACGGGGTTCCCATCTCGGCATTCATCTTTGGGGGCCGGCGGAGCACGGTGGTGCCGCTGGTCTATCAGTCATTCAACTGGGCCTTCGGCGTCTATGCAGCTGCCACGATGGGCTCGGAAATGACCGCAGCCGCCTTTGGCAACCTGGGGGAAGTGCGGCGTGACCCCTTTGCCATGTTGCCCTTTGCGGGCTACCACATGGGCGCCTACATCAACCACTGGCTGGATTTTGGGCGCCACATTCCCAACCCGCCCCGCATCTTCAACGTCAACTGGTTCCGTCGCGACGAAGATGGCAATTTTCTCTGGCCAGGCTTCAGCGACAACATGCGGGTGTTGAAATGGGTGGTCGAGCGAGTCCGCGGCCGCAGCCTGGGGGTCGAATGTCCGCTGGGCTGGGTGCCCCGCTACGACCATCTTGACTGGCGTGGCATGGAGCGCTTCACCCGCCACGAGTTTGATACCATCATGACGGTCGACCGCGACCAATGGATGAAAGAGATCGCCTCCCACGACGAGCTTTTCTTCAAATTGTACGACCGTCTGCCCAAAGAGATGATGTTCATCCGCGAGTTGCTTCTCTCTGGACTCTGGCGATCGCCCGGCACCTGGAGCCTGGACGAACGCGAGTTTTTTGACGACATCAACTAGCTTTCCATCGGGTGCACAGCTCACAACATCCGTTTCCGTGACAAGGACTTCATGCCATGCCCGACGTCGCCTCTGTCCCTCCCTACCGCGCCCATTTGCGCTGTTTTCGCGGCTGCCCTGGCCAGTTTTCTGTCTATGAGGTGATCTACAGTTGCCCGGCGTGCGGTGGGCTGTTGGAGGTGCAGCACGATGTCGATGCGCTGCGCGCGCGCAGCGCTGCCGACTGGCGCCAGCTGCTCGAACGGCGTGCAGGCACCTCGAGCTTCCCGTACGGCAGCGGCGTCTGGGGCATGCGCGAGTGGGTGATGCCCGACCTGCAAGACGAACATGTGGTCAGCATGTACGAGGGCAATACCAACCTCTTCCGGGCAGAACGTCTGGGCAGAGCGATCGGACTCCCCGACCTGTGGGTCAAGCTGTGCGGCAACAGCCACACCGGCAGCTTCAAAGATCTGGGGATGACCGTTCTGGTCAGCGTCGTCAAACAGATGATGGCCAGCGGCGGCAGCCCGGTCCGGGCCGTAGCTGCTGCCAGCACCGGCGACACTTCTGCAGCGCTGGCAGCCTATGCAGCAGCGGCTGGCATCCCCTCGATTATTTTTTTGCCCTCGGGCAAAGTCAGCACAGCACAGCTGATCCAGCCTGTCGCCAACGGCGCCTATGTGCTCGCCCTCGACACCGATTTCGACGGCTGTATGCGCATTGTCAAGGAAATCACCCAGGACAACAGTCTCTACCTGGCCAATTCGATGAACAGCGTGCGCATCGAAGGACAGAAAACCGTGGCCATCGAAATCGTACGCCAGTTCGACTGGGAAGTGCCCGACTGGATTGTCATCCCTGTCGGCAACCTGGGCAATATCAGCGCGCTCTACAAGGGTCTGAAGCTCCTGCAGGATCTGGGCATCATCCACAAACTGCCCCGTCTGGTCGCAGCACAAGCCGGCAAGGCCAACCCCTTTTATCTGAGTTTTTGCAACGGTTTCCGCCAAAAAGTGGCTGTCCAGGCCAGCCGCACCCTGGCCTCCGCCATCCAGATCGGCGACCCGGTCAGCTATGAAAAAGCTGTACAGGCCGTGACAGCCAGCAACGGGCTGGTCGAAGCTGTCAGCGAGCATGAACTGGCCAACGCTGCTGCCCGCGCCGACCTGACCGGCATGTATACTTGCCCGCACACCGGCGTAGCATTGGCAGCCCTCTTCAACCTGGTCGAACGGGGCACCATCGCCCGCTCCGACCAAGTTGTCGTCATTTCGACCGCCCACGGCCTCAAGTTCACCAGCTTCAAAGTGGGCTACCATGAAGGCAAACTCGCCGAAGTAGAAAGCGATCTGGCCAATCCCCCGATCTATCTTCCGGCAGATCTTCAGGTCGTCAAAGAAACGATTGCCCGCAAGCTGCAGCTCTGAAAAAACGCCAACTGCACTCCTGGCCTCCAAGAGCAGTTGCGCCTTTGAAAAAAAGGTATTATACTTCGTGCACAGTGTGCTGAATTGATTTTACACCTTGCATGGTTTTGTGCAAAAAACAATGAAAGAGTCTCCTGACATGCCTTCAGAAACTGTTTCTGGTTGGCCACAGGCTAAATTTGTAAATGTAAGGAACCCTATGCGATCGTTACGATTTGTTGGAAGTCTGGCAGTCGGTCTGGTCTTGTTGGGGACATTCTTTTTCGTGACAGGTGTCGCGCCTGCTGCTGCACAGGAACCCACCGTCATCGGCACATTTGCCCTGGTCAAGTATGTGTGTAGCGCCGATATTGGCGCCACCGGGAGCACAGTTCCCTCGACCTGCGTCGACGCCAATGACCCCAACGGCGCCAATGTGCCCGTGCTGGCTGCAGGCAGTGCCCTCTCTTTTCTCTATGAGGCGACCTACACCTGCCCGACAGGCTCTGTTTGTACCCCGATCAACCCAATTTCGATTACCCTCGCCGACAACCAGCTGCCAGGGATCGCTCCGGCTGTCTACGGGGCGTTGCAAGATGTCCCCAGCACAGGCGTGATCGACCCGACAGATATTTGGCTGTTCGTCGTACGCGGCCAACAGGCCATCCACCTGACCAATACGGGCCTGACGCTGCCAGGCGGCGGCCCCATCCAGGGCTGCGCCAATGTCTCCGACGGAGATGGTGCCCGCCCCACCTATGTGAACAGTGCCCAGATTACGGGGCCCAGCGCCTCCAACACAGACACAGCTGCCTACTGCAACCCGGTCCCCCTGCCGACCGCAGTACCGCCGACCGCACTGCCGCCGACCGCAGTGCCGCCGACCGCAACCCCAATACCGTCCACCCCCGCCCCTGTACCCATCCCAGAGCCGATGACAGTCGTGCTTTTCGGCGCGGGCCTGGCTGCACTCTCGGCGGCGATGGCCGCTCGCAAACGCACGGGCAAGTAATTTTTACGCCAACAGCCTGATTTTGTTAAGATAAGGGGGTCTATGGACCACCTTGTCTTTTTATGTTGGAAAATCCCGTGATTCACCAATCTATTTTTATCCTCCTTTTCGTAAGCCTGCTGCTTTCGGCAGGGACCGTACCGACCCAGGCGAACTCTCCCTTAGAGATCGTTGACCTGCCCAGCGGGGTTCAACTCTCCTGGTCGATCCCCGCAGCCAGCACAGTCGATGCAGCCCGTCGCACACTGCCCGTCGTTCGCCATCAGGGCTATGAGCTGCCGATGCAGACGGTCACACTGTTTCTCCCTCCGGGCAGCACCCCCACCGTGGTGATCGAACAGCTGTCTGCCACCCCCCTTGCCGACAGGTTGCCAGTTGGAACAGTCGAGGTGCCGCCGGTTCTGGAGGGCTCTCCTCTCCCCCCCCTTGAAGAAGCCACCCTGCCTTCAGCGCCAATCTTTCTTTTGCGATCGGGCGTCGTGCAGGGCAGACAGATC
>CAIOHJ010000190.1 GCA_903858085.1 uncultured Chloroflexota bacterium
CCCCCCCAGCTTCGCCGAGCGCGTCGCCCACCGGGCCGCCGTGCCAGCGGTGCTCTGATCCAGCGCTTTTGGAGAGGAGACGGGCGTGCAATACATCAGCAACTGTTTCACCTGCTGCAAAACTTTGAACCGCACCCTGACCCACCGGCTTGCACAGTTCGCCCAAATTCGCTAAGATAGAAAGAGACCCCCTTCTCTTGGTGGGGGCAACGCTGGCAGAAGTGTCTACGCAGAATGGACCCGCTTTCCGACAAAGAAAGAGAGCAGTGTATGTTGCAACAACAATTCTGGCACCGCCGTTCGCTCGCCGTTGTCCTCCTGGCCCTGCTGCTGCTGGCCCCCCCCGCTGCAACCCACGCCGCTGTGCCAGCCCCCCCCCAACAGCGCACCGGCTCCACCCCCAAACCGGTCGCCAGCCTGGAAGAGGTTCAGCAGGCTGTTGTCCGCATCGAGGCGGTCGGTGTCTTCAAAGACCCCGCCGAAGGTATGTTGATGGAGGCCGGCTCGGGCAGCGGCTTTATCATCGACCCCGCAGGATACGTCGTCACCAACAACCATGTGGTCACCGGCGCCGCCTTTTTTCATGTCTACGTAGACGGCCGCACCGAACCGGTCAACGCACGCGTGCTTGGTGTCTCAGAATGTGCTGACCTGGCCGTCATCGACCTCCAGGGCGACGGCTACCCCTACCTGAGCTGGTCGACCAGCCCGCTCAAGGTCGGGCTGGATGTCTACGCCGCCGGGTTTCCGCTGGGTGACCCCGAATATACCCTCACCCGGGGGATCCTCGCCAAAGCGCGCGCCGACGGCGAGTCCGACTGGGCGTCGGTCGACGGGGTCGTCCAGCACGACGCCGTGATCGACCACGGCAACTCCGGCGGCCCGCTCGTCACCGCCGAAGGTCAGGTCGTCGGTGTCAACTACGCCGGCAACCTCGATTCCAACCAGTTTTATGCCATCGGCCGCGAAGGGGCGCTGGCGGTGATCGACTCGCTGCTCCAAGGACAGAACGTCGATTCGATCGGCGTCAACGGGCGCGCCTTCGTCAGCGACGACGGCACGTTTTCCGGCATCTGGGTCTCCTCGGTCGCCTCCGGCTCCCCAGCCGGCGAGAGCGGGCTGGCACCAGGCGATATTCTCCTCTCGATCGAAAATATCCCGGTCGGCCAGGAAGGAACGATGGAGATCTACTGCGATATCCTGCGCAGCCACAGCGCCGACTCCGTGATGGCAATCGAGGTGCTGCGCACCGAAACCAACCAGGTGCTCAGCGGCCAGCTCAACGGACGCCCCCTCCAACCCAGCGTCTCGCTGGCCGACGCAGAGCCCGAATCGCCCGCAGCAAGCCAGACAGCGCCCAGCAGCGCCGAGACACCCGACGTCTACACAGAGTTTGTCTCCGTCAGCGACCCCGACGGCATCTTTTCCTTCGATGCCCCAACCGACTGGAAAGATGTCCAACACGAAGCGTGGGTCTTCAAAGAAGAAACTGTCGGGGTGCGGCTCAATCTCTCACGCGACCTGGCCAACTTCTACGACGACTGGTCTGTGCCCGGTGCCATCCTCCGCTTCTCCACCCTGCTGCCAGAACGCATGGCTGTCGAAGAGCTGCTCGACGAGTACAGACTGGACGAATCGTGCACCCAAGGCGACCGCGACAGCCTCACCGTCGGTGACCTCTCTGGCGCCTTCCAGTTCTGGGACGCATGCGGCGGCACCGCCACCTCCGGCGCCATCGTAGCCCTGGCCCCCAGCGAAACCAACGCATTCTATCTGCTGCTGGAACTCTACGGCGACCAACCGCGCGATTTCAACGCCTGGGACACCCTCCTCAACTCTCTGGTCGTCACCCCCCCCGGCAGCGAGCAGAGCAGCCCCCTGGAAAGCAGCCGCGTGCTGACCGACACCGCCAGCCCCTTCTTTGACCTGGTCGACACCAGCGACCTGGCCTACGACTACGTCGTCGTCGAAGACCCAGCCATCAGCGCACTGCTGCCCGCCAGCTACAGCGACCGCAGCTCTGTGGAATGGACCAACAGCAACGGCGAGCCGCTCGGCTTCATTTTGACAGCTGCACCCGACATCGCCGACTTCAACAGCTCCTGGAACACCCCCGGCATCATCGTCAAAAGCTCGGTCGGCCTCGTCGAGGCGCTCGACCCCGACGAAATGCTGCTCGACGAAGAGATCCAAAAAGTCTGCACCTACGACGACCGCTACACCTCGACCCACAGTGCGTTCGACCGCACCTACACCGTTGTGATCGACCTCTACGAAGACTGCGGTGGCACCGACAGCGTCTACGCCCTCCTCCTGGCCCAGTCCGACCCGGTCGACCAGGTGATCCTGGTCGACTTTGTTGCCGTCGACAGCGCCGACCTCGAAGCCTTCAGCACCTTCCTCGACAGCTTCTATCTGGACCCGACCCTGGCCAACCCCTCCCCCAGCGGCCCGGCCTTCACCACCGTGGTCGACGAAAGCGGAACCCTCAGCCTGCGCGTCCCCACCAGCTGGAAAGATCTGCTCAGCGAACCGTGGGACCTCGGCGATGGGCCGATCGGGCTCGCCTTCTCGGCCGCCCCCGACCTGCAGCAGTTCAACGACACCTGGAACACGCCAGGGATCTTTGTCGGGGTCTCCGAAGAGTTCGCCGATACCCTCACCCCAAGCGAGGTGCTCGATTTCTTCGACCTTAAAGAAAACTGCACCTACGACGACCGCTACACCTACCAGACCACCACCCTCACCGGCCTCTACGATCTCTGGAATGGCTGCGGCGGCAACGACGAAGGGACCTTTGTCGTGCTGGCTGCGCTGCCGGTCGACAGCACAACCCCGATGCTGGTCTTATACACCAACCTGCCCACCCCAGAGGATGTCGCCCTCTTCGACACGCTGATCCGTTCGGTCGCAGTCGCCGGGGCACTCCAATCCAGCGAGGCCGCAGCACAAAACGACGTGCTCACCGATGCCTCCGCCATCGTGGTCGCCGACCGGCTTAACGTGCGCAGCGGACCCGGCACCAGCTACAACCGCGTCGGTGCCGTTGCCAGCGGCGATACGCTGGCTGTGACCGGCCAGTTCAACGCCTGCAGCTGGCTGCAGATCGTCACTCCCTCCGGGGTCGAAGGCTGGGTCTCCGGCAGCAGCGAGTATGTGACCCTCGCCATCCGCTGCACCGATCTCCCTGCCGTGGAGGCCCCCCCCCTCCCCACACCGGACGCTGCACAGCAGGGCAGCACATCTGATGGCCAGAGCAGCAGCGCCCCCCAGGGCTGCTACCTGTTCCAGAACCAGCTCGGCCCCGAGCTGACCATCACCTTCACCGACCAGGCCACCGGCCAGGGCGTCACCTTCACGGTGCCGGGCCAGGGCGAAGTCGAAAAATGCTTTGACCCTGGCACCTATTCCTACACGCTCGACGCACCGCCCCCCTGGAGCTCCACCAACGACGTGCTGACCGTCCAGCCAGGCGACCTGTTCCTTTTCCCGATCTCCCCCCAAGAATAAGGGCCTCTTTGGGGAGCAGGCTCTGGGCCTGCTCCCCCCCTACAGAAAGCCTTCGCATGCACCGCCACCACCATCCCAACGGGGTCATCACCCTGACCTTTGACTCGCTGGCCGCCTGGCCTGTCGCCGCCCATGTATCGACCCGCCACGGCGGCGTCAGCCCGGCCCCCTGGAAGAGCCTCAACTTCAGCGTGCTGCGCGGAGACAGCCCCGACAATGTCGCCGAAAACCGCCGCCGCCTGGCCAGCGCCCTGCAGCTGGAGCCCGCCTGGTTTGTACGCTGCCACCAGATACACGGCACCGGCATCGCCAAGGTCGGCTGGGAAGATGCCGGAAGCACGCTGGCTGCCAGCGATGGCCTGGTCACCGACCAGATCGGACTGCCGCTGACGATCGTCTGCGCCGACTGTGTCCCACTGCTCCTGTACGACCCGGCGCACCATGCGCTCGGCGTGGTGCATGCCGGCTGGCGCGGCACCCTCAACGGCGCAGCCACAGCCCTGCTCTGGACCCTGCAAGCTGCCTACGCCAGCGACCCTGCCCAGCTCCAGGTCTGCATCGGCCCCAGCATCGGCCCCCTCAGCTACGAAGTCGGCCCTGAAGTCGCTGCGCTGGCCCAGCTGCGCCTGCCTCACCCCGCTGCGGCGCTCCACTACCCCAACGGCCCCCAGGCCAATCCCCACCTTGACCTCTGGCAGGCCAATCTGCAGCTGCTCCAACAGGCCGGTGTGCCCGCTGAACAGTGCGAGCAGAGCGCCATCGACACGGCCCGCCACACCGCCGATTTTTTCAGCCATCGGGCCGAACAGGGACAGTGCGGCCTCTTCAGCCTCGTCGCCTGGCTGCAGCCTGCCCCCTGATCCCTCCCTTTTTAGAAACTCGGTTTCGCCCAGGATGCTCTCCGCGCAGGCAGGGTGGTTGTAGGGCGAAGTGCCACTTCGCCTCTGACGGTGACTGTACCCCGATTTCATGCTATTGAAGTGCTCAGTACATAGACCGCACCGGACAAAGCGAGCGAGTTGGCAACTCGCTCGCCTTGCTGTACGGGCAACTCTCCATGCTGTGCACTTGGAGATGTTCTGGGTCGGCACGCAGCCTCAGCGTACGACCTGGCTGCCTGCCACTTTTCTTCCCACCTGCCTGGCAGGCTGTCTGCCCTTCAGACAGACTCACCCGATCAA
>CAIOHJ010000191.1 GCA_903858085.1 uncultured Chloroflexota bacterium
CACGTATCGTTGCGGATGGAATGACAGGCACACCCCTGAACTCTCTCTCACAGTGGCTTCCACCAACAACCGTTAAAAGGAGTATCTCATGGAATTGATGGCAATGTTGATCCTGAGCGTTGCGTTGTCATTGCCGGGCAGCGGCACACCTGAGCAGCGTCAGGTGCCGCCCCCCCCATTTTGTGGGACGCTGCGCCAGACAGATTGTCAGATCCTGGTCGACGCGCAGGCGCTGATGACAGAGGTCAGGTCGCTCACCCTAGACTGGCAGGCCGAAGCTGCCCTGAGCGGAATTCCCGATCTGACAGAGGAAGATCTGCGCTTCGAGACAGCAATGACGATCAGTTTTGATCTCGGCCTGCTGGGGCGAGCGCAGCTTGACACCTGGATGACAGAGCGCCCGGAGGAGCTGCTCGATGCCCAGGACGAACTCGCCCAGCAGCTCTTCGATTTGTACGAAAACCTGGACATGGAAATGGACATGCAGCTCACACTGCCCGCCGTTCTGTCTCAGATCATAGAAGCCGACGCCGATCTCGTCCTTCCTGACACGATCAAAATCGAGACGCGCCTGGTCGATGGCTACGTCTACATCAATATGGACAGAATCGCTGAAGGCGACCCGGCACTCGCCGCAGAGATGCAAGCGGCCGGGATCAAAGGCTGGATTGGCTTCGACTTCATCAGCCTGCTTGAGCAGCAGATGGGCAGCGCAGGAGAAGCACCGGACCCAGCGCTGCTGGGGTCCCTCCAGATGGGCATGGCGTTTGACCAGATGCTGGCCGATGAGAGCGTTCGCACACTGCTGGAATCGTACAGGTCGATCGAGCGGCTGGCAGATGAAGAGCGAGATGGAACCCCCGTCGCCATTTTCCGCAGCTCGTTTGACCTGGCACGCCTGGTCGCCAACCCAGATTTCACCCGCATCCTGCGCGAGACCGCAGATTCCTTCATTGCCGCCTCTGGAGAGACGGTCGACCCACAGGAACTGGGGATGGTGCTCCTGGGTGTACAGTTGTTTGCCAATGTCCTGACCCGTTCCTTTGAGTTTCAACATGTGCAGGCCATCGGCGTTGAGGAGCCCTTTCTGTACGATGAAAACATCGTGCTGGAAATGGACCTGAGCGGGCTTATCACGCTGTTGGAGATGAGTGGCGAAGAACTGCCCCCCACGCTGCGTGGCGCACATCCACTGTTCAACTTGACCGTGGAGACCCACTACACAAACTTTGACAGCGTACCTGCCATCGAGGTGCCGGAAGATGTCGAGCTCATCCCGCTGGATTCTCTGGACGAGGACAACCTGGACGCCATTTTGTGATTACCGACGCCTGTGGCGTTTCACACGCAGGCGACCCGTTTACATCTGGCCGAGCAGGACAGCCGGGCCATTGCCAAACGCCATCTCTCCGCGCTGCGCGGCGTGCACAAGAAATGGTGCGGTTGCGCCGACCCTCTTGAGAAGGGCGTCTCCCTACTTGCGCTTGAACTGGTTGAGTACAAAGTGCGTCACCGGCCCAGCAATGCCAACCAGCAGCGGCGTGCCGAACGCGCTGACAACGGCGGCGCCTGCGCCCGGAACCAGATTCGCCAGATCCTCCAAAATTCCGGCGATGCGCGAGTCGTCGGCGTCCTTGCCTTTGGCAAGTTCGGCCTTGAGCTTCTCGATCTCCTGTAGGGCCACAGCTTGTCTGGCGGCATCGACAGTACTCTGCTGCACAGCGGTCAGCACGGGCGCAAGCGCCTGCGCAACCTTGTCGGCGGGGGGTCCTGTCTGCACACTTGCGCCGGAACCGATGACGACGCCCGTCCCGCTCACGTCGCCGAACTTGTCGCCGCTCACCCTATCGCCCTGCACGGTCATGTTCCCTCCAACAAACATGCCGCCGCCTGTGTAGACACCGCCGCCCACAACAGCCCCGCCACCTGTGTCGATCCCCCCTCTCTCAAAGATATACTGGTCATGCATGGACACATTCTTGGCTTCAATCTTACCGATGCGGATCCCGCCGCCCGGTCCCGGCGTCATCGTGGGAGCTTCCAGCAGGTCTCCGGTGTCCGGCGCAGCGGCGTAGGTGTGATAGGCCTGCTTGAGATCCTTTGCCCGCTCCTCTATCTCCCAGCTGGCGTTTTTGACGATCTCCTGTACTTTGCCGCGCTTGTGCGCTTCGACCAGGATACGCCACCAGTAGTCAGCCGCCGCGCCCTCTGCGCTGATGTACGCCGGGTTGATGCCTGACTGTTCGGCCAGCCGTTTCACCGTTGCTTGATCATCATAGAGTTCGGCGAGCAGCCGCCATAGGGCGGTGAGGGCTTCTTTATTGCTCATGGGTATCTATTGTTACAGCACAAGGTTGGATACGAGCACCGCGAGTTGCGTTGGTTTGGTCTTGCGGTGCGCAAGATAGGTTTAGTGTAGATTGTATTGTGGGAAATGTCAACGGTTTTCAAAAACGAGGGTCACGTATCTCTCTTGTTTTACCCTTTTGCCCATGTTACAATCAAGCTACGCTGCACCGAGGCGGCTGACCGTCTCCCTTTGCAGCGTCCGTCTCCAGACAACGAAGCAGACATCCAATGCCCAATAGCGATTCTCCTCCAGGCGACATCCCTCACACCGCGTCCGGCGCGCGCGTTGGCGGCAGCGTCCATACAGGCGGCGGCATGTTTGTTGGACGTGACTACGTCACGAACAACTCTGTCGAGCTTTCGGGGGACATGTTGGAGCGCATCGCCCACAGACTTTTTGACCTGCTGACATCCCCCTTCGCGCAATTGGGCGCGGGCAGTGTGACGGCGGGCGAGCAGGTGGTGCAGGTCCCGCCTGAAATGGCCGATGCACTGCGCAAGTTCCTCGACGCCGTACCAGGGCAGACGCAAGCCGAGCGCGAGCGACAGTATCTGCTGCACCTGTGCGTCAATCCCGACTTTCACCGCTGGCAGCAGCGCTATGTGGCGCTGTCGGGCAGCTACCAGGCCGCACCCATCTTGACCCCTGCCTACAGCGCTATTCTGGTCAGAGGAGAAGGGCCGCAGCGCCAGATCGAACGCGTGCCGCTGCCCGATATCCGCGCTGCGCTCAAAAATCACGCCAAATTCATCCTGCAGGCGCAGCCTGGCGCAGGCAAGACAACGGTGCTGCAGCGGATTGCGCTGGACAAGGCGTTGGCGTGTCTGCAAGGGGAGACTGGCGCACAGCTTCCGCTCTTTGTGAAGCTGGCCGCGCAGCAAGTCAATGAAACACCGCAGGCATTCCTGGCGCGCATGTGGCAAGAGACAATGCCGGGCGGCGCAGTGGAGGGGCTGGGCGAGCTGCGCGAGGCACTGCGCCAGGGGCGGCTCTGCCTGCTGGTAGACGCCATCAACGAGGCGCGGCGCGAGCACTACACCGAGCGAATGCACGAATGGCGCGACTTCGCCGCCGGGCTGCCGGCTGGCAACCACCTGATTTTCTCCTGTCGCACGCTGGACTATGCAGGCGAGATGGCTGTGCAGCAGGTGGAGATCGACCCGCTCACCCCGTCACAGATTGAAGACTTTGCCGTGCGCTACCTGGATGTGGCGCGGGGTACAGCGTTTTGGAAGGCGCTGCAGGAGCGCCACGGCGACTTACGCGAACTGGCGGCGACGCCCTACTATCTCCACATGCTGGTCGAGGTGTTCGAGGCACAGGGGGACTTGCCAGCCAACCGTGCGCGGCTGTTCGAACGATTTGTCATGCAGCTATTTGATCGAGAGAAGAAAAAGCGCCATGCCGAAGCGTGGATTGACGAGGCAGCGCAGCATCTGGCCTTGAGCGAACTGGCCTTTGTCATGCAGGAGGTGGGCGCAGGCACACAGGTCGAAGCGGCCTGGGCGAAGGCAAAGCTGCCCGCCCAGGTGACGCTGCCGCCCAATGACCGCACCGTGGCAACGCCGCCCGCCGATCTGCTGGCGCTGGCGCGTGCCGCCACTTTTTTGGCGGGCGACGGCAAGGTCAAGTTCACCCACCACCTGATGCAGGAGTATTTTGCGGCGGAGGCGCTGCTGCGGCGGCTGGCGCGAGGTGAAGATTTGTCCGCCAAGTGGCGCGTGCCGAGCAGCGTGGCAGAGATGCCGCCCACCGAACGGGGCGAATGGGACGCCCTGCCCGGCCCGCCGACCAGCGGATGGGAGGAGACCACGATCCTGGCGGCTGGCCTCTACCCGGCAGTTTATGAGGCAGTGCAGCCGGTCAACGTGGCACTGGCCGCCCGCTCTCTGCTGGAGAGCGGGGAGGAGGCGGACGCTGCCCGCATCAAGCGCAGCCAGGAGGAGTTGCTGGCAAGGTTGGGTAGCGCCGCCGTGCATGTGCGCAGCCGGATTGAGGCCGGGCTGTTGCTGGGCAAATTGGGCGACCCACGCTTCCCAGTCGAGACGGTCAACAGCGTCAAGAGAATCCTGCCGCCGATGGTAGAGATCGCAGGCGGGAGAGCAAAAATCGGCAGCGACAACGACGATGATCTTGCTGACAGAAACGAGATGCTACGGCACACGGTCATGCTTGCCCCGTATGCCATCGGGCGCTTCCCGGTCACAAATGCCGAGTATGCCTGTTTCATGGCGGCGGGTGGGTACACCGATGAACGCTACTGGACAGAAGGCGGGCGCTACTGGCTGCGCGGGGAGAAGGTGCCAGGGGAGGCTGACCCGGCAGATTGGTGGCTG
>CAIOHJ010000192.1 GCA_903858085.1 uncultured Chloroflexota bacterium
GGCGGGGGGGCTGGGAAGACCGCCAGCTGGTAGCGGTCCAGAATCGCAGCACGGCCCACCCAGCGCAGATCGTCTGCGGGGGAGTCTGTGCCGCGGCGGTCGACGAGGGTGGCGTCGTCTGCCCACAGCTCGGCCAGCAGCGCCAGATCCCCGGCCCGCGCCGCGGCCCGTTCGGCCAGCACCAGAGCGGGCAGGGCTTCGTCGGCTGGCTGGTAGGCTGCCGCCAGAGTGGGGAGTGCCGGGGGCATTGGCGAAAGGCTGGCGGGTGCCTCCCGCGTGCAGGCGGCCAGCAAACACAGAGAGACCCAAAACACTTTGGAATTTCGAGCGATGCGCACTATACTTTGTGCAGTGTAGTGCCAGCATTGGTCAAGTAGAAAGCGGGCGTGTATGAATCCGGTCATCTTTCAGTGGGGTCCTTTCTCGTTGCACTGGTATGGCGTCTTTATTGTCGGCGGGGCTGTGCTGGCTGCGTGGCTGGCGGGTCGGACTGCTGCCAAGGCGGGCTACGATGCCGACCATGTTTGGAACATCCTGGCCTGGGCGTTGATTGTAGGGATTCTCGGCGCGCGCCTCTACCATGTCTTCAGCACACCTGCCAATGGGGTTGGCTTCAACTATTACATGCAAAACCCCCAGGAAATCTTCAACTTCTGGAACGGTGGCTTTCGTGGGCTGGGCATCTATGGGGGGCTGATCGGTGGGATTCTGGCAATTGCGCTCTACGCCTGGAGCAAGCGGCTGGATGTGTTGATGTGGATCGATTTTATCGCGCCCAATGTGCTGCTGGCCCAGGCGGTTGGCCGGCTCGGCAACTGGGTCAACCAGGAGCTGTATGGGCCCGCCACGGAGGTCGCCTGGGCGTTCCACATCAACCCGGCCTTCCCCTGCCAGGACCCTGCGGGGCGGCCGCTGACGGTGCAGCCCTGTGGCACGGGCCATCTGCAGCCCTTCAACCAGGAGTCGTTGGAGTGGTATGCCAGCAATGGGTTTCACCCGACGTTTTTTTATGAAGCGCTCTGGAATCTGCTCATGTTTGCGTTGCTGACCCTGTTGTACCGCCGCTACGGGGAGCGGCTGCGCAAGGGGGACGCGATTTTGATCTATTTCATTGCCTACCCCTTGGGCCGTTTTTGGGTGGAGCTGTTCCGCCCGGACGCCTGGGTGATGGGGTCGATGGCGACTGCTCAGTGGATTGCGCTGGGCAGTCTGGTGGTCAGCAGCGTGTTGCTGGTTGTGCGCCATTGGGGCTGGTCCTGGCGCAAAGATCGGGCCGGGTCGATGGCGTACATGCAGGGCCCGCTCTGAGCGCCAAAAAGCGACGCCATGCCGGCCAGCAGGGTCAGCAGCTGGCAGCAAGGGCTCTTTGCAGGCGGTGGATGCCCTCTTGCAGGGATTCTGGTTCATAAAAAGCAAAACTCAGGCGAAGAAAATTGCCGAGCGCCCTGCGGCTCGAAAAGCGTGAGCCAGGCCGAAAAGCGACTTTGCAGCGGGCTGCCTGGGCGAGCAGCTGCTCGCTGTCGAGGCTGTCGGGCAGTTGAA
>CAIOHJ010000193.1 GCA_903858085.1 uncultured Chloroflexota bacterium
CCAGTTCATCGGGATCTGATAGTGGGCAGGCGCCACGTTGACAAAGCTGTCGGATTCGGTGACGCTGCTGCAAATTTCGGAGAGGATCGCCCGGTAGCCGTTCCCGCTCTGGCCATAGTCAGGTTGGCGTTCAACCTCGCCGGCCCAGGTCGAGATCACCAGGGCAGGAATCACGGCTGCCAGGACAAAGGTAGGGGCACCGATCGTGTATGCAGACGTGTGGGGGGCAGAAGTCGCTTTCCACCAGACCAGCACACCGCCAGCCAGGGTCAGCACGGCAGCGACGCCGATCAGCACGACCAGCCAGAGCACGGTCGTCTGGGCTGGCTCCCCGGTTGCCCACAGCCAGGCCAGGTCGCTGTGGGTGACAAACCCCTGGGCCATCAGCTTGAACTGGCCAAAGACCGGGCTGTCCAGAAAATTGGCCAGACTCTGCGCCGGGGGGGGGTGGCGCAGCGGGTCGTTCCAGTCGGTTGGGTAGAGGCCGCGCAAGGCGATCTCGTAATTGACAAAATTGACGCTGACAGCAGCCAGCTGAACGACCGCCGAGAGGAGGGCCAGCAGCGCAACCAGCCAGGCTGACACAGACCGGGCCCACCGTCGGGGCTGGCGGACGGCCTCTTCGAGCACCGGTGCCAACCAGAGCAGCCAGAACGGCGTCAACGGCACCAAAAAGCGGGGCCCCCAGGCGAAGCCACCCCACCACATCCACCACAGGCTGTAGGTGATGATCAGCACAGCGCTGAGCAGGGCAATCAAAATCCCCTCGCTGCGCAGGCGGCGCACAAAGGGGACGAATGCAGCCCAGGCGGCCAGCAACAGCGGTGTGTGCCAGAAAAGCCCGCGATAAGGGCTGACCAGCAGCCCCCACAGCCCCAGAGGGAGCGGGGTCGTAAAGCCCTCCCCGGCATCGAAGTGATAGCCGGTCTCCAGCGGGTGGCCGAAGCGCACCGTGTTGTAGATCCCCAGAAGCAACAGTGTAAACGCCAGCGGGAGGGCAAAGGCCCCGACAGCGCCCCACCGGGCAGCAGGGGCAAGCTGTCGGCGCCGCAGCCCATCGGCCAGCCACCAGCCGGCCAGCACCAGCACCAGCAGGGCATGGGCCGTGACGGTTGCAACCGCCAGACCGGCGGCACTCCCCGCCAGCAGCATCCAGCCCCAGGAGGGGTGCCGACGCCAGCCCAACAGGGCGTAAAAAAGGAGCAGCAGGCTGAAGGCACTCAGGGGCTCGCCAAAAAACTGGTTGGCATAGGGCCAGGCGATCGTAGCCAGCCCAAACAGCAGGCCGAGCAGCATCCCGGTACGGTCGCTGAACCCCAGCCGGCCGGCGACCAGCCAGAGCAGGGCCGCTGTGGCGGCTGTGACAAAGCCATTCCACAGCAGCGTGGTCTGCAATTGTCCGATGCCCACCTTCAGCTCGGTGATGGCGTGCAGCAGCAGATACCAAGGCAACGCCAGCAAAGCCGGGGCCGGCCCCTTTTTGCTGTAGACCTGGCCGTCTGGCCCAAAAGCACCGAGCACCTCGCCGGGGCTGTTCACCCACTGTGTCCAGGCGATCGCGTTGGTGTCTACCGCCCCGCGCAGCGCTGCGGACTCGGTCAGGCTGAACAAGCTGACCTCGTCGATGATGTGAAAGCGCCCCGAACTGGTCAAGGTGTAGACCGAGACCAGCAGTGCCATCAACACCAGCAGACCAAACAGACGCGTCCGTTGCATTGTCCGTTGCATTGTATGACCATCCTGCACGCTCATGGGTGCAGCCCAAAGAGGCGCACCCGTATCACAGCGGCTGTATATTGTTTGAAGATGGCGCCAAAGCCTGTCTTGCTGGCGCCGTGACGGCGCAAGATGTAAAAAACCGGAATTTCAAGGATCTTCCAGCCTTGCCGCCAGGCCGCCAGCAGCAGACGGATGAAATAGTCGCCGTAGCCGTAAAAGATGGCAGGAAAGAGTGGGAGCAGTTCGTAGAACCGCTGGCGGCGGACCGCAAAATAGCCACTCAAGTTGTCCTGGATCTGGGTTTGTAGCAGCGCACGGATAAAAACGTTGTAGAGCTGGCTGAAATGATAGCGCAGCCGATCCTCCATGCCCCCCCCCATTACAAAACGGCTGCCGATCACGAGGTCGTAGTAGCGCAGCAGATCGACCATCTGCGGGATCAGCGCAGGGTC
>CAIOHJ010000194.1 GCA_903858085.1 uncultured Chloroflexota bacterium
CGACGCCGAGGTCACCTACGAACTAGCCACCGACCAGCGTTCGGAATCCACCCGCAAATACCACATCTGGACGATCGGCTGCCAGATGAATGTGGCTGACTCCAATCATGTCGCCGCCGAACTGGAAAAAATTGGGTATGGTCCCACCGATTCGCTCGACGAAGCCGACGTGGTCGTGCTCAACACCTGTGTTGTGCGCCAGAGCGCTGAAGACAAAGCTGTCGGCAAGCTGGGCAGCCTCAAACCCTGGAAACGCGCCAGACACGACCGCACCGTGGCCCTGATGGGGTGTCTGGTGGGGGTCAAACCCAGCCCACAACTGCTCGAAAGCTACCCGTACGTCGACGTCTTTATGCCCCCCAGCGAAGCCACCCCGCTGGTCAATTTTCTGCGCCAGACCGAGATCGACGCCGAAATGGCGGAGATCGAACGCCAACAACTCGCCCGGCGTCACCAGCTGCAAGACGCAGCCCAGCCGATCGGCACTGTCCAGTCAATTCGACATCTGGCCCTGAGCGGCGAGCCGCCCGTGGCCGCCCACGTCCCGATCGTCTACGGATGCAGCCATGCCTGCACATTCTGCATCATTCCCTTCCGCCGTGGCGTCGAACGCAGCCGCCCTGTCGACGAAATTGTCGCCGAAATCCGTGGGCTGGTCAGCCAGGGGGTCCGCGAGGTCACGTTGCTCGGCCAGATCGTCGACCGCTACGGCTACGACTGGCGAGGAGAGCTGGGCAACAGCAGCACCGTCAAAGCTTTTCAGGCTGAACAGCCCCCAGAAGCCCCCCACCACGCCGATCTGGCCGACCTGTTGCGGGCTGTGCATGCCGTCGAAGGGCTTTGGCGGATTCGTTTTCTCACCAGCCATCCCAACTACATGACCGACCGCATCCTCGAAACCGTGCGAGACCTGCCCAAAGTCTGCCCCCATATCGAGGTCCCCATCCAGGCCGGAGACGATACCGTGCTCCAACGCATGAAGCGCGGCTACACCAATGCCGAGTACCGCGCCTTGGTCGAACGCATCCGCGCCATCGTACCCGCCGTGGCCGTTCACACCGATATCATCGTCGGTTTCTGCGGGGAGAGCAACGAACACTTTGAACACACCGTCGACCTGCTGCGCGACCTCAAATTCGACAAGGTCCACCTGGCACGCTACAGCCCACGCCCCGGCACGGTCAGCGAACGCCGCCTGCTCGACGATGTCCCTGACGCAGAAAAGCTGCACCGCCACAAGCTGCTCGAAAGCCTCCAGGAAGAGATCAGCGCCGACATCAATCGACGCTTTTGGGGAGAGACCGTCGAGGTGCTGGTCGAAGATCGCCACAAAGGCAAATGGCGCGGGCGCAACCGCCAAAACAAGCTGGTCTTTCTCGAAAGCGACCTGCCCCTGCGCGGACGGCTGGTCGATGTCCAGATCACCTGGACAGGCCCCTGGTCGATGCAAGGGCGTTTCGTGCGCGATCGCTCCCCCCTCCCTGACCCCATCTCCCCCCCGCCAGGGGCGATCCCAGCGCGCTGACCGCTTATTCGGCCTCTGCCGGCACAGCTGCCGCAGAGGCCCCCCACGCCGCCGCCGGCATCAACCGGATCGTGCCAAAGGTCTCGTCCTGGAGCACCTCAATCTCGTGCAGTTTGACCAGCTCCAAAACCGCCAGAAAGGTCACCACCACCTCCAACCGTGTGGTGCCACGGCCCATCAACTCCTCAAACCGGATGACCTGAGCCCTCCCCAGGAGCGCCTTCAGGGAGGCGCGCACCACTTCGATCTGCTCTGCCACCGTGATCGGAAAGGACTTGACTCGCGGGAGGGCCGCCGGCAGCCGCTGCAAAACCTGGCGCAGGGCCCGCTGCAATGCCTTCAGATCCAAACCGGCCATCTCCAGCCGCCGCACCACCTCCGGCCTCGGCACTGTCCGCACATAGAGCCGCAGCCCGGATGCTTCCCGCCCCCGCAGCCACGCTGCCGCTGCCTTGAAACGGCGATAGTCGATCAGCTGACGCAAAAGCAGGTCGCCGCTCGCCTCCTCTTCCTCCTCCACCGGCGGGCGCGGCTTGGGCAACAGCTGGTACGATTTGATGTAGATGAGCCGGGAGGCCACCACCAAAAAATCCGCCAGAGCTCCTGGCTCGATCTCCTCCAACGCGTGGATCGTCTTTAAATACTGGTCGGTGACCCCCATCAGGCTGATCAGGCTGACATCCAGCTCACGCACCTCAATCATCTGCAACAACAGGTCCAGAGGGCCAGCAAAGGCCGGCTGCTGAACAGTGTACCCTGCACCGAACGGCTGGCTGCGTAGGAAATCCATTCTGTCAGCTCCCCGATGCCCCTCTAAAAATCCACTTCGAGGATACGAAAGCGCCTCCCCGCCCGCGCCATCTCGGCCAACAGCTGCCTTTCCTCCCCCTCGGTGCGCCCACCGATTCTCTCCACCCGACAGCCAGCAGCCACAAGCTGCTGTTCGCTGGCCGCCGTCACACCCGACTCATTGCCGACAATCGTCACATACTCCGCCACCATGGCCTCCTCCACCCGAACCCCCACCGTCGGCGAGAAGCGAGCCACATAGCTCTGTACGTCGGCAAAATGCTCACCCATCCCCACATAGGCTGGGAAAAGCAGATAGTGACGGATCGCCTTGAGCCCGGTCCCCCGTTGGATCTGCTGAATCTGGTCAAAGAGCAGATCCCGCCAGCGATTGCCCTGCGTCCACTCACTGCCCGGACAGACCGTCAGGTTGTCTGGAAATTCCCGATGGCCCCAGACGCGCGCCAACGGAATCTTGAGCTCCTGCATCAGCCACGCAGCCAGATGGGCCCCCGCCTGCAACTGCGCCGAGGTCGGAATTTTTCCGTTCATAAAACTGCCGGCAAAGACGATCCCAACCGAATAGGTGTAGTGGCGCACCAGATGGTAGGCCGCCGTTTCCAACGCATTCGTCTGCTCGATCCGGCCGTCGGCATGCACGAAGTAGTGATACCCAATCCCAGGCCAGGCATCTTTGCCCCGGGCAGGGTCCGGAGCAATGTGCAGTTCGGCGATGCGCGCCGGCCCCACACGCGGCGGCGCTGCCGTGTGGTGGATGGCCAGATGGGTGATCTGGCTCAGTGAGCGCCGTTCATAGCGCAGCCGGCCATGTTTGGGCAGGCGCTCGGTGCTCTCCTGCAACGGTGGGGCTGGCACCACAAAGCCCTGCACCGCCAGAGTGCGCACATCGGCACGCAGGTGCAGCAGCTCCTCCTGCTGGCCACTGCGCTCCGCCATCAGCTGCTGGTTGCGCTCGCGCAGCAGCGCATTCTCACTCTCCAGATGGGCTACTGCCCGCTGCAACCCGCTGAGCTCCTCTCCCCCAGCCCCGCCTGCCCCAGCCGCACGCGCCACCCTCAACAGCGCTGCCTTCCACCCTCTCCCGGCCAGCCATTCACGCCCCGGCGAAGCTGTCTCGCGCAGCTCCCCGATCCCTTGCACATTCTCCAAGGTCAGCTGCGGGCAGCGCTTCAGCAGCCAGCCCAGCAGAGCGCCCCCTGCATCGATCTGTGCTTCCGTGGGCAGCCCCCCCCACCGCAGATCCCCCGCAAACGCAACGCTCACCGCATTGCGCACATACGGCTCCGGGGTGTCAGGCACCTGGTCGAGCGGCTGGGTCTGCTGTACCGCCCCATCCGCCATCACGACAAAATCGTACAACAACCCGGGCCATTCCCGGCAGTGCTCGGCAGCCAATCCCTCCAGGGGGCTCTCCGCCGGAGCCCCGGTGTCGTAGACGACAATCGAACGAACCGCAGCCAGGTCGCGCGCCACATACCGGTGCGGCGCACGCGGCAGGCTTTCGATCTTCTGGTACAGACGAAACCCGCTGCCCACAATTTCCAGCCGCTCCATCGACCGACGGCGCAGCTCGCCAACTTCCAGCTGCAGCTGGTGCACCAAACGCTGCGCTGCCTGCTCCCTGACCGCAGCCTCGCTCGCCTGGGCTGTCAAACTCTGGGCCAACAGTTCAAGCTCGTTGACCCGCTGTGCCACTTCGCTGGCACGCCCGGCATCGACCGCCCCCGACCCCAATGCCGCCAGATGCAGACGAACCTGCCGTACCAGGAGCTCCTTCCAACGAACCCCCCGATAAAAGGTCTCCCCTGGGCTCTTCCCAGAGACCAGTTCACCAAACCCCAGAATCGCCCCGGTCTCCAACCCCATGTTCTGCGCCAGCCATGCACAGAGCCGCCCCGCTGCATCCAGCTGTGGCAGCGGCGGCGGCAACAGATCAAAGTGGCCCGCCAGACAGACGTTGACCCCCTGCTCCGACCAGATCTGATCCGGCTGGGCCACCTCTTCCAGATCCTTGACCTTCCAAATCTCTCCAGCCACATCCACGACATAGTCGTAGGCGATCCCAGGATAGCCACGCCGAATGTGCGCCTGCGCAATCCGTTCCAGCCCCAGCCGAGGATGGCTGCCACTTTGATGGATGACCACATACCGGATCTGGTTGAGATCGCGCCGAGCATAGGGGGCCTCGCTGCGCAGCAGCCGACGGCTGATGTCGGTGGAGAGCCGCACAGGCAGCAACGGTTCTCCCGGCCTGCCAGCCAGCGCGCCACTGCCAGCCACTGCCTCGATCGTCAACCAACGGGTCAGCACAGCAGCCCCCCGCTGTTTGAACCAGGTCACCCCCTCATGCACCAGATCCAGTTCCAAGGTATAGTTGCCCGGCTCGTCAGGCAACGCTATCCGCACATCCACCACCACCCGCTGGCCCGACACCACATCATCAGGAATGTCGGTGCGCAGCTCCTTGGAGGCAGCCAGCGGCAGCAGCCGTCGGTTGCGGTAGTACCGATACCCAATCCGCAATGGGTTGCCCCCCCCCCAACGCCAGGTCAACGTGCCCACATTGCGCAGCGTCACCTGCGCCGCAATCGTCTGCCCAGCCAGAAGCCGCGCCGGGAAATGGTCGGAGACCCACTCGACCCCATACTCAGGCAGCGCCCCCTCACGCTGCCCACGCCGCTTGACTGCTCCTGCCTCGGCAACATGCAGCAGTTCCTCTTCCCCACTGTCAGGCAGGAGGGCGTCCCCCTGCACCGGCTGAATCGCCCCCCCCACCGGCTTTGCAGGCTCCCGCCAACGCAGGTCACTGACAAGCGCCTGCTGAAAATCCTCGATCACCCCCTGTTTGCCCTCAATGTACCAACGATCCAACGCTGGCCAACGATAAAGCAGAGCCGCCCGAATCTGCTGGGCCCCAGGCTGATGGTTCCAGGTGTCGACCTCCGCATACATCGCCTGCACCCAGCCACTGTTCTGGTCCACCCATGGCTGCACCTGCCCCACCTCCGTCAAAAAAACCGGCAGGTGACGCAGCGCAGCAGGAACTGCCCCCATAAAATCCAGGTAGGTGCGAAATTGCTGATGACGATTTTGAAACGGCGGCACCAGTTTCGCCGGGCTCGTCACCAAAGCAGGATCCGCCCCGTGCGTGTAGGCATGCAACGTAAACCCGTCACAGCCCTCTGGCCCCAGAAGGGTCAATATGTCTTGAAAGTATTGTACCCAATCCCCATTGGGATTGCCCGGATAGATCGTCTGCGTGTTCCAGGGGGCCACAGCACCCACCAACACCAAATCTTCTTCATGGCCAGGCAGACGGTGGATCGCCTCCCGACAGAGGCGGTAGCAGCGGATGTAGAGCTCCGGCGTGATCACCTCTCCAGGGCTGATCATCGCCCCCCGCGTGCTGCGGATCTCAGACGAGTGGTCGGGCAGAACATTGAATCGAATGGCCACCCCCCGCCGTGTCGGGTCAGCCAGGTCAGGGGGACCGTCGCGCTGGGTCTGGTGACGAGCCCAGTCAATCTTGACCCCCGGGCGCTCCACCGCGTAGTTCATCTCGTTGCCGATCACCCAGATCCGAGCCCCCCGGCTGGTCCCCACAAAATTTGCCACCCGCCGGGCAAAGGCCTCGTACTGGCTGCTGTGAGGAATCGTCCCCTCCGGCTCGTGGCCATGATTGAGACGGACCAGGATCCCCAGCCCCTGGCTGGCATAGCTGGTGTAGTCCACACCGCTCAGATCAGCCGGGTCGTGGCCCAGCACCTCAGAAAAGAGAATCCAGCCAGCTTTCCTGGCAGCCAACATCAGCTGCTCGCCGCCAGGTTCCTGGATTCCAAAAATGTAGGGTGAATCAAACAACGCTCGTGGCATGCATGCTCCAGGTCGATCGCGCACAATCGACACGGGATGGCCTCCCAAAATCAAGCGATGTCAAGGTCTGTTCTGGCCAGGAATATCGCCCATCCCCGATGGTGCCAGCCGCAAAGGCGCCACTGCACGTTCTGTGGCCACCGTCGCCGCCTGAGAGAGCGGATCCAAAATATAGGCGGGCAACGTATAACAGTCAGGCGGCAGATAGGGAAGTGGATCGGAAAAACCACCCCAGCCATCGGTGCGCGTGTACGGGGCAACCCGAATCGCCAGATGCAGGTGGGGCCCAGTGCTCCCCCCCGTGTTCCCCGAGCGGCCAATCCGCTGCCGACGGCTGACCGGCTGGTTGAGGGCCACATCGACCGTTGAAAGATGCGCATACAGAGACTCGCCCCATGCATGGCGCACCAACAGATAGTTGCCAAAGCCCCCCGCCTCAAATCCAATCTGGGCAACAACCCCGCTCTCCAGCGACCACAGCTCAACCCCAACCGGCGTGGAAAAGTCAACGCCGTTGTGCCCCAGCAGGGCAACCCCGTCGTATTTGAACCGGGCATAAAACGCCGAGTTCTCTCCCCAAAGCTGGCCGATGGGGTAGCGCCCCTCAAAGGGCGGGCTGAGATACGTCCCCGTCTCCGGATTCGGGATGGTCGTTCCAGGCAGCACCCTGGCTGGTTTCAACAGAGCGCCGCTGCCCGGAGTCGCCTCCGCCAGCCAGCCACGCACCTCTCCGCCAGGCGGGGTCAGAATTGCGCCAGCACGCCACCAGCCAAGCCCGTCGACCTGCTGCGGGCCTTGTAGAAGCACCGCTGTCGTCTGCGGGCGCAAAGCCCCCTGCACATCATCTGCTGGCTTGTTGGCGCTGCCTGGGCTTTTGCGCACGTTGACAAAGTCAGCGGTCACCACCAACGCACCGACCCGCAGACCCGGCGGTGTGACCGGGTCTGCGATCTTCTGCAGCAGCACCTCACCGCCCGTCGTCGCCTCTGCTATCCACCCAGCCAGGCTCTGTCCCTGCTGAAGCAGGTTTTGGACCTGCCACCAGAGCAGTCCGTCCACAGAGGCAGGACCCGCTGCGATCGTCCCCACAACGCCCGGGCCGACCTCCGCCACGATATCTGCCGGCCCTTTGCCGACAAACCCCGCTGTGCGCCGCAACCGCACACTGGTCGTGGTCTGAAAGCGATTGCCCGGCACAAAGGTGTATTTGGGCGGTTCGGCCGCCGGCGGCGCCACCACTTCCAGCAGAAGCTCTCCGTCAGGAAGCTGCCGCGCCACCCACCCTTCCACCTGACCCAGCGCAGGCAACTGTCCGCTCGCTTTCCACCAGGCCATTCCGTCGGCCTGTACCGGCCCCTGCTGCAGCAGCAACGTTGTGTTCGCAGCCACCAGCGCGATCGTGTCGCTGGCTGGCTTGTTGGTAGACCCCGGCGTGCGCCGCATCCGCACAGCGGTCTTGGTGCGCACCAGAGCACCCGGAACAAACGGATCCGCTCCAGGGGTTGCTGCGGGCACGCCGCTGACGGTTCTCGGCTGCTGCCTCTCCAGCAGCACAACCCCATTTTGCGTATACTGTGCCACCCAGCCGTCGACCGTTGTCCCGTTCAAAGGGCCCCTCACAGACCAGTATGGAAGCCCGTCAGCCATCACGAAGATCGGGTCGCTGACCGTCAGAAGAGCGGCTTTGGCAAGCGGGCCCAGCACGGGGCCGGCCGGCTGGCGGCGAAAGTTGACTGCATCCAGTGTGCGCACCTGTTCCCCTTGCCGGTAGTCCGCCGGACGCAGGGTCCCAAAGCTCTCCTGGGCCAACAGCACGACGCCATCCAAGGTATACTGCGCCAGCCAGCCGTTGCGCGCCTCCCCGTTGAAGAGCAGACGCACAGGCCAGTGGGGCAACCCACCGCTCATTGTAGGGGGCGTGCTGCGGACGGTGGCTTGCAGACCGGCCGGCACCACCCCGATCACCTGGCCTCCGGGCGCAGCCCGCAAGTTGACCTGGGTCAGGGTGCGCACAACATCCCCCACCTTGTACTGGGCCGGGCTGGGCGGCGACTCCCGCCAACGGTAGTCGTTTGCAAGCGCTGCTCGAAAATCGTCCATCACACCGTTTTTGCCGTCGATATACCACTTGTCATAGCGACGCCAACGATAGAGCAGCAAGGCACGAATCTGCTGCGCAGCCGGCTGGCGGTTCCATCGGTCGATTTCGGCGTAGGCCGCCTGTACCCAGCCGTTGTTGCGATCCAGCCAGGCAATATCTTGGTCGGTCTCGGTGATGAACACCGGCAGCGTACGCATGTTCGCCGGAATGGCATTCATGAAGTTGCGATAGGCCTGAAAATGGAAGTACCGATTCTGAAACGGGGGGCTCATCGTCGAAGTGTCGGCGATCAGCGCAGGGTCACTGCCGTGCGTGTAGGTATGCAGGGTGATTCCGTCGCAGCCAGCAGGGCCCAGCGCATTCAAAATATCGGTGAAATAGACGATCCAGTCCCCAATCGGGTTGGTCGGATAGGTGAGCTCGGCGTTCCACGGGGCCACTGCGCCGACGACAACCAAATCGCTGCCATGCCCTGGCAAGGCGCGAATGGCCTCTCGGCAGCGGCGGAAACAGTTGATGTAGTCAGCCGGCAAGATCGGCCTGAGGCCTGCACGGGCCGAAGCCAGTGCGGGGGCTGCGGCGCGCACCTGCGGTTGCAGCGCACTGAAACGGGTCGGACTGCCCCGGCCCAAGGGGTCTTGGTCCACCCCCTGCACGGCAACGCCGCTGGCGGGCGCACCCAGCGCTCGCGCTGCCCCACTTTGGGGCCACTCCTGGCTGTGGTTCATCTCATTCCCAATGATCCAGATGCGACAGCCAGGGCTGGCGGCCACAAAATTCGCGACCCGCTGTACAAAGGCCGGGTAATTCTCTGGCGCTGGGATCGTGCCTACAGCCCCGTAGCCGTTGTTGATGCGCACCATGATACCGTAGTCCTGGTCGCTGTACGGCCGGTAGTCGACGCCGCTGCGGTCGTTGGGGTCGCTGCCGACTGCCTCCGTAAAGAGCACCCAGCCCCGGCGCCCAGATTGTGCCATGAGCCATTCGCCGCCCGGGTCGTGCAAACCAAAAAGGTAGGGAGAATCCAACATGGGTCTTGGCATCGTATTTTTCTTGCTCCGCTGTTTTAACTGCCTAGGTAGGCCTCGCGCACCTGTGAACTTGCCAGCACTTCGCTGGCCGGCCCTTCCAACACCACCGTGCCCGTCTCCAACACATAGGCACGGTGCGCGATCGAGAGCGCTGCATGTGCGTTCTGCTCGACCAACAGGATCGTGGTGCCCTGTTCGTTGATGCTCCGAACGATCCGAAAAATCTGCTCGACCAGGAGCGGGGCCAACCCCATCGACGGCTCGTCGAGCAACAACAGGCGCGGTCGGCTCATCAACGCCCGCCCGATTGCCAGCATCTGCTGCTCGCCGCCGGAGAGCGTGCCTCCCCGCTGGCGCAGCCGCTCACGCAACCGCGGAAACAGCGCCAGCACCCGCTCCAGGTCGGCGCGGATCGCCGGCTTGTCGTTGCGGGTGAAGGCCCCCAACTCCAAATTTTCTTCCACGGTCAGCCGGGCAAAAATCCGGCGTCCCTCCGGCGACTGCGAAATCCCCAGCCGCATCACCGCATGGGCCGGCAACGGGTCAATCGGCTGGCCATCCAACAGTATCCTCCCCAGACGCGGCTTGATCAGGCCGCTGATGGCGCGCAGCGTGGTACTCTTGCCGGCACCATTGGAGCCGATCAAGGTGACGATCTCCCCTTGACGCACTGTCAGAGAAACCCCTTTGAGCGCATGGATCCGGTCGTAGTAGGTGTGAATCTGCTCAAGCACCAGCATGCATCTCTTCTCCTGCACTCCCTCTCTTCCAGCCATTCCAGCAGGCTGTTCAAGTCAACTTCGAATGCCCTTCCAGCATGCCAGAGCCCAGATAGGCTTCGATCACAAGCGGGTCGCTGCGCACCGCAGCGGGCTGGCCCTCGGCGATCTTTTTGCCGTAATCCAACACCGTCACCTGGTCAGAGATCGACATGACCACCTTCATATCGTGTTCGATCAACAGAATCGTCATCTCCAGTTCATCGCGCAGCCGACGAATCAAGCGCAGCATGCCGTCGGTCTCGCGCGGGTTCATGCCAGCCGCTGGCTCGTCGAGCAAGAGCATGCGCGGGCTGCTCCCCAAGGCACGTGCAACTTCCAATAAACGCTGGTCGCCGTAGGGCAGGTTCCTGGCCGTCAGATCCCCCTTGCCCGACAACCCAACAAAGGCCAACAGCTCCCGCGCTCGTCGCTCAGCCTGCTCCTCCTCACGACGGGTAAAGGGCGTTTGAAAAATAGCCCCCAAAGGGGTTGAACGCAGCCGTACATGCTGGCCCACCAAGATATTCTCAAGAACCGTCATGCTCCCAAAGAGGCGGATGTTCTGATAGGTGCGCGCCATTCCAGCAGCCACAATTTGATCCGGACGCAGCCCAATCATGGGCTGTCCGTTGAAACGAATCTCCCCCTCCTCAGGGCGGTACAGCCCGGTCAGACAGTTAAAAAACGTGGTCTTGCCAGCGCCGTTCGGACCAATCAGGCTGGCCACCGTTCGCTCCCCCACCGACAGATCGACCGCGCTGACCGCGACCAGCCCACCAAACACCTTTGTGACCCGGCGTGCCTCCAACAAAGCCATCCAACTCATCTCTCTTTCTGTGCCAGAGGGCTCCCACCGGCGTTGTCCGGCAAAGTTTCCAGCACGGAAGGCTGGTCAGCCCGGCTGCCACCCTGCTCCTGCAGTTCACGCCCTCGACGCAGCGACGGAAGTATCCCTTGAGGACGGACGATCATCATGATGACCAACAAGGCGGCGAAGGTGACGATCCGGTATTCGTCTACCCCACGCAGCACCTCGGGCAACCCCTTCAGCGCCAGAGCCCCCAGCACGACCCCTGGAATGCTGCCCATTCCACCGACGATCACCAACGAAAGGGCGTCGATCGAAACAAACAGCGAAAAATTTTCTGGAAAAATGTTCGTCTGCCGCGCAGCATAGAGCTGCCCCGCCAACCCAGCAAACAAGGCCCCGATCGCAAAGGCCATCAGCTTGGTGTAGACCAGATGGATCCCGGTCGCCTGTGCCACATCCTCGTCCTCCCGCATGGCCACCCAGGCACGCCCCAGCCGCGAGCCGTCCAGACGATTGGCCACCAGCGCAATCAACGCCGCACCAGCCAGCGCCAGCAAAAAAATGTCGCGCGGGTTGCCCAGGCTGTACCCCCCTACCGTCGGCGGAGCAATGTTGAGCAGGCCGCGCGGCCCATTGGTCAGTTCGGCCAGATTGAGCATAAACAGACGGATGATCTCGCCAAAGCCCAGCGTCACGATCGCCAGGTAGTCGCCCCGCAATCGCAATACCGGGATGCCCAGCAGCAGCCCCCCCAGCCCAGCCGCCACCATCGTCAGCGGCAGGGCCAGCCAAAAGCTGACCAACGGGCCGCTGACCGGAAGCCCCCAGCCCTGCAGCTGTGCAATCAGCCAGGGGGACGAGAAGGGAGCGGCCAGAAACGCATAGACATACGCGCCGATCGCAAAAAAAGCGACATACCCCAGATCGAGCAGACCTGCAAAGCCCACCACAATGTTGAGCCCCAATCCCATCATGACAAAGATGAACACAATCCCCATCACAGAATTTTGGAATTGATCCAACAGGAAGGGCAGCCCCACCAGCGCTGCCGCCAGCAGCGCCCAAAGCACCCGCCGCGCCCCCCCTGGCCGCACCGCCCGTGCCGCAAAAATTCCGCTCCCCACCGCCAGCATCGCCAACAACAGACGGATCGTTCCCTGGTTGTTCCCGCCAAAGGTCACAGCGGGGCTGCCCAGCCCGATCACCGCTGCCAGCAGCACAAAAGGCAGGAGCAGCGGAAGCCAACGCAGCGCCGCCAGAGGGGGCAGTTCCCGCCGACGCAGCCAGCGTTCCCCGGCGACCAGCAGGGCTGCAGCAACCCCAGCCAGCCCCAGCAGCCCCACTTGACGCAGCCAGCCCACAGGGGAAAGCTCGCCGGAGAGCAGCGCCCCCGGCATCACCGCATACAGGGCGGCCAGGTTCTGCGGCACGATCTTGTCAAAAACCAGCTGGACTCGAACCCCGTTCGCCAATAGCCCCGCAAAAAACGCCGTCAACACAGCGTAAAAGCCCCCTGCCAACAGGCCAGCCCAGAGGGCTGTCCCCCCCAAAGAGCCGTAGATCCCACCCAACTGCGGGTTTCTGCGCAACACCAGCCAGAAAAAAATTGCAGCGACCCCAGCCAACACCGGCATGGCCAGGTCAGCCAGACGACCAGGCAGCCCGATCAAGGTCAGGTAGGTCAGGAGAACGAAGGCAAGAGCACCAGTCCGCAGCCCGTGCCGTGCAGCAAGCATCCCCATTCTGTTCATGCCTTCTTCTCGCTCAGCACTTCACCCAGCAGGCCAGAGGGACGGAAGATCAAAATCAACACGAGCACCGAAAAAGCAATGATATCTTTGTATTCGGTCGGAATGCCCAACGCGCTGGGGCCCAACGCTTCAATCAACCCCAACAGCAAAGCCCCCACCATTGCGCCCGGAATGTTGCCGATCCCGCCCAGCACCGCCGCAGTGAACGCTTTGAGGCCCGGAATAAAGCCGCTGTTGAATTTGACCACCGTGTTGTGAAAGCCCAGCAACACCCCACCTGCACCGGCCAGGGCAGACCCCAAAATAAATGTAAACACAATCACCTGGTCAACATTGATCCCCATCAACGCCGCAGTGCTTTTGTCCTCGGCCACCGCCCGCATCGCCCGCCCCAGCTTGCTCCTCTGCACAATCAGATAGAGCGCCAGCATCAGCAGCAGCGACACGATGAAAATGATGATGCCCGTGTACGGCACAAAGATGTCGCCCGCTCGAAAGCCCCCCTCGATCAGCGCTGGTCTGGTGTAGGCCCGCGGGGTCACCCCAAAAATCAGCAGCACCGAGTATTGCAAAAAGAGAGAGGCACCGATCGCGCTGATCAGCGGCACCAGACGGGGCGCACCCCGCAGCGGCCGGTAGGCCACCCGCTCCAGTGTGATCCCCGCCAGTACCGACCCCAGCATGCCAGCCACCACCGTCAACACCAGCGCCAGCACCACCCACAGGGCCGATCCATCCAGCCACCCCACCCCGATCCAGAGCTGCAAGGCAAAAAAACCGGTAAACCCGCCGATCATCATCACATCGCCGTGTGCAAAGTTGATCATCAGCAAAATACCGTAGACCAGCGTATAGCCCAGCGCGATCAAGGCGTAGACGCCGCCAAGCACCAGACCGTTGAGCGTCTGTGAAATCCAAAAACTGGCTGGGTACCCCTCGGCCAGCCCAACCACAGCCACCCGCCAGGCCAGCAGCAGCAGCAGCACAACACCCAACAGCCGCACCCACCAACGTACCGCAGAAGCCTGCCGTAGACGCACAAGAGTCGGAAAAGAAGGGGTTTTCACCATCACCCTGATTTCACAATAGATCCGGACCGCTTTCAGTGGTTGTAGGGCCATACCGGCGAACTGCACAGACTCCCTCCAGCAGACCTGGGCACCAGGTCCCCAAGCGAGCGTTTGTGCAGTTCGTCGGCCAGCTCCTCCAAAGTGCCAGCCAGCCGCTGGCTACATCCCAAACCCAGCTACCTGCTTGAACGCACCATTCTCCACCGTGAAGATCTGGACACCGCCAGCGCCACACTCCCCCAACTCGTCGCAGGTGAGTGTGCCCGTGATCCCCGCCAACCCTGCGGTCGACCGGATCGCAGCAATCAACGCTTCACGGTCGATCACCAGGTTGCCGCTGTCGTCGGGCTGCGCGACCCGGCGAATGGCGTCGGCAATCAGCTGGATTGAATCATAGGACTGCCCATGGAACGGCCCCAGCTGGCTGGGCTCCACACCAAACTTGGCAACGTACGCCTCCGTAAAAGCCGCCAGTTTTTCAGCCTGCGCATCGCCTGCCACAAAAGACATGTAGGTGCCTTCTGCCGCTGCACCTGCTGCCTGCAGGTACTGTTGGGTGTAGGCGCCATCGTCGCTCATGAACCTGGCATTTTCCAACCCTGCGGTCTCCTTCATCTGTTGGGCGATCAACGCAGCTTCGGTCGAATACCCACCAAAGAAGATCAACTCCGGCTGGCCCGCTCCAATTTTGGCCAGCGCAGCCCGAAAGTCCGTGTCGCCGACCTGGACCCCTTCAAAGGCCGTAGCTTCTCCCCCCAACGCAACCATGGCGTTCTGGAAGATTTCTGCCAGCCCTTTTCCATAGTCTGAATTGTCGTGCATCACCGCCACTTTGCGCAGGCCCAGCTGGTTGAAGACAAAGTCGGCGTCCACCTGTCCTTGCAGCGCATCGCTCAACGCCACACGGTTGCAGACATCACACTCTGCATCCACAACATCCGGGTTGGTGGCGCTGGGCGACACAAACGGGATGCGAGCGCGCTGCAGAATCGGCTTGAGGCCGAAGGTTTCTCCGGAGCAGGTGCCGCCACTGACAGCCACGATGGTCGAGTCTGCCGCAAATTTGTTGCCGACCACTGTGCCCTGGTCGCCCGAACAGGCCCCATCTTCGGCGACCAGCTCAAACAAAAATCCGTCGATGCCCCCAGCCGCATTGAGTTCATCCACGGCAATCTCAGCAGCCTGCCGAATGTCTTTGCCTGGATCCGGGATCGGGCCCGTCAAGGCAAACGAACCGCCGATACGGATGGTCTGGCCTGGAGCAATGACGACCTGCGCAGAGGCTGCCTCTTCCGCAGCCGGCGCGGCCTCTTCTGCAGCCGGCGCAACCTCCGCAGCTGTCTGCGGAGCAGGGGCTGGGGCTGCACACCCTGCCAGCAGCAAAAACAACCCTGCAATCTGCCATTTTTGTCGCATGTTTCATTTTCCTTCTGTTTGATAAGAATGACCGGGCCATACACGTGAAGTTCAGAGATTGACTCGTTGCAATTGCATTATAGTCATAACCAGCCTGTGTTGTCCAATCGCTCCACACAGACGGTTTCCCCTCTTTGTACCTCACGGTGACCGTGCCATGGGGCGGTTGTCGTTTGGCCGACCTTCTTGTATACTGGGTACACTTTCATACAGCGAGGCACTATGCACCGTAACCGATTGTTGCTCCAGTTGAAAACAACAGTTGTCCTTCTGGCCCTGGTTGGCCTCTTTTTTGTGACAGCACAGGGTGCGCTGGCACAAAGCACCGGCACACACCGGGTCTCTGCCGGCGAGACCCTCGCCACCATCGCCCTACGCTACCAGACCGACCTCCCCACGCTGCTGCAGCTCAACACCCTGGCCAACCCCAGCCTGATTCGGGTCGGCCAGATGCTGATCGTCCCGACCGCCATCGCTGGCAGCGGACGTGCACGCGAGTTCGTTCCTCTTCTCCCCCAGACCCCCCAACCGACCCGCCTCTATGTCGCCCGCGCCGGCGATACGCTCGCCCAAATCGCCACCCGCTTCCACACCACCCCGGCACATCTTGTCGAACTCAACCGCCGCGCCCCAACGGCTCGGCTGCAGGCTGGGGAGCCCCTGCGCGTGCCTGCAGCAGTCACCTCTTCCCCTCCTGCCAATACGACCCTGCACAACAGCCTCCCCGTGCCCGGCCAGTACTATGTTCATGTCGTCCAGGAAGACGAAACCCTGGCCACCATCGCCGACCGCTATGCGACCTCACAACGCCGCACGCGCGAGCTCAACCGTCTCGCCGATGACCGACCGCTCCGCCCCGGCCAACGTCTTGTCGTCCCCCCCCTCTCCTACGCCGAACTGTACGCGACGGCCGCCATGGGGGAGAACGGCGTTCCCGAATATCCCGCGATCCCGACCCCAGAAAAATGGATCTCCGTCGACCTCGACCACCAACGTCTGTATGCCTGGCAGGGCAATCGCCTGCTGAAACGGTTCGCAATTTCGTCAGGGAAATCTGCCACACCCACCGTGACCGGCGTTTTTCGCATCTGGGCCAAGATCGCCGCCCAGACCATGCAAGGGGGCAGCCGAGCCGCCGGAGATTACTACTCCCTCCCCAACGTGCAGTGGGTGCAGTACTTCTACCGTGACTACGCGCTGCACGGTGCCTACTGGCACAATCGTTTTGGAATCCCAACCAGCCATGGTTGTATCAACTTGCGCAACAGCGACGCCCAATGGCTCTACGAGTGGGCCTCCCCCTCTGTCCTCGGAACAGGCTGGCATCTCACAGACAGCACCGAACCAGCCACACTGGTCATTGTCCATCGCTGAACAGCCCTTTTTCTCCAAGACCCGACAAACATCGAAAGGATGAACACAATGCTTTATCAGGCTGACACGACCCGCTACGACGGACGCATGCTTTACCGGCGGACCGGACGCAGCGGGTTGATGCTGCCAGCAGTCTCCCTGGGACTCTGGCACAATTTTGGTGGCGTCGACACCTACACCAATGCCCGGGCCATGGTGCTGCGCGCCTTCGATCTCGGCATCACCCACATCGACCTTGCCAACAACTACGGTCCCCCCCCCGGCTCCGCCGAAGAAAATTTTGGGCGCATCCTGGCCCAGGACCTGCGCCCCTACCGCGACGAGCTGATCATCTCCACCAAAGCCGGGTACTTCATGTGGCCAGGCCCCTACGGCGAATGGGGCTCCCGCAAATACCTGATCGCCAGCCTCGACCAGAGCCTCAAACGCATGGGGCTGGAATACGTGGATATTTTTTACAGCCATCGCCCTGACCCCAACACCCCCCTCGAAGAAACCATGCTGGCCCTCGATTACGCCGTCCGCTCCGGACGCGCGCTTTATGTGGGCATCAGCACCTATTCCCCCGAACAAACCCGCCAGGCAGCTGCCCTCCTGCGCGACCTGGGCACCCCCTGCCTGATCCACCAGCCGGCGTTCAGCATGTTCAACCGCTGGATCGAAAATGGCCTGCTCTCTGTTTTGCAGGAGGAAGGCATCGGCTGTATCGCCTTCTCCCCGCTGGCCCAAGGACTGCTGACCCAAAAATACCTGAGCGGCATCCCGGAAGATTCGCGCGCCGCCAAAACACACGGCCACTTGCGCAGCGAAGAGGTCAGCGCCAAACGGGTCGCCCTGGTTCACCGCCTCAACCACCTGGCCCAACAGCGCGGCCAGACGCTGGCCCAGATGGCCATCGCCTGGGTCCTGCGTCACCCCCAGATGACCTCGGCGCTGGTCGGCGCCAGCAAGGTCAGCCAGGTCGAAGACAACGCCGCCGCCGTCCAAAATCTTACCTTCACCGCCGCAGAACTGGAGTCGATCGAAGCGATCCTGCGCGGCGACGACGAACCCCCCGTCTGGTAACAGCGCCCCCCAGGTCGGTGCAAAGGGGCCCCTTTGCACCGACCTGGCCTGTTTTTGTGGGCCGGCAGCCCTCCTGGCCGTTCAGTCCCGGTCTTGCAAATTGCTCTTCAGCCAGGCCTCAATAAACAGATCGATCTCCCCATCCAACACAGCGGTCGTGTTGCCCGTCTCCACGTCGGTGCGCAGATCCTTGACCATCTGATAAGGGTGCAGCACATAGCTCCGAATCTGGCTGCCAAAGTTTGCATCGTCGATCTTGCCCTTGAGGCGCGCCCGCTCGGCAGCCCGCTTCTCTTCCGCAATTTCGTAAAGACGCCCCCGCAGCACCCGCATGGCCATCTCACGGTTCTGCGTCTGGCTGCGCTCGTTCTGTGAGGTCACAATCAGCCCCGTCGGCAGATGACGAATCCGCACTGCCGTCTGGTTTTTCTGCACATTCTGCCCCCCGGCACCGCTGCTGAGAAAAACCTCCACTTCGATCTCTTTGGGGTCAATCTGGATCTCAAGGTTTTCCTCCAGCGCCGGCATGACCTCCACCTTGGCAAAACTGGTGTGCCGACGGTTGGCAGAGTCAAATGGGCTGAGCCGAACCAGACGATGCACCCCCTTCTCGGCTTTGAGCAAACCATAGGCGTTGACACCGCTGATTTCAACGGTCACACTCTTGATTCCAGCCCCTTCGCCTTCGGTCTCGTCTGTGATAAAGGTCTTGAATTTCTGACGCTCAGCCCAGCGCAGGTACATCCGCAGCAACATCTGGGCCCAATCCTGCGCCTCAGTCCCCCCTGCCCCTGCATGGATGCTCAGGATTGCAGCAGCGCCGTCGTGCGGGCCACTCATGGCCAGCTCAAACTCGCGACGATCGAGCTCCGCAGCCAAGACCCCAGCCTCCTCGGCCAGCTCCTCTAACAGCACACGGTCTTCTTCAGCCATGCCGTACAGCTCAAGCGCCTCCTGGCAACGCCGCCCGAGGGTGTCCCACACCTCAATTTTGTCGCGCAACAGGCTGGCTTCTTGCATGACCTTCTGCGCACGCTGGGGATCCTCCCAAAAATCTGCCTGCTGCACCTGCTGGTCCAGCTCGGCCAGACGCACCCTTTTGCCAGGGATGTCAAAGACGCCCCCGGATCGCATCCACCCGCTCGATGTTCTGATTCAACCGGCTCTCCAGTTCACTCATCGTTCTCTCTCTTTCTGGCCCCTGCAGCCTCGTCCATCCCCCAGCGTTATTCCCCCACCAGCCCGGTCACAAAAGCCACTGGGTCAAAATACGCAAAATCGTCGACCTTCTCCCCAGTGCCGACAAAACGCACCGGCACCCCCAGCTCCTGTTTGATGCTCAACACAGCCCCCCCCTTGCTGGTCCCATCCAGCTTGGTGAGCACGATCCCCGTGACCCCGGCCGACTCCCTGAAGGCTTTCGCCTGCACAATCGCATTCTGCCCGGTCGATGCATCCAACACCAGCAACGTCTCATGCGGGGCACGGTGCACCTGTTTGGCCGCCACCCCACGCACCTTCTCCAGCTCCTTCATCAAGTTGAATTTGGTCTGCAGCCGCCCCGCAGTGTCGACAATCAAAAGGTCCGCCTTGCGGCTTTCCTGGCTGGCCCGAATCGCATCAAAAATGACCGCCCCAGGGTCAGAACCGGGCGCGTGGGCAATCACATCCACCCCAGCCCGTTCCCCCCAGACCTTGAGCTGGTCGATCGCCGCCGCCCGAAATGTGTCTGCAGCCCCCAGCACGACCTTGAGCCCCCGCCGCTTGTAGTAGGCCGCCATCTTGCCGATGGTGGTTGTCTTCCCCGCCCCGTTCACGCCAACCACCAACACCACGGTCAGAATGCGCGGCTCTTCAATGTGCAACGGCTCCTCCGTAGACAACAGGTTGACCATCTCCTGCTTGAGCACGGTGTAGGCGTCCCGGCTGGATTTGATGTTCTCCCGCTCGACCCGCGCCCGTGTCGCCTGCAACAGCGTCTGCGCTGCAGCCGAACCGACATCCCCCATGACCAGAATCTCCTCCAGCTCTTCCCACAACCCAGCCGTAATCTCATTTTCTTGAAAAATAGCGCCGATACGCCCCAAAATGCCAGAACGGGTCTTTTGCAGACTCTGTTCGAGCTTGAGCTCCTCCTGCGTTTTTTCTGACTGTGGTTTGCCAAACAATTTGCTGAACACGGTCTACTCTCCAGCGCTTTACAGGAATCGAGAACATTTTCTGGACAGTGTACCACAGCTGCCCAGAATCCCTGCTCCGCAACCCCTTTCGGCAATTTGCACTCTGTGCTAAATTTATGGCAAAATCGGCGAAAATTAACAACCGCCGAAACGCTGCTAGTAGACTGTCCATTGTCATTGTTTGGTTCGCATGTGCCGTGCGAGCAGATGACGCATGGGTATGTTGGCTAAACATTCACCATTGACAGACCACCAGTGTCCTGTCACGCATCATTTGATAGCAAGCGTGTTGGGGAAGCGCCTTGTGCTTGGCGGTCAAATGTGATCGCAAGGGACACGC
>CAIOHJ010000195.1 GCA_903858085.1 uncultured Chloroflexota bacterium
CGGCGTGATGACCGCGCCTGTATTTTCTGAACTTCACACGATTCCAGCATCCAACTGGAACGACGCTACATTTTGGGCATGGCATTGGGAAGTGGGCGACCTGGTCATCTGCAGCGACAAGCCGATCCTCTCCGCGGTGAAGGCCCACTATCCGATCGACCATCGCCGTTTCTTGGAGGGCATCCAGGTCCTCAACCCCATCGTCGCCTCGGTCGACTGGGCAGGGCTGACCCCCGACCGGGTAGAATTCAAGCTCAACGGTCGGCTGATTTCCACCGTACCGACGAGTGGCAGAGATGCCGAGCACATCCTTGACATGGGATTCGACCTGGACAAGGACCTCAACCGGTTGGAGGTTGTCGCCTATGGCATAGACAAAGCCAACCGGATCCGTTCTTCAGAGCCCCGATTCGCCCAGTTCTACTCGATTCCGCTGCCCACCTGGCTTACATTGCTGACAGGGCAGGGGCTGATGACCCTGCCCGCCCTGGTCGGCGGCACAGCCGGCGGCTTCACCTATGACATGGGGTTTGCCATCCCTGTGGAACCCTTTACCATCGATGCGCTCCGAATCGGCCCGCCCGACGGCAAGGCAGAGTTTGAGTGGGGCGTCGACGGTGGGCTGACCATTCCCACCGATTGTATCTCGGATCTGTCGGCAGCGGTCAGCGCAAGCGGCAGCAACTTTCGCTTCCTGAGCGCAGACATCGACCTCAAGGTATCGGGCGAACTACAATTTCCGCGGGATGGCGCCTGTGGGTTTCACTCCCCGGTGGGGACGGTCGCCGTCCAAGGCGAGTATGGAGGGACGCTGTATCGTAAACCGGCCCTGGTCATGGTGACCTATTTCAACGTGGTCGTGGGCCAGACGGTGGATACGATCATCGTTGTCCTGCACCTGGAAAAATTTGTAGGCCAGATCGGTGAATTTTACATCGATGGCGCGATCGGCCTCGAAGCCAATGCAACGCTTGATTTTGCCGTTCCTGCGCTGCAGGATCTGGGTTTGACCGGGGAGGTAGGGCTCACCGGCGGGTATCGTTCCGACCTCAAGGTGGTGGAAGTCGACCTCTACGCCGGGGCCAACGGCACCATCGGTGTTGTGCGTCCGGGCGCCATCGATCTGTTGCTTTTGAACAACTGGCAGTTCGACAAGATCACGATCCAAGGGGAAGTGGGGGCCAGGTTGCGCACCTTCTGGTTTGTGCGTGAGGCCAAGGGCAACATCACCTGGAGCTATCCAGAGACGCTGCAGCTGACCGATGCACTCCAAAGCAGCGGCTGGCGGCTGGTTCCACACCCTGTCCGCCCATCCGCCCCTTCTTTGCAACTGGCGCCCGATGCGCCCCTCGCCTTTGCCACAAACGCCCAGCGCCGCGCCGGCGATGTCTTCACAGGCACACAGAGCACAAGCGCGCAGAGTACGGGTGCACAGAGGACGGTGACCAGCACGCTGGTCTCGAATGTCTATCCCTATCCTGACACCAGTCTGGCCGTCCACCCTGTCGAGGATCAGGCGCTCCTTGTCTGGGTGGATGTGGACGACACCAAGCCTCTGGGCCAGGCTCAGGAGCTCTTTTTCAGCCGCTGGGATGGCAGCGCCTGGCAACCGCCCGCCGCCGTCACCGACGACACTCTGCTGGACGGCGCGACGCAGGTGGCGTGGGCCAGCGATGGGCAGGCCGTTGCCCTCTGGCATCGGATGAAAACGCCGCTGGCAGCGGACGCGTCTCTGACGACAACGGTGACCCAGCAGCTGGAGATTGCCACAGCGGTCTACAGCCCCACCACAGCGCTCTGGGGAGCGGCAACGTGGCTCACCACCAACGATGTCCTGGACGGGACCCCACAACTGGCGCGCGGCGCAGGGGGGGAACTGGTGGCTGCCTGGCGCCGCAACGCGTCCGGGCTGTTGAGCGGCGACGGGGCCGCACCAGATCAGATTGTGACAGCGTTTTATCAAAATGGCTGGCAGACACCTGCTGTCGCCGTTGATGCGATTCCGGGGCTGCTTGAATTTGCCGTGGGCATCGGCAGAAGCGATGCGCTCAACGCCACCACCACCCTGGCCTACACCCAGAATGTGACGCCCACCGGTGGGATCACGCCGACAGCTCAGCTCTTCGTCGCCACCTGGGAGGGAAACAGCTGGTCCGCGCCGCAGCAGCTGACCGACGCGGCAGAGGCCCAGCGCACACCGCAGATCCTCTACACCCTCCAGCATCCCTTCTCGTCCGCCGAAAACGAACCGATCTTGTTCTGGCTGGCCGGCGACCAGTTGCATCTGCGCAACCTGACGACTGACCTCGTGCAAAGCTTGCCGCTGCCTGCGGCGATCCAGGGCGTGGACGAGTTTCACGCCCTGCTCGATACGAACGGCAACATCGCTGTGGTCTTTGTCAGCAAGACCCTGCCGCGCAATCTGTATCTGGTCTACTACGATCAGGGCAGCCAGCTTTGGGGAAGCCCAAGACAGCTTACCGATGAGGAGCAGAGCCTGAAATTTCTGTCGCCCGGTTTTGAGAGCAGTGGTCGCCTGCTCTTGGCCTATGGACGCGCTGCAATTGCCTACGAGGAGCGGCAACGCCTGGAGGGCGGGGAGCCCATCCGCTACACCATCCCGGTGGAGACGCAGACCGATCTGGTGACGCTTTCGCATACATTTCTTCACAACTTGAAGATCAGCGATGCGGATCTGGCCTTTGCCCGATCCGAGACCGCAGAAAATCAGGTGGTGATCTCTGCCACCGTCCACAATGACAGCGACAGAGCGGCCCACAATGTAGTGGTCCACTTCTATCGGGGCGATCCGGCAAGCGGGGGCGTATGGTTCGGCACGGAGTTCATCCCCGATCCGATGCCGGGCAACACCCAAACCACGGTTGCGGCTGCGTATACGCCCTGGTTCACGCCGCCGGAAGACATCTACGTCACAGTCTCGGCCAGCGGCGTTGTCGAAAGCAACGAACTGGACAACCAAGCGCGGCTCTTGGGCATTGGTGCCGACCTTGAACTTGTGCAGATGGACGTCACGTATGGGCAAAATGGCGGTGCCACTCTGCACAGCACGATCCGCAACAACGGCTACAGCGATGTCTACGACGGCGCGCTCGTCTACAGCGTAGAGGGCCTGACAGAGCCTCTTGCCCAGCAGACATTTTCAGTGGCAGCGGGACAAACCACCAGAGCGACCACGGGGGTCGATCTCACCCTCCTGCCGCCTGGCGTCTACCCGATGGCAGCCACAGTGGGCGTCACCAACACCAATGAGTTCACCCGCGCAGACAACCGGATCGGAGCGAGCCTCGCCGTCTTGCCTGACCTGGCCCTTGCCCTGGAGACGCCGGTCGGCAACGCCCTCAAAGTCACCGTTCGCAACATCGGTGCCGCACCATCGGCTGCTGTGCCAGTCCGCATCTACAGCGCAGGAGACTTTGCAGAGCAGCACCTGCTCCGTTCAGACCAGGTGGGGCAGCTTGCGCCTGGGGACACGCAGACCTTGACGGTTCAGTGGTCGGATCAGCGTTGTCAACTCTATGCGGTGATCGACCCGGACAACCTGCTAGACGAGCAGAGCAAAGCCAACAACGTAGCCGCCAATCTCCAACTGGCAGAAGCGTGTGCCCCCCAGATCGTCTTTGACTACAAGATCTACCTGCCGTCGATTCGCAGTGAGTGAAGAGCCCGGCCAGCGACCACACGCTGGTGGCCCAGTCGCTTTCAAAGGATACCTCGGTCGGACGCCACAGCCTGACCGCGAGCGGCTTCCACCCTGCCGGCCGAGGCGCCTTCTTACGCGACAAAGAGCGGCACAAGCTCGAATCGCTCGACATCGACCAGCCCCTGGTCGGTCAATTTGAGGGTGGGGATCACCTCTAACGCCATGAAACTCATCGCCATCAGCGGGTCGTGCAACGGCGACCCCAGCGCACGGGCCGCGCCGACCACAGCCGCATAGCCGCGCCGCACTTCCCCCACCGGCCGGTCACTCATCAACCCGGCGACCGGCAACGGCAAGCGCGCCAGAATCTCATCCCCCTCTGCTGCCGCCAGCCCTCCCCCCATCTCGGCCACCGCACGGGCCGCAGCCAGCATCGAGCGGTCGTCGGCACCCACCACGATCAAGTTGTGATGGTCGTGGGCCACGGTGCCCGCCAACGCCCCACGCCGCAGCCCGATCCCCTGAATAAAGCCGACGCCCAACGCCCCACTGGCACGGTGCCGTTCAATGACCGCCAGCTTGAGCAGGTCACAGCCAGGGTCAGCGACCACCGCCCCCTCGTACAGCGGGGCCGGCAAAATCCGTTGCTCGGTGACCAGCTGGTCAGGCAGCACGCCGATCACACGGAGAAAAGGCCCACCAGCAGGAACCCGCAGGTCCACCGCAGCCCAGTCGATTTGAACAGTGCCGGTGACCGCTGCCGGAACAGCAATCGAAGCCGCCCGCCCCAGCGGCTCTCCGTCGCGCGCAACCTGCTCCCCGCCACGAAAGACCAGACGGGGCTGCAGCTGCTCCAAATGGTCGCAGACAAAAAAGTCCGCTCGACGCCCCGGGGCGATTGCCCCTCGGTCGTGCAACCCCAACCATTCGGCAGGGTTGAGCGTGGCCATCCGCAACGCCGTGATCGGGTCTACCCCAAAACGAATTGCTTCCCGCACCATGTAGTCGACCGACCCCTGGTCGATCAGATCGCCCGGCACACGGTCGTCGGTGCAAAAACAGATGCGCCGACTGTTGAAGGAATCCACCAGCGGCAGCAGCGTGTGCAGGTTGCGGGCGTTGGTGGCCTCTCGAATCAAAATGTACAGGCCACGCGCCAGCTTTTCACGCGCCTCTTCTACAGTGGTGCACTCGTGGTCGCTGCCAATCCCAGCCGCCACATAGGCGTTGAGCGCTCTGCCCGCAAGACCCGGCGCATGGCCGTCACAAGGACGCCCCGCAAAAACAGCCAGTTTGGCCAGCAGTGCAGGGTCACCCTGCACCACACCCGGAAAGTTCATCACCTCCGCCAGCCCATGCACCGTGCCGTCGGCAAGCAGCTGCGCCAGCTCGGCTGCCTCCAACACAGCCCCGCTGGTCTCCATGTGGGTCGCCGGCACACACGAAGAAGCCATCACCACCACCCCGAGCGGAAGACCAACACTGTTCTCCGCCATAAACCGCACACCCGCCAGCCCAGCGACATTGGCAATCTCGTGCGGGTCGATCACAGCCGTCGTCACCCCACGCGGCACCACAGCCTGGGCAAACTGGGCAGGAATGCACAGGCTGCTCTCAATATGGACGTGGGCATCGATCAGCCCAGGCACAATGTAGCTGCCCTCCAGGTCGATGACCGCATGCGCCCGGTAGCCCCCCCCAATCCCGGCAATCCGATCGCCTGCAACAGCCAGATCGGCAATTTCCACCTGGCCCGAAAAAAGATTGACGATGCGCCCCCCACGCAACAGCAGGTCAGCCGCTCTGTCTCCCCGCGCTACCGCCAGCAGATCCGTTGTTTTCATGCTCGCGCCACCTTTGCTGAAAATCAGCCTGAACCAGAGATCCTCTGGCAGGTGGCAGCGTTCCGTGGGCCAGGAGCACCACCACACAGTGCCAGATCGTGGAGCCCTATTCTACCATGCACGCCACCCTTCTTGCGAACGCACCTCGCGTTTGCCCCAATAATTCTTACAATTTTCATAATAATTGACAGCATGGCCCCCATCATGGTAGACTTGTCTTACTTTTGCAGCAACCTTGTGACGCATGCAGGGCATTGCGGGGCGCGTCCAACCAATCGAGGAGCGACTATCGTGGGAGTTTCGTGGCCGTGGGGCAAAAAGAGAGCTGTCAAGCATAAAATTCTCTGGGTCGACCTGGGAGACCTGGGAGATCTGGTCCACCCGAGCGGGCCGCACGAACAGTGGCAGGACCATGGGCTGGGGCTGCTGCGCACCATCATGCACAACAACGGTCTCCTGACCGACATCGTCTCGACCCGGGCTGTCACCGCCTGGGAACAGCTGGCGCGCCAGATGCAGGGCTATGAGATGCTGTTGATGAACGTGCGCAGCTATACCTTTCCCGTCGGCCAGAAGGCCGCCAAGGTGTTCAAAGAGGTCAACCCCCACGGCCTCGTGATCGCCGGAGGCATGCATGCGACGGTGGCACCCCATGAGATGCTGGCGATCGATGCTTTTGACCACGTCGTGCAGGGCCCCGGCGAAGAGACCATTCTCGACCTGGTCAAAGACCCGACCGCCTACCCCCGTCTGGTCCAGGGTGTCGGCTCCAAATCGATGGGCGAATGGCCAATGATGGATCGCGAGCTCTGGCCCAAACCGGTCGGCTGGCGGATGCAGCGCCGCTGGAAGTGGAAATGGCCGCTCGAACCCGAGTGTGGCTGGGGGCCGGGCCCGGTGGCAACCATCATCACCAGCCGCGTCTGCCCCTGGCAGTGTGTCTTTTGCAACGAAAATTCTTACATCCCCAATATGGGACGCAAACCGGTCGACCAGGTGATCGACGAACTCAACTACCTGGACCGCAAATACGGGGTGGGCTCGGTCGTGATCCACGACTCGATGTTCTTCCAGAACCCAAAGTGGCTGCGCGAATGGATCGAAAAATACCCGCGCCAGACCCGACGTTGGACCTACTGGGCCGCCGGCCGCGCCGATACCGTGCGCCAGTGGCCAGATCTGTTCGAGGCACTGGTCAAAGAGACCAACTGGCGCACCATCTCGATCGGCTTCGAGTCGGGCAGCGACCGCATCCTCCGGCTGCTCAACAAGGAATGCACCGAGGAGGACAACTACTTTGCCATCGACCTGGTCAACCGCATCGGCGACGAGCTGGAAGCCAAGGGCGAGCAGCCCCCCAAGTTCTGGTCCAATATCATGCTCGGCATCCCCGGCGAAACCCACGAAGATGCCTTCAAAACGATGCGCATGCTCAAACACATGCGACGGGTCTTCCCTTCTATCTCCTACTACGCGCCCTACCCGGGTTCTGCGTTGGGCTTTCAGCTGATCGCCGAAGGCAAAAGCATGATGTCCAATGACAACTACCACCGCTACCCAGACGACGAGAAGGTCCGCGGGGTCGACTATCAGTTCTACCGTGACCTGCTGGCTGGCAAATACGACGCTGAGATCAACCGCGGGGTCGGTGTCCCTGCACGCGGGGCCGATCTGTACCAAGGAACCCTGGTGAAAGCATGAGCAGCTTCTCCAACCCCCATTTTATGTATCTCTTCTCGCTCAAAAATGGCAAAAAAAAGCTGGCGTACGGCCAGTCCCCCGAAGATGCGCTCGAAATTTTGCGTGTCCGCCTCAGCGAAGAGGAGATGAACGAGCTGCTGACCGGCCACTATCTCAAAATCAACCAGCGCGAGCTGCAACAGTATGTCGGGGAGCTCGGCTGACCCCCGCAAAAGGACCCTGCCATGCACCTGAGCGCCCAACAGGAGGCACTCCTGGCCGCCCTGCAGCAAGGAGACCGCCTCCAAGTCCATCGCACCCTGGATGGCCTCAAGCAGTATCGGCTCCACCGCCTGGACGCCTCAACGACCGTCGAGGTGCCCTCCAGTGCAGTGAGTGGCCTGGAACAGCTGCGGCTGATCGAAAGCAACCTGAAATTTCCGGCAGCGACCTTCCTGCTCACCGACCGCGGCGCAGCCGCTGCTGCCCGCCTGGCCCAGCCGGCACAGAGCCCGGTGCGGCCACGCAATTTTTGACCGCACCGGCCAGCGGATAATTATCATTTTTTTTAGAATAATTGACAGCAGGGCCGGGCTGTGGTATAAAGAAGTTCAGTGGAAAGAGCTCTAGACAAAGGTACAAACTACCGTGCACGCAGTTCGCAAGCACATTCTGGCAATCTTAAAAGAAGCGGGGGGGGCTACGGTTGCTGAGCTGGCTGAACAGCTGCAGATGGCACCGGTTTCTGTGCGCCACCACCTCGATATTCTGCAAGGGGACAACCTGATCCGGGTCGGACGGACCGAGCGCACCGGCAGCGTCGGGCGCCCCCAACAGATCTATGAACTGACCGAAGAAGCCGACGAATTTTTCCCCGACAACTTTGCGCTGTTGGCTGCCGGCATGGTGCGCCAGCTCAAGCAGCTGCTGCCGCCAGAGCAGGTCGAGGTGGTCTTTCGTTCGCTGGCCAAAGAAATGACGGCAGGCATCGATGTTGTCGAACTTGCCCAGCTGCCTTTGGCCGAACGGCTCGACCGGGTGACCCTCTTTTTGAACGACCACGGCTATCTGGCCCGCTGGGAAGCAGCCCCCACAGGCGACCCTGCAAGCGGCCCTGCAAGCGATTCAGGCGAGTTTGTGCTCTACAAGCACAACTGCCCCTATGCGGGCATTTCCAGCGAACATCGCGAGCTGTGCATGATGGACCAGCTGCTGATCGACCGTCTGGTCGGCGCCCCCTGCGACCGCACGGCCTCTGTCGCCAACAACGACCTCTGCTGCGCCTACCGCATCCGCCAGCCCGCTGCGCTGGCCCCGCTCGACTGGCCCGCTGTCGAAACGGTGCCCCCCCCTGCCCGGCACCGTCAGTCGATCGCACTTGTCGCCCCATCCACTCGGGCCTGAGGGTGCTGTGAACAGCCAGGTCCTTCTTCACACCACCCCCTACGGCAAAATTGCCCTGCCCCCGCTGCCGGCTGGCTTTGCCAGCGAGCCGGTCTTCGACAGCTACGGGCGACGAATCAGCTATCTGCGCATCAGCCTGACCGACGCCTGCAATCTGCGCTGTGTGTACTGCATGCCCGAGCAGATGACCTTTCGCCCACGCAGCGAGCTGATGAGCGACGAAGAACTGCTCTACCTGGTGCAGATCGCCGTCAGCCTCGGCGTCACCAAAATCCGGCTGACCGGCGGCGAGCCGACAATTCGCCCTGGGGTCGTCGAGCTGGTGCGCGCCCTCGCCAACATCCCCGGCGTCCAAGACCTGGCGATGACCACCAATGGGCTGCTGCTCGACAAGCTGGCGCAGCCACTGGCCGAAGCCGGGCTGAAACGGGTCAACATCAGCATCGATACCCTGGACGCCCAAAAATTTCGCCGCATCACGCGCTGGGGGGCGATCGAAGAGGTCTGGAAGGGGATCAAAGCCGCCGAAGAAGCGGGGCTGACCCCGATCAAACTCAACGCAGTGGTCGTCCGCCATTTCAACGACGGCCAGGACATGGTCGATCTGGCACGGCTGACCTTGGAAAACAACTGGGAGGTGCGCTTCATCGAGATGATGCCTTTCGGCGAGATCGGCGATTTCCAGCAAAGCCATGTGGTGTCCTCTGCTGAAATGAAAAAACAGATCGAACAGCAGTTCGGCCCGCTGGAAGAAGCTAGCTACGATTATGTCGACCCCAGCCGCCCCTTCCGCATCCAAGGAGCGCTGGGCACGCTGGGGTTTATCAGCAGCGTCACCGAGCCGTTCTGCCAGGGCTGCGGACGGGTGCGCCTCACGGCCGACGGCAAGCTGCGCCTGTGCCTGCTGCGCGACGACGAGGTCGACCTGCTCACCCCGCTGCGGGCCGGGGCCTCCTGGGAAACGCTGCGCAACCGCATGCGCGAAGGAGCCTACCACAAACCGTGGGGGCATGGCCTGGCAGAGGGACATTTCGCCGAAAACCGGGCGATGAATCAGATCGGCGGCTGAGCGGCCATGGAACCGTCCAATCGCCGCCAGATACACTGCAGTGAGCTACGTGCGAGGCCGGCAGCGCTGTTTGCCGGCAGAGCAGCACTCAACACGTTTCTATAAAACAGGAGCAAGGAAAAAATGATCACATTGACAGCAAATGCCGCCGACAAACTGGGCGGGATCATGGACCAGAAGGGGTTGCGCGAGTCGCACGCGCTGCGCGTCTTTGTCAAAGGCGGCGGCTGCGGCGGAATGCAGTACGGCATGACCTTCGACGAAACACGCGATGGGGACGAAGAATACGAGATGCATGGCCTGCGCATCATCGTCGACCCGACCAGCCTTTTTTACATCAGCGGTGCCAGCATCGACTATGTCGACAACCTGATGGGCGGCGGCTTCCACATCGACAACCCACAGGCGACCAGTTCGTGCGGCTGCGGCAGCAGCTTCCGCACTGCCAAAAGCCACACCGGCGAGGCAGTTCCGGAGAGCTGTGGACACCACCACAACTGATTCAGGCGGGCAGCGGTGCACAGTCGCTGTGCACCGCTGCCCACTCCACCTGCTGCCCGCCATCCGACAACCACCAGGCGATATCCGACGATGAAAACCCGTTCTTTTACGCTGGCTGAGGCCCAGGCCACCCTGCCCCAGATCCAGGCCCACATGGAAGAAGTGCAGGCTGCCCGCCGCGAAATTCTGCGCATACGCCCGGAAGCCTTGCCCGCCATCCAAAAAGCCGCATTCAATGGCGGCAACAAGTTGCTGGGCGAACTGGCTCTGCTGGCGATGCAGTTGGAAAACCATGTCAAAGCCATCCAGGCACTCGGCGTCATCGTCAAGGACATCGACGCCGGGCTGGTAGATTTCCCCGCTTCGCGCAACGGCCGCGAAATTTATCTCTGCTGGCGCTACGGCGAAGAGGGACTCGGCTTCTGGCACGAGCTCAACACCGGGTTCTCTGGCCGCCGGCCCATCGACGAGTCGATTCGGTAGGTCACTGATGATACCAGAACTTTGTTTGGAAGAACGGGTGCAGCAGGCACTCAACGCGTACCGCCCCAATCTCTACCTGGATGGGGGAGATGTGGAGGTCCTTCAGATCGACAGCAAGGGCGTCGCCCACCTCAAAATGCTCGGCGCCTGCATCGACTGCCCGATCAGCCTGCTGACGATGAAACTGGGCATCCAACGGCTGCTCAAAGAGCAGTTCCCCGAAATCACCGGCGTCCACGCCATCACCGAGGTCAGCCTGAACGACCTGTACGACCGCCAGGCACTGCTCGAAAAGTCGATTGCCCGCTAATTTTTATGATATGTTTTATAAATTTGTCTCTTGGATGCCTGCGTGCTAGAATGGCAGTGGGTCTTATCGGACATTATCCTGCGATTGAAGGAGGAATACCGTGCGCGTCGCACTGATCAATCCCAAATTCCGGCTCCCGATCGACACACGGACGACCCCCCACCTGGGGCTGGCCTATCTGGCTGCCATGAGCGAGCAGCGCGGGGACGAAGTTGTCATCTTCGACGCCGATGTGGAGAGCAAGCCGGTTTCCGAGTTTGTACAGGAATTCAAGCCCGACCTGGTCGGCATCACCGCCAACACCCCCCAAGTCAAGCAGGCCTGGCGAACAGCCCGTGCGATCAAAGACGTGCACGACTGTCTGGTCGTGCTGGGTGGCCCCCATGTGAGTGTGCTGCCTGAAGAAAGCTGCGAAAAACCTTATGTCGATGTCGTTGTGCGCGGGGAAGGAGAAGAAGCTTGGATCGACATCTCCAACCGCCTGGAGGCCTACCTGAACGACCAGCCGGTCTACCAGAGCCAGGCCTTTCTCCACCCGGAGCAGGAAATCTTCAAAGAGTGCCTCGGCGTCACATTCAAGACCAGTGACGGCCGCATCCACAACAACCCCGACCGCACACCGATCGCAGACCTCGACAGCCTGCCCTGGCCGGCCTACCATCTGTTCAAGATGGAGCACTACACCAATTTGCAGCCCGCCACCGACCATGTCGACGGCGCCCGCAGCTTCAGCATCTTGACCAGCCGGGGCTGCCCCTACCGCTGCACCTTCTGCAGCCAGAGCATCATGCCGATCAAGTGGCGCAGCCGCAGCCCCGAAAGCGTGCTGGCCGAGTGGAAGCACCTGGTCGAAGACCTGGGCGCCCAGGAGATCGGCGTGCTCGACGACAGCGCCAACATCCGGGTCAAACGTCTGGAAGAGCTGGCCAGCAGCCTGATCGAGCAAAAGCTCAACCATGTGCCATGGATTTTTGTGAACGGCATCCGCGCCAACCTGGCCAGCAAAGAGCTGCTCAGTCTGCTCAAAAACGCCGGCCTGAAACGGACCGCCTTCGGCGTCGAAAGCGGCGACCCCGAAATTTTGCGCTCGATCGACAAAAAAGTCGACCACGACACCATCCGCCAGGCCTTCAAAAATGCCAAAGAGATTGGCCTGGAAACGATCGCCTTCATGATCATCGGCCTGCCCGGCGAGACCCGCGAGACCATGCAGCGCACGATCGACTTTGCAATCGAACTCGACCCCGTGATCGCCAATTTTTCGATGATGACCCCCTACCCCGGCACCAAGGTCTACGAGATCGTCAAACGCCAGGGACGCTTTTTGATCAACGACTGGGAAGATTATGTCTTCTTTGAACAGAAGGCGCGCTACGAGATGGGCGAAATGACCGCCGAGGTCGTCGAGGAGATGTACCGCAAGGCGTACCGAGATTTCTACTTGCGCCCCTCGCCGATCCTGCGGCGGGTCAAAACCAAAGATTTCTGGCTCAACCTGCCGCGCAACGTGCGCATCGCAGCCAGTACCTTTGTTCCCAAAAAAGAAAAAACCGGCCTGCGCAAAGCTGTGGAAGCAGAAGGGGCGATCTAAACTTTTATGCGTGTGATTCTTGCCAGTCCAGAAGCAAAAGTATGGAGTGTCCGCAAACACATCCCGCTGGGGTTGGGCTACCTGGCCGCTGTGCTGCGTGAAGGCGGCCACGAGGTCATGATCTACGATGCCTCGATCGAAGATGTCGGCGTCGACTACTACCTCGACCAGGCCGACAGAAGGAGACGCCCCTTCCAGTTGATCGGCATCACTGCCACCACCCCGCTGATGCCCGACGCCTGGGCCATGGCCCAGCTGGCCAAGCGCCGCGGGCTGGTCACGGTGATGGGAGGCCCCCACCTGACGATCATGCCCCTGGAATCCCTGCAAGCCCCCCACGACGCTTATGTCGACTACGTCTTCAAGGGCGAAGCAGAATACAGCTTTTTGGAGCTGATCAATACCCTGGAGGCTGGCCGACTGCCCGACGTGATTCCAGGAATTCATTTCCTCCGCAATGGGGAGATCGTCGCCAGCCCGGAAAGCCCGATGATCCCGGACCTGGACGCCCTGCCCTTCCCAGCCCACGACCTCTTCAAGATCGACCGCTACACCAATCTACAGCCGCTGACCGATGGGCTGGACACGCACGCCCGCAGTTTTACCATCCTGACCAGCCGTGGCTGCCCCTACAAGTGTACCTTCTGCTCCAAACCCGTTACCGGCGACACCTGGCGGGCCCGTTCGGTCGAGAGCGTGGTGCAAGAATGGAAATGGTTGGTCCGGGGGCTGGGTGCCACCGAGATCGGCGTCACCGATGACATCTGGAACCTCAAGCTGCCGCGTGCCAAAGAACTCTGCCGCCGGCTGATCGAGGAAGGGCTCAACACCGTGCCGTGGGTCACTGTCCATGGCATGAAGGTCAACCACACCGATCTGGAGCTGTTTCAGCTCATGAAAGCGGCAGGCTGCAAGCGGGTCGGTTTTGGCGTCGAAAACGGCGATGAAGCCATGCTGCGCAATGTGATCCGCAAAGGACAGACGCTGGAACAGGTGCGCTCGGCCTTTGCCAACGCCAAAGCAGCTGACCTGCAGACGATGGGCTTCTTTATCTTCGGCATGCCGGGCGACAACGAAGAGACGATGGAAAAGACAATCCAGCTGGCGCTCGAGCTGGACCCCAAGCTGGCCAACTTTATGCTGGCTGCCCCCTTCCCCGGCACGGCCATGTACGACATGATCGAGGAGGGCGGGCAGGTCTTTGCCGACAACTGGGGCGATTTCGCCATCCACGACCAGAAGGCCCGCTTCACGATGCGCGAAAATTATGACCCCGACCTTGTCATCAAAAAATGGCGCGAAGCCTACCGCCGCTTCTATCTCTATCGCCCCGAACGGGTGATGGAAAAGATGTTGTTCAAAGAAAACTGGACCAACCTGCCCGGTACCTTTGCCCAGATCAAGCGCTTTTTTATCGGCGCCAAGGATCAGCAGGCGCCAGCCACCAAAGCCCAGGCCGACACTGCAGCAGACTGAAGCTGTGCAGGCGGTTGTGCTGTACAGCTTCCCCCCGGAAAGCTGCCCAGCACAACCGCCTCTTCCTGGGCCAGCGCAGCACAAAACCAGAGGGCTGCCTTTGTACCTGCTCACATCTAGATTAAAAACAGTCAGGTTGAAAACAGTCAGGTTGAAAACAGTCAGGTTGGATCGCGTATGCTCGGACTGATCCCCAGATTGCCGCTGTACTGGGCTTTTCGGACCTTCGGCTGGCCCACAGTCAAACCCTTTTCGGTGGTGGTCAGCGTCTCTTTTCGCTGCAACTCCAAATGTCGAACCTGTGATGTCTGGCGCAAACCCAACGACGACCTCAGCGCCGAGGAATGGGAGCAGGTCTTTGCCCATCTCGGCAGGGCACCGTTCTACATGACCTTCACCGGCGGCGAACCCTTTCTGCGCCCGGATCTGGACGAGCTCGTGATCAGCGCCTACCGCCATTGCCGACCAGAGGTCATCACGATCCCGACCAACGGCATGCTGACCGAACGGGTGGTCGAAAAAGTGGCACGCATCTGCCGCGAGTGCGCAACCAGCAGCATCGGCATCAACCTCAGCCTGGACGGGGTCGGAGACGAACACGACGACATCCGTGGGGTGGAAGGCAACTGGCAGCTGGCGCTGCAGACCTGGCAGCGGCTCAAAGAGCTGCAGCGGCAGCACAAGAACCTGGTGCTCACCGTGCACACCGTGATCAGCCGCTTCAATGCGCACCGCTTCCGCGCCATTCAGGAAGGGCTCCAATTTCTGGAACCGGACTCCTACATCACCGAGGTGGCCGAGGAACGGGTCGAACTTGACACGATCGGCTGGGGCATCACCCCGCTGCCGCAGCAGTACGATGCGATCGCCGATTTTCTCAGCCAACAGGCAAAACAGGCACCCGCCAAAGGCATTGCCCGCTTCACACAGGCGTTTCGCGCCCAGTACTACCAGCTGGCCAAACGCGTGCTGCACGAGCGAGACCAGGTCATCCCCTGCTACGCGGGCTGGGCCAGCGCCCACATTGCCCCCAACGGCGACCTCTGGAGCTGCTGCATCCGCGCCGAACAAGTCGGCAATCTGCGCCAGAGCGGCTACGACCTGATGCCCCTCTGGCAAGGACAGGCGATGGCACAGCTGCGCGGCAGCATCAAACGCAAAGAATGCGCCTGCCCGATGGCCAATGCCAACTACGCCAACATGCTGCTCCACCCCCCGACCGTCGCCAAGGTCATGCTGGATGTGGTGACCTGAGGCGGGCGCTCCAGCCCCCCCAGACACAACCTTTGTCGCTTGACAGCCGCTCTGGCAGGTGTATGCTGGATCAGAGGCGAAGAAGTCTCTCCGCTGGGGAGGTGCTGATTGGCGCTGCTCTGCTGTGCGCTGGTCTATCTGGCTGGGATTGTGCTGGGCCGGCTGGCCTGGGAGGCTGGGTTGCTGGGCTGTACGACGCCGGGCTGGCTCTGGCTGGTTCCGCTGGCTCTGCTGCCGCTGGCCCCGCTGCTCGACCGGCTGTACACGCCGCCGCCGGTGGCGCTGCGCTGGCCGACCCGTGCCGGCTTTGTGGTGCCCGGCCCGTCGCTCACGCCAGCGCTGGGAGCGGCCCTGCTGCTCTGCGGGCTCTCTGCTCTGCTGCGCTACGCAGCCCACCCCTTGACCCCCTGTTGGGACGCTGCAGACCTGGCCTACTACAACCTGCCTGCGGCCAGTGCCTTTGACCGGCAGGCAGAGCAGGTGACCCTGACCGGCTATGTGAGCAGCTACCCCCTCTCCGACAAGACCCGCCAACGCCTGCAGATCACAGTCGAGACCCTGACTCTGGATGGGCGCAGCCGCTCCGTGCAGGGCGTTCTGCGCACCACTGTCGGGCTGCAGCCGGCCTATCTGTACGGGCAGCCGGTTCGCGCGCGCGGGCGGCTGGTGCTCCCCCCCCGCTTTGCTACCTTCTCTTACCGGGAGTACCTGGCACGGCATGGGGTGCACAGCCTGCTCGAAGGGGCCCGGATCGAGCCAGCAGAGGGTGCCCGGCGTGGCGGGGAGCTGCTGCAGGCGCTGATGGGGCTGCGCCGTGCGGGGGAGACGTGGATCAACCGCACCCTGCCAGAACCCTCTGCAGCGCTGGCCAACGGCATGCTGCTGGGAATCGATGCCGCCATCCCTGACACGCTGTACGAGCAATTCAACCTGACCGGGACAAGCCATGTGCTCGTCATTTCGGGCAGCAATGTTGCCATTCTGGCGACAGCGCTGCTGGCCCTCTTTCAGCGGCTGGCCGGTCGGCGGCTGGCCGTCTACCCTACCCTGGCCGGAATCGGCGGCTACGCGCTGATGGTGGGCGGAGAGGCTGCGGTGCTGCGCGCCGCGCTGATGGGAAGCCTGGTGGTGCTGGCCGGCGCACTCAACCGCCGCTCCACGGCCATCGTGAGTCTGGCCGCAGCCTGTTGGGCCCTCACCCTCTTCAACCCGCTGACGCTGTGGGACACCGGCTTTCAGCTCAGCAGTCTGGCTACAGCCAGTCTGCTGCTCTTTTCGCCGGTCGTGGCTGGCTGGCTCCCAGCCTTGTCGAACCGTGCAGGGCAGTCCCCCCCCACCGCTCGCCCCCACGGTCTGTTGCAGCTCCTGGTGGTCGAGCCGCTGGTGACGACAGCCGCAGCCAGCATCCTGGTGCTGCCCTGGGTCGTCTGGGCCTTCGAACGGCTGAGCCTGGTCAGCCTGCTGGCCAATGTCGCGATCGCGGCAGCCCAGCCGCTGATCCTGCTCTGGGGCAGCGCTGCGCTGCTCTTGGAGCTGCTCCATCTGCCCCTGCTGGCCTCGGCGGCGCTGTGGGGGGTCTGGCTGGGGTTGGCCTGGACCGTGCAGGTGGTTACCTGGCTGGCGGGCTGGCCCGGGGCCAGCCTGGCCCTCTACGGGTTGAGCCCGGTCGGGCTTGTGGCCACCTATGCGGCGATCTGCGGGTTGCGCTGGCGACAACCGCTGGCCAACGCCCTCTCTGCGCTGCCACGCTGGGGCAGCATCCTGCACACAAAGGGGCTGCGCCCAGCCGCCGCTCTCCTCGCAGCCGGGACAGCGCTGGCCTGGTCTGCCGTGTATACCCTGCCGGACGGCCGCCTGCACCTCCACTTCCTCGACATTGGCCAGGGGGATGGCATCCTGCTCCAGACCCCGTCGGGCCGCCAGATCCTGATCGACGGCGGCAGCGATCCCCAACGGCTGCTGGCTGAACTGGGCAGAGTTCTGCCCTTCTGGGACAGGACGCTCGACCTTGCTCTGCTGACCCACCCCGACAGCGACCACATGAACGCCCAGCTTGTCGTGCCGCAGCGTTTTTCCGTCGCTGCGGCCGTAGAAAGCGCTGACCAGGGGGCAGAAAGTGCCCTCTGGCGCCAGGCCATGCAGGCTCAGGGGGGCGTGGTCACCGCCCAGAGCGCCGGAAGCTGGCTTGATCTGGGGGACGGGGTGGCCTTGTGGGTGCTGTGGCCGCCGACCGACAGCGCGCGCTCGCTGTCCGACAACGAGCGCTCCCTTGTCTTGAAACTGGTCTACGGAAATTTCAGCGCGCTGCTGACCGGGGATGCCGGCCTGGCCAGCGAAACCCACTGGCTGCAGCAGGGGCTCCCGCTGGCAGCCACCGTGCTCAAAGTCGGCCACCATGGCAGCGACCAGAGCACAAGCCCGGCGCTGGTCGCTGCCGTCCAGCCACAGATCGCCGTGATCCAGGTCGGTGCCGACAATCGGTACGGCCACCCCGCACCGGCGGTGCTGGAGGCATTGCGTGGACGGCCTGTGCTGCGCACCGACGAAGATGGGGCAGTCGAGATCCTCAGCGACGGAACCCAGATGTGGATCCGCAGCCGGACTGCTGTATACTCCAAATTGGGGCTCCTCCCCAAAAACTAGAGAGCGATCCATCCGAGGCGGTTCAGGGCTTTCTCGTTGTGGGGAAGGTTCCCATCTTCTTCGAGGCCGAGTTATCAGAAAGGAATTCTCACAGTGCGTCCCAGATACCTTCTCCTTGCCGCCACTGTCGCCTTGGCCACTTTGATGGCGATGCAAACGGCTTTTGCACAGCCCCCCATCGGGGGCGGGGTTTTTCTGCCGCTGGTAGGCGGCGGGGGCAGTGCCACCGCCGTGCCTACCGGGTCAGCGGAAAGGTTCTTTCCAGGCGGGCTGGCGGTCGCTGCCCCGTTCAATGTCGTGCGGCCGCCGCAGGCTGTGGCAGGCGCTGGCGCCACTTCTTTTGTCCCAGCCTACCGCGCGATGGCGGAGCGAATTCGTGCTGCACTGCTTTCCACCGCAAGCGTGCCGATCACCAATGCGGTGCGCAGCCTCGTGCAAGGGGTCGGCGGCGGACGCGCCAACTGCTACGGGCCGCAGCTCGACTACACCAATCATCCCGGTGGCGGCAGCGGCCAGCTGCCCGGCGGCGACCTGGGGCTCTGGCTCGAATACGAACCCCAGCTCTGGTCTGACCCCAACAACAGCCCTTCCTACACGCAGACCTTGGGACTGGGGACAGCAGATGCCTACACGCTCACCTACGGTTCGCCGGGGCACGCCTGTTCGGTGGCCCAGCTCAACGGGCTGATGCGCGGGATCGAAGCGCAGTCAGAGTCTGCACTCACCCTGGCCGCTGCACTTGTGGCACAGGCTGCGATCAGCGGCACTGCCGTGCTGACCGACGGCACTCCCGTCGACTTGACAGCTGCGATGAACAGCAGGTCGGGGTTTGTCTTCAGCCAGGCCACGCTCTCGCGCACCGAAGAGGCAATCTACTATGTCCTTGTGCTGAGCACCGACGAACAGGCGTTGACAGGCGGCGGCTCTGCGGCGCACACCTATGGGGTCACGGTGACGCTTGCGCACGAGCCAGAGAGCAGCGCGCCCACCGAACGCTACCGTGGGCTGCTCACCTACCAGATCCTGGACAGCGACTACCGCGGTGGGTTGCAGTGCCCGAGCAGTGGTCCGCCGCCGAGGTCGGCAGCCCCCAGCGGCTCGCTGGCCTACCACCGAAGTTCGGCCACTGACCTGAAGGTACAGGTGCGCCAGGCGACCTTCTGTGTGTCGGATGCCGCTGCCGCCTTCACGCCGGAGGGGCTGGCGCTGGTCGGCTGGTCAGACAACTACAACGCCTTCACCGCCAATTTCGACCCAAGCGCTGCCTTTACAGGGACGGCGACCGTCAGCGGCACGCTGACGACCGACCTGGCGGGAACCTACGCCTTTGCCTGGCAGGCGGGCACCGGTGACGGCTACAGCCGCGTCTTCAATGTTGGCGTCAACGACATGAGCCCGATGAGCGGTGAGTCCTATTTCGGTTTCGGCCGGCCCATCCAGCAATCAAGCGGCCACAGCTACGTCCTCACCGACACGGCTGGGGTGCTGAGCACGCTGCGGCCGGACGATGCAGTGCTTGCAGCAGAAGGCATGTTCTGCAACTGGGCCGGCCCGGGCACGGGTGGGGCGGTGCGCTTCCAGCCGTACGCGCAACGTCAGTTTGTACAGTTGAACGAAAGCAGTGGTTTCTTTGAAGTGCCCTCTGGCGGCTCGGACATCCGCTATGCGCCGACCGACAGCTGTCTTTACAGCGCCACTGGCTACAACAACGCCGTAGATTTCTGGTATGACCGCACCCTCAACCGCGTGCGCGACGAAGTCTACACCGACCCACTGGCGGAAAGTGACAACCCCTTTGGCGACCGCGGGGTTGCTTCGATCGCGGGGGCTGCCAACGATGCAGACGGCGCCTTCGACCTGATGGACAGTGTGCAGGCCACCACAGACTACGGCTCGATCGTCAATCTCCTGATCCACGGTCGGGGCTACGACCTGCCTGAAGCGCCGTAGCCTCGACCGTGCGGGAAGGGCACACAGACCGTCAACCGTCCCTACGGGACGGCAACAGGACCCGCCCGCACGGAGAGCAAGGAGGGCGAAGTGGCACTTCGCCCTCCAACCACTTCGCCCGCACGAGACAGCACACGACCCGCCCCATCGGGGCGGATGAATTTAGAGACGGCACGGCACGACCCGCCTGCACGAAGAGCAAAGAGGGCGAAGTGCCACTTCGCCCTAC
>CAIOHJ010000196.1 GCA_903858085.1 uncultured Chloroflexota bacterium
AAGATCTCTGGGCACTTTTTTTCATTGCGCCCTGGCTGATCGGCTTTGTCCTGTTCACGGCCGGCCCCATGATTCTTTCCTTCTACTTCTCACTGACGCGCTACAACATTGTCGATGCACCGATCTTTACCGGCTTCGAGAACTATGTGCGAGCGTTCACGCGCGATCCGCTGTTCTGGCACTCGCTGCGCGTCACGATGTATTATGGTGCGCTCGCTCTGCCGCTTGGGCTGATCACAGGCTTCAGCCTTTCCCTGTTGCTCAACCAGAAGGTGCCAGGCGTCAGTGTCTGGCGAACGATCTACTTTCTGCCTTCCGTCATCGCCGGTGTCGCCGTGGCCATCGTGTGGTCGCGCATCTTCAGCCCACAGGTTGGTATCCTCAACCCGTTCCTGGAGAATGCCTTCGGCATCCAGGGACCCGGCTGGTTCACCGAGCCAAACTGGGCCGTGCCGGGGCTGGTGATCATGAGCCTGTGGGGGGTAGGTGGCGGTGTGATCATCTACCTGGCCGGCCTCCAGGGCATCCCGACAGCCCTCTTCGATGCAGCCAAGGTGGATGGCGCCAACGCCATGCAGCGCTTCCGCCACGTCACCGTTCCCATGATGACGCCGATTATTTTCTACACCCTGGTGCTCGGGCTGATCGGTGCTTTTCAGTATTTCACCGAGGTCTATGTCATCAGCGGCGGCAGCGGCGGGCCGCAGCGCGCAACGCTTTTCTACAACCTCTATCTCTACCAGAATGCGTTCAAATACAATGAGATGGGGTATGCATCGACGATGGCGTGGGTGCTCTTCATCATCGTGCTGGCGCTGACGCTGCTCGTCTTCCGCTCCTCGGTTCTGTGGGTCTACTATGAAGGCGAGGTGCGCAGGCGATGAAACGCAACGGACAAGGGATGAGCCGCAGAGTGCAGTGCCAGGGTAGAATGTGAGGAGAGTGCAATGGCATCGATTGACATAGAACAGGTCCGGGCGCCGGTAGCAACAGCCAGCAGCCGCTGGCAGAGCACTCGTCTGAGCTCGCTCATCGGGCGCACCGCCGCGACGACAGTCATTGCAGCAGGCGCAGTGGTGATCCTCATCCCGTTCCTCTTCATGATCTCCACATCGCTCAAGAGCAAGAATCAGCTGCGCGCCGTGCCACCGCCGATCATCCCGTGGGAATCGACCCTGGTGGAAGTCGACGGGCGGCCCGAACCGCTCTACACCGTGACAGTCGACGGCGAGCAGAGGGAGATGGCGCTGATCAAGAATCAGCCGGGCGGCATGGGCATCTTTGTCAACCCGGCCGATCCGTCCAGCTCGACGACGCTCAAGATTGCCGACCAGGGAGCTGTCCGCCATGTCGAAATTCACCCCGAAAACTATGTGGAGGCGATGACCAGCGTGCCCTTTCCACGCTACCTGCTCAACACATTGTTTGTCACCTTCCTGGGTATGGCCGGCGTACTGATTTCGTGCACCCTGGTGGCGTACGGTTTCTCGCGCTTCCGTGCGCCGTGGCTCAACTGGCTCTTTATCGTCTTACTCAGCACGATCATGCTGCCGCGCCAGGTCACTTTGATCCCGGTCTACGTGCTCTTTCAGCAGCTCGGTTGGGTGGACACGTTGCTGCCACTGATCGTGCCAGCGTTCTTCGCCAACGCCTACGACGTTTTCCTGCTGCGCCAGTTCCTGATGACCATCCCGCTGGAGATGGATGACGCCGCCAAGATCGACGGTGCGTCGCCGATCCAGACGCTGTGGCACGTGCTGGTGCCGCAGGCGATGCCGGCCATCGTCACGATTGCAATCTTCCATTTCCTCTACGCTTGGAATGATTTCTACGAGCCCCTGATTTTCCTGCACAGTCGTGACAACTGGACGATGGCAGTGGGACTGCAGACCTTCAATGCGCTCTACTCAGTGAACACGCACCTGATCATGGCGGCAAGCGTAGTCATGGTGATCCCACCCGTGTTGCTCTTTTTCTTTGCGCAGCGGCAATTTATCCAAGGTGTGGTCATCACAGGCGTGAAGGGGTGAAGGAATCGATGGTCATCTGGCCGCTTCCCAAGATACAGGAATGTGCCTTCGGCGACTGGTGCGAGGATCGGCCCGTCACCGTCGTCACGACAGCCGCAGCATGGGCGGCCGTGCAGCCGCTGTTGGCGCACCTGGCCGTCGTCGCACGGATCGAGATCACGGCCGCCGATGTGGCGGACTGGCAGGCGCTCAGCCCGGCCGTGCAGGGCGAGGCAATCTACGCTGTTGGCGGCGGGCTGGCAGTCGATGCCGCCAAGTTCCTGGCCTGTGCGCACAATCTGCCGCTGATCTGCCTGCCCACGGCACTTTCGGTCGACGCCTTTTTCACGTGGGCATCCGGGGTGCGTGAAGCTGGCTGCGTGCGCTACATCGCCACGCGGCCGCCCGACCTGGTGCTTCTCGACTACGCGGTGCTGGCGGCCGCGCCGCCGTCGATCGGTGCGGCTGGGATCTGCGACGTGTTGTCGATCGCCACCGGTTCATGGGATTGGCGTTTCGCCGAAGCAGAGGGCCAAAATCCGCCGGCCACGCGCTACAGGACGTGGGCCGATCGCATGGCGGCGACGATTCTCGACGCGGCGATCGAGTGCGCCGAGGCTGCCGGGCAGGGGGAGCGTGGCGGCCTCAAGCAATTGGTCGACTGCCTGGCACTGGAGGTCCAGCTCTGCAACCAGCTCGGTCACTCGCGGCCAGAGGAAGGAAGTGAGCATTACTTCGCCTATGCGGTCGAAAATGTCATGGGCAAAGGCCTGCCACACGGCGATCTGGTGGGGCCGGGCATCCTGCTGATGGCAGAGGCCCAAGGACTGGATCTTGTGCGGCTGCGCCGGGCACTCGACGCCTGCCACATTGCGTTGAACCGGATTCCCCCCGCTGTCGTCGAGCAGACGCTGGCAGTGCTGCCGACCTACGTGCGGCAGCATCAGCTGCCGTTCGGCATTGCGCACACATTGGTATCGAGGAGACGAGCAAGAGGGATGCATGGCATGGACAAGGAGTGGGCAGGATCATGACTCTCACCGTTGGGTACGCACAGACGACAATCACGCCGGCCCTGGATCGGCCGGTCTATCTTGCGGGCTTTGGGCGCAACCGCCGTGCGCAGTCGGTGCACGACGAGTTGTTCGTGCGTGCGTTGGCGCTGCGTGATTCGGACACGACGGTCGTCCTGGCCGCGGTGGACCTCATCGGCCTGCCGCGCTCCATGGTGCAGGAGATCGAGCGAGCCGTACAGCAAAGTGTGCCGGCGGCCCTGCTGATCGTTGCTGCGACGCACACCCATCATGGTCCCGACACGTTGGGGCTGTGGGGGCCGGACGAAATCACACGCGGCGTGGACGAGGCCTACCAAGCGCAACTCATACAGACCATTACAGCGACGGCAGTGGGGGCGCTCCACCGCATGCAGCCAGCCGCTCTACGTGCAGCGACAGTCCACGTGCCCGGTGTCGCGCGCAATTCCCGCGATCCAGACATCCGGGATGAGGAGTTATCGTGTCTGCAATTCGTCGCTGCCGACACCCACAAGCCGCAGGCGACGCTGCTCGTCTATCCCTGCCATCCGGAGGTTGTGTGGGACAACAACCCGCACATCACGTCGGACTATCTCGCTGCGCTGCGGCGTATGGTGGAACAGGTGACGGGAGCGCCCTGTCTGGGCATGGTCGGTGCGCTGGGCGGTATGATGACCCCTGCGATGCCCGGCAATACATTTGAGGATGCGGAGCGCATGGGCGTTCTCCTGAGTGAGGCGGCGTTGGCGGCACTGTCCGCTGCCCGCACGCATATCGTCGACTCGGTGCGCTATCGCCGGCATGTCTATACCGTGGCGCTAGAAAATCCACTTTTCCAGATGGCGCTGCAGGCGGGGCTGCTGACAGGGGTGCTCAATGACGACGGCACGCTGACGACCGAGGCCAGCCTGCTGCATCTCGGCGATGCAGCGATCTTCTTCATGCCGGGCGAAGTGCTGCCGCGCCTGGGACTGGCATACAAAGAGCAGATGCACGCTGCTGGGGTGCACCATGCAGTGCTGGTTGGCCTGGCCAACGACGAACTCGGCTACATTCTGCCCGCAGACGATTTTGTCTTTCCGGACAACCCGTTTGAGCCAGGAGCGCGCTACGAAGAAAGCATGTCGGTGGGGATCGACGCAGGGCCGGCGCTCAGTGCAGCGTTGACCACGCTCCTGGCGTGAAGAGGACAAGAGCGCGGCGCGCAACCATCATCCATTCAGCCAACGAGGAGGAACAACCATGAGTGGGAAATTAGCGATTCTTGGCGGTGAGAAGGCCATCCACAACACCTATCCGGCATGGCCGGTCCACGACGAACGCGAAGTGGAGGCAGTCGCCGAAGTCATTCGCTCGGGCAACTGGGGCGGTTATCCCTTCCCTGGGCCGCGCACCCGTGCATTCTTGAACAAATTCCTGGAGTTCCAGGGGGGCGCCTATGCGATCATGGCAGCCAACGGAACGGTGACGATGGAGATCGCGCTGCGCGCCGCTGGCATTGGTTGGGGGGATGAAGTCATTGTGCCTGCCTACACCTTCCAGGCGACCGCGGCTGCGCCCATGGCGGCCGGCGCCATCCCCGTGATCGCCGATGTGGATGCCGACAACTACTGCCTGGATCCGAAGGCGGTGGAGGCAGCGATCACCCCGCGCACGCGCGCCATCATCCCCGTGCACCTTGGCTCGCTCATGGCTGACATGGATGCCATCATGGAGATCGCCGAGCGGCACAACCTGATCGTCGTCGAGGACTGCGCCCACGCGCACGGCGCGCAGTGGCGTGGCCAGGGCGCCGGCACCATCGGCCACTTTGGCTCCTTCAGCCTGCAATCGTCCAAGATCTTGACCTCTGGCGAAGGTGGCGTGCTGATCTGCAAGACCCAGGAACTGGCCGCTGCGGCCAGCGCAGTTGTCAACTGTGGGCGCCCGCCCGTCGAGAACGGCGAGGTCACGATCTTGGGTGCGAACTTTCGCAGCAGTGAGCTGCACGCAGCGCTGGCTGGCGTCCAGGTCGAGCGCCTGCCTGAACAGACGCGTGAGCGCGAGGTCATGGTTGCCTACATGGACGAGGCGCTCAGCGAGGTGCCTGGCATTCGCCTGCTGCGCCCCGACCCGCGCATCACGCGCCGCGCAGTCTATCGCTACATTTTTGCCATCGACCCAGCTGTGTGGGGGGTGGATCACAAGGCAGCGTGTGCGGCGCTGGATGCAGAAGGGCTGGATTCGTGGACAGGGTACGAGGCCATGAATCACTACGAGCTCTTCCAGCCGCGCCTGTCCCGCCTGCCGGTGCCCACGGCCCATCCGGAGCGATTCAACTTTGCGGAAATGAACCTGCCGGCGGCCGAACGCGCGTGTGCGCACGAGGCAGTGTGGCTGGACGAGTCCGTCTTCCGCGCTGGCAGGGAAGGGGTGGACCAGGCGGTTGCTGCAATCCGCAAAGTCTACGAGAACCGCGTTGAGTTGGCGCAGGCGGTACGGCTGCACGGCGTCCCCTAGAGGATCGTGCCCGTCAGCCGTTGCGCGCCGGGAGTTCAAGGAAAGGTCGCAGGTGAATCGACTGAAGCTCCTCAAGCGAAACAGGTCTGTGACTGGTTGAGGCGCCTTCACGCAAAGTGCGGGTGAATCAGTTCCGTGTGCAAATTGACAATTATTGTATAGGGCAAGACTGGGGTGTGAATGAGTCTCTCGATGAGCGAGGGACTCTGCTATTTAGTGGTTTTACTAACCAGACACACAACCTATAGTGCATCCGTCAAAGCCGAAAAATGCGAAATCCTTTGGTGTATTATAGGCCTCTGGGGGCGCTTGTCAAATGGAAGCCCATCAGCCGCAGCAATCGCCGCACACGCTTATGATTCACGGCATAACCGAGCCGTTGCAGATAGGCGGTCATCCGTGGCCAGCCGTAGAACGGCGTCCGCAGAGACTGTTCGTCGAGCCGCCGCATCAGCTCGAGATTCAGTGCCGATTCCGTCGCTGGCGTGTAGTAGTCGCTCGCCCGGTTCAGGTCGA
>CAIOHJ010000197.1 GCA_903858085.1 uncultured Chloroflexota bacterium
AAAGAGGGCGAAGTGCCACTTCGCCCTACAAACAGCCCTCCAGCCACCCCGCCTGAGGGCAACCCAAAGAGAGCGAGCCGGTAGTTTTGTAGAGCGGGTTGCCCACTCGCTCGCTGGTGCAGCCTGTTCAGCACGCCTCAGCAGGCTTTTATGCCTGGAGCAGTTCCTACCGTGAGAACACGATGAAAAGAGATGGGTGGGCAAGAATCAGGCGGGGGTCTGTTTTTGTGCGATGCGAGGGCTCTTACAGTCAATGTGGTTGCAGCAAGACTCTCTGCACATTTGTCGCTGCTGCAATTTCGCAGTTTTTGGCAACCTGTTGTTGCCAAAACGAGCTGGGGGACAGGGATTCGAACCCCAACTGCCTGATCCAGAGTCAGGTGTTCTGCCGATTAAACTATCCCCCATCGACTTCTTATTCAAGAGTATACCGCAGGGGGAACAGAATGCCAAATTGTGTGCCCTGCCGCACTGTTTTTTCGAGCCCCCAGCGCTCATTCAACCGCCCGCAGCGCTGCCATCGCATTGGCCATCCGCCGCAAAGACTCCGCACGCCCCAGCACGTGCATGCTCTCAAAGAGAGGGGGCGAAACCGCCCTGCCTGTCAGCGCCACACGCACCGGGGTCAAAAAACTGCCCAGTTTGATCGCCATTTTCTCCGCCTGGCTGCGGAAGGCCGCCTCCAACACCGACACCTCAAAAGGTTCGACACTGCCGACCAGCTCGGCGCAATGCGCCAACACCGCCAGGCTTTCCGCCGCCGTCAGCTTCTTGCCGATCAAGAGCGACGGATCTGGATAGACAATCTGATCCGCCGGCACAAACGCCCAATCGACCAGCGCCGTCGCCTCGCTCAATACTTTGATCCGCTCCTGGATCAGCGGCACCAGCTCGACCAGCCGACGATCCTGCGCCAGCTCGCGCGCTTCGATGCCCAGCCCGGCCGCGACATAGGGCACCAGCTCGGCATGCAGCTGCGCCGGCGCCCGCTGCCGGATGTAGACCCCATTCATCCAATCGAGTTTGCCAAAAGGCAGGGCGGTCGCTTTGGGCGAAATGTCCGTCACCTCAAACCGCTCAACCGCCTCCTCCCGCGTGAAGATTTCACGCTCGCCGTCGTAGCTCCACCCCATGTTGGCCAAAAAATTGAACATGGCGTCGGGCAGATACCCACCTTCCATATAGTCGTGCACAAAAGGCGAAAATTCACGGCCGTCGACCACACTCTTGCGCTTGCTCATCTTGCCTTTGCCGCTCGGATCCAAAATGACGGGCAGATGCACAAAGATGGGCGCCTCCCAGCCAAAGGCATCGAAAAGCAGCTGGTGCAGCGGCGCCGACGGAATCCACTCCTCCCCGCGCAGCACATGGGTGATCCCCATCAGATGGTCGTCCACCACGACTGCCAGGTGATAGGTGGGCAGACCGTCGCTTTTGAGCAACACCGGGTCGACCACGCTGTGCGTCTCCACCGTGATGGGGCCGCGAATGGCATCGTGCACCGTCGTGCTGCCGCTCAGCGGCGCCGCAAAACGAATGACCGCAGAACGCCCCTCAGCCTCCAACGCCGCCTGCGCTGCCGGTGTCAGGTCGCGATGCCGACGGTCGTAGGGCAGCCCACGTGCCCGCAGTTCTTCCAACTCCTCCTCGCTGGTGTAACAGCGGTAGGCCTTGCCCTGCGCGATCAGCCAGCTCGCATAGTGCTGGTAGAGCTTCCGCCGTTCGCTCTGGATGTAGGGTGCGTGCGGGCCGCCGACATCCGGCCCTTCGTCCCAATCCAACCCCAGCCAGCGCAGGCTGCGCATCAAATTTTCCAGACTGGCCGGGTTGAAACGCTTCTGGTCGGTGTCCTCGATCCGCAGGATAAACTGCCCACCGGTGTGGCGCGCATAGAGCCAGTCGAACAGCGCTGTGCGCAGCCCCCCCAGATGCAAAAACCCCGTAGGACTCGGCGCAAAACGCACCCGGGCCGGCTGGATGGACGCTGCTCTCATCGATCACTCATTTCTGTGGGGTGTGCATGGGGCGCACCATACCCTGTCGGCTCTTCCGTCAGCTGCTGTCTGAGCAGCTTCTGCACCTGCCTGGGGTCTGCCTTGGCCCCAGCCAACCGCATCACCTGCCCTGTAAACATTCCCAACAAATTCTGTCGACCAGAACGGTATTCGGCCACCTTGTCAGGCAGCGCAGCCAGCACCTGGGCCACCATGGCGGCCAACTCCTCTTCACCCACACTTCCGTCCAGCCCCAACCGGGCAACAATCGCCTGCGGCCTGCCCTGCCCGGCCACCATCTCCGCATAGACCCGCCGGGCCGCTGTGGTCGTCAGCGTGCCGTCATCGACCCAGCAAAGCAGTTCACCCAGGTCAGCACCGCTGAAAGGCAGCTCCGCCATCGACCGCCCCTTGCGGTCGCGCAACACATCGTTGTTGATCCAGTTGGCCGCAGCGCGCACGCTGGCCCCGGCTGCCAGCACGTCATCCAGAAAACGAACCACCTCCTCGCTGCCGGTCAGCGGGTCAGCCTGTTCTGGGGTCAACCCCAATGCCGCGGTCAGCTCGGCATAGCGGCTGGCCAACCACGGATTCGCCGCCCGAACCCGCTCACGTTCGTCCGAAATCGAACCAACCCCTCCCTCCGCGGGCTGGGCCACCACCGGCTGGCGTGTCTCACGCCCCTTGCCCGCCAGCCTGCTGGCAAAGGCGTCGGGCAGGTCGACTATCCGGTTGAAAACCAGCATACCGCCCGCAGAATCGCTGTCGACCACGAAATAGCCGTGCCGCACAAATTGGTAGCGGCTGCCCACCACCGCCTCCGCCAGCACAGGCTCGACATAGGCCCGGCCAATCACCTCGACCGACCCCGGGTTGAGATACTCCTTGAAACTCCTGCCTTCCTCTACCTCGTCCGGGTTGGGTACGGTGAAAAGCCGGTCGTAGAGACGCACTTCGACCGGCACTGCCTGCGCCGCCGCCACCCACTGGATGGCGGTGCTGCGCTTGCGGCTGGCCGTCGCCGACTTGCCAAGCGACTCCGGGTCGTAGGAACAACGCAGCTCCACCACCTCACCGCTCGCCGGGTCGGTGATGACCTCATCGCAGCGAATCACATACGCGTGGCGCAGCCGTACCTCCCCCCCAGGGAGCAGACGCGTCCAATCTTCCGGCGGATCCAGGCTGAAGTCGCTGCGCTCGATGTAAAGCGCACGCGCCAGCGGCACCTGGCGCGAACCCGTCTGGTCAATGTCGCGGGGCCAATACTCCGCCTCCAGCCACTCGACCTGCCCCGCTGGATAGTTG
>CAIOHJ010000198.1 GCA_903858085.1 uncultured Chloroflexota bacterium
CCCGTAAGCGGCTGCCTTCAGGCTGCACAAGGCAACCGGCACGTCATTGCGATTGAAGCGGTCCACGAGCGACTGCCGATCGTTCGTGCTCCCGTCAATACGGATATAGCCAATATTTTCTGCCTGGCAGGCCAGCTCAAAGAGATCGAGCATACCGAGAAAGTGACTGAAGATGACGACCTGTTCTCGTTGCATGCAGATGGTGCGTACCTGTTGAAAGATGAGGTCGAACTTCTCCGACCGATTCCAGATATCCCCCTTTGTGCTGTCAACCAGAGCTGGATGGTTGCAGACCTGCTTCAGTTTCGTCAGCAACGGCAGGATGCTACCGGTGTAGCTTACCTGCTCGCCGCGCGACAGAGCACCACGAATCCGCTCTGATTCGCTTTGGAAAGACTTGTACAGTGTACGTTGTTCCCCAGTGAGCTCGCACCACTCGTTCATCTCTATCTTTTCGGGCAAATCCTTGGCCACATTGTGCTTCTCACGCCGGAGCATGAATGGCCCCACGCGTTGTCCAAGCCGCTCTGCCGCGCCAGAGTCGCCGGCAAGAATGGGAGCCTCAAACATCCGCTCGAACGTGCCGTACCGGCCAAGATGCCCAGCCATCAAAAAGTCAAAGATTGACCACAGTTCGCCAGGTCGATTCTCCACGGGTGTACCACTCAGGGCCATGCGGTGCTGGGCATTCAGCGCCTTGACACTCTGCGTGCGCTGGGCAGAAGGATTCTTGATATTCGTCGCTTCATCTAGGAGCAGGAAGTAGAAAGGCACAGAGGAGAGATAGTCGATATCATTGGTAGCCGTTGTATATGTCGTGACAAATACAGCAGGATGCGTGCTGCGATTCATGAGCGTTCGCGCTCGATGTCGAGCACTACCGTGATACAGGTATACCGGCATGTTCGGGAAGACCCTGCCAAACTCGCGTTGCCAGTGCACCATGACGGACTTTGGAGCAATGATCAAAGTATGTTGAGTGCTGCCCCGCAGCGTATACGCCTGGCGCATGGCGCAGATCGCCTGCAGTGTCTTGCCCAATCCCATGTCATCCGCCAGAAGACCGTTCAGCTGATGCTCATGCAACCAATCAAGCCAGTGAATGCCGGCACGTTGATAGGGGCGAAGCAGCATCGCCCGTTGGGTGAGGTCATATTCAAGCGAATCAGACAACTGATAGTTCGGGTCCGCCTTGAAATCACGAAAGGTGCGGTATCTGTCGCCAGGTTCCAGCCTGCCGTTGACAGCTGATACAAACTCCTCAAGACTCACAAAACGGGTGAGTGGAATGCGATAGCCGTCATCAACTTGCTGGGCATCAAGTTGCTGTAACGCAGATTCAACGTGGTCGATCCAGCCCTGCTGCGCCTGTACCCACTGATAATCGCTGACACGTTGGGTACGTTTCCCGTCTGCAAGCATAGAATGCGGCCAGGTCCGATCTTCGGCAGCATACTGAATCTGGAACTGCAACCAGCCAGGCGCATCGAGGTCGACACACACGGTAGGCGGCGACTTGATCACCGCCACGCGAATCTGCTTTGCTGCCTCTGTCCACAGAGGCGTGAATTCCGATTCCAGGCGCGGCAGGTCATTGATCCAAAAATCAGGCACGAGTTCCGGCACGATCACTCGCCTACCTTCCTGGACGAGCGTGCGCCCGGCAGCACTCTTGGGAAGCAATACTGGCGTGAATTCATCACCGTATCGTACCTGTACTAAACCATCGTTCGTCTGCTGATTCTGGACGCGAACAATCGTTTCCGGCGTGGCGCCGTATCCGGCCGTGAGACTCAAGCCTTGCTCAGGTTCGTAATCAATCGCCAAAACAGGTTTCTGCGGCTTGCCAATAATGCGCAACTGGGCAGCTCGAACTGTCTCTGCAACATTTTCCTGTTTGCGCAGAAAGGTAAGCACCTCCGGGGTCATTTCAAGCAAGATTCGACCATTCTGACCACGGCGCGCGCCCAAGCTACGCAACGCGAGCAGGATTTGCCGATCCTGCTCGCTCAAGCGTAAAACAGACCGACCCTCCGGCCCCATCCGGATATAATCGTACCGACTCAAAGTATCGAGCGATACGGGAACGCCGTGATACGAATCGCCGTCTGGCTCGACTTTGACATCAACCTCATGCAATACGCCGTCAACACGATCGAGGCGCAGGCCAAGCGAAAGCGGCCGAATCCGTGCCACCCACCAGTGCCGCCCAGAACGCTTGGGAGCGTGGCGATCAGGCACCTTCTCAGCGGCAGCATGAATAAACCACTCCGGCGGTGATTCCCACGCCCTGAAAACACCGGACTCAAATGCTTCCACGTGCGCAATGTCGCGTATCGATCCCTGGATGGCGCTTGTGAAATGCCTGACCTGAATCGCATTCAACTGGTCAAGAGCAGAGGAAATACGCTGCAACGTGTGCGTCTTCTGTGCCAACAGATCCTGTTCGGTAGCCATCTGAGACTGGATCTTCTGCCGTTGCTCTGCGTAACGCGCCACGATCCCAGCTTTCCCCGGGAAGGTCATGCTGGGATTGCGCGCGATCTGCCTTTCCTGTTGTGCAATCCATTCGGCGATTGCCTGTTGACGCGCAGGGCCAACATTGCGCACCTGATCTACTCTGGAGAGATCGCTGAAAGCGGTGGGGTGAAGCACCGAAAAGATCTCTTGACGCAAAGTCGGCCCGACACCGCGTACCTCGCTGAAATTCGCTTGAATCAGGTGTGCCTCAAGCATTCGCCGCGTTTCAGAAACTTCTCGTGCGTGAAGCGCATTAAATTGCAGACGTAGTTTACCCAACTCCTCCTTGTGACGGCTGATCTCCTGTTTTAGACGATTCTGGGATTGTTGGAGCACTGCCCGGTGCGCATAGCCGCGCGCGTTCTGATAGTTGCTACGCGCGCGGGCAGTCAACGCCCATTGATCCAAGAAAGGTAGTTTGTCGAAGTTCGGAATAGTGAGGTCGCCGTACAGCTCATAGACATTGCCTGCCTCGCCTGCTGGCACCAGATTGAACCGTTCTGTGCCATGGCTCGGGCGCACCCCAGCAAGGAGATGCTGCTTGCTCGTTGCCGAAACAGGAAGCAGGCTGAACTCGAAGTTGCGATGCAATACAGACCTGCGTCGCCACCAGAAAAATACGATCAGGGCAATGATGGCAAGCAAAACCACGCCAACACCAGGCGGCTGAATACTCCCCAGCAAGGGAGTCACTGCGTCCATTCCAACGACCTCACTTGTGTTGGCTGTCCCTGTCGCTTTGGAAGGTGCTGTGGGCGCAGCTGGATGTCACCGCGGTCGCGCAGGAAGAGCTCGTGTTTGGCGGCCAGGTACCAGCAGCCGCATATGTAACAGGGGTTGAGTGTGCGCTGCGAGTCATGCCACAGCCGCCGCGCCAGTGCCTGTGGAGTGCCTTCGAGTTGCTGGGCAATCCACTCGTCAGGGTTGCTCCAGTTCACCGGCTCCTGCAAGTTGCCACGCTGCTCCCCGATTGTGGCGGCCATCGTCTTATAGGCAATGTACTCGACACCGTCAATCAAGGTCAGGCAGTGGCAGAGGGCGGTGTCAGTCGGAAAGAGCGGTGTCGGCGAGCGCAGCCCGGCTGCCATGCGGCTGCACACAACGCGCACGATGTCGCGCGGCGCGACCTGCTCGGCGGCCCAGCCAGCGGCGGTCAGCGCCCAGCAAATCACCCCGCCAAATCTTTACCCGCAAGTGGTGCACCGTTGCCGCAAATCCCTGGTGCGCCGACCAGACGCAGCTTTGGGCGGGCGCACCGGCTTGCCTGGTCCATCTGCCGACGGCGGCTGCGAGGAATTTTGCGAGTTCTGGTTCAGACGCTCTTCCAGCTTGCCGATTCGCTCCCGCAGTTGTTCATTCATCTGCAGCAACGCCAGCACGAGCTGCAGCACACTCGCTGGTGTCGCTGCCCATTCTGCGGCTGGAATTTCCGACGGAAGCTGAACTTCACTCATGAACGTATCCATACCAATTCTTACGCTTCAAGTGTGTTATCTTGATTACATTTGCACTATTCTTGGCTGCAGTTCGCAACCCCCTGAACGATTACGCAGATTTTATGCGCAAAACAGGCCCAGGGCCTCATAGTCTCCAACTCACAATGACCAATTGCCCATTTCCTCGAGCACGGGTACAATACGAACAGATGCAATTTCGCGTGTCTTCCAGGTTGCGTAGCGAGTAAATTTGCCATAAGCGGCGGTGGCGCTTATGGGATATCCGATGGCCGTACAACTTGATTTGTCCCATATGCCGCAGAGCGCGCAGCTAGAGGGAACCATCCATCTTTCGGCGCCCCTTCGCGTCACTGCGGCTGAGGCTCGCCGGCGTGTTAGCCGGTTGGTGATCAGTGAGATCGGCAATTTGCTCTACGGAGGCGAGCCAACGATTGCCGTTGGTGAACGTATCTGTTGGCATGTGCCTGTTCTGCTAGCCTACCCCGACAGCGGGCCTGTTGGTCAGGTTGGTGTTTTGGACGTGGACGTGGAGACGGGCGCCGTACTTGCCACGCCCGAACAGTTGGCTGCGCTCTCTGACTATGCCCTCTATCTTGCTGAACGTACCGATCCTCGCACAGCGTGACCGCGCGGACTGCCTTCCGACCTGTGTCCAAATGGTGCTACTGCACCAGGGTCAATCCATAGACGCTGGTTGGCTGCGTCGTGTCTTGGAAAGCTCCAAAATTGGAACACCAGGATTCAAGGTGCTGAATCTTGAGCGGCATGGCTATACCGTGACCTACGCGCCCGCAACTGATGATCGAGTGCTTGTCGATGCCTTGCGTTCAGGAATCCCGCCGATCGTCCTTGTGCTCCTGGTGGCGTTGGCGCATCATTTCTTGGTCCGCTTGCGGGTTCGTTTGCAACCGCTGGCGGTCGCACTCACGGTCTATCAGCTCCGGCTGCTGCTCATCGCCGTCTTACCCAAACTCTTGCTCGACGCGGTGGCCGCATTGGCCAGAGTGCGCTCCTATCAAAAACGGAACTATCAAGCCTATCTCACGCATCGCAAGACTAAACTGAAGCAACTGGCGTTGCTCGCTCCTAACCTTGCGCTGTAATCCTAGCCTGCCTGCGCAATCGACACGCCATAGGCTTCGAGCGCTACAGCACCGGCCACTGCGGCGCCAGTGAGCACGTCGGTGCCGGCCAGGGGCAGCGTCACGGTGACCAATTCTGGGCGGTGGTTGAGCACGAACCAAAGAATCCGGCCATCCTCGGTCTGCCGCCGAACTATTTCCACCCCGGCCGGGACGTTGGCAGGTGGCCGGACACCTGCGGCAGCGCAGATGCGAACCAGGAGCGCAGCCATGGCCTCTGGCGCCAGCCGTGTACCGATATAGATGGCACGCCCGCGGCCAAAGGCGTGCTCCGTGATGGCCGCACGGCCAGCATAAAAGTTGCCCGTGAAGGTCGCCAGCGCCGATGCACCTTCCAGATCGATGACATCCGCCCACAGATCGCAGACACTGCTGCCGCCATCCGCAAACCGGAGCGCATTGTGCTCGCCCTCAGCCATGGGCGCAAACTCTTCGATGCGGATACCAAGCATTCTGCGGAAGGGCGCGGGATAGCCGCCCAGACGAATCTGTTCATTCTCGTCGACAATGCCGCTGAAGAACCCCATGACAACCGTACCTCCGCCAGCCACGTACGCCTCCAGCCGGGCGGCCGTGGCGTCGTCGACCAGGTAGAGGTTGGGCACGAAGACTATCTTGTAGTTGGCAAAATCGCTGTCCGTGAAGACGAAGTCAGAGGTCATGTTGGTGGCATAAAGTGGGCCGTAGAAACTCGCCAGCCGGTCATAGAAGGTGACCGCAGTGGAGGGCTTCGAGTCCAGTTCCAGCGCCCACCAGCTCTGCCAGTCGACGAGGAGAGCAGTGTCGACCTGGACACGGCTCTGGGCCAGCGGCCCCAGTTCCTGCAGCTCGTTGCCCAGCGCCGACACCTCGCGCCAGACACGCGACTCCTGTGTTCCCACATGAGGGACCAGCGCGCCATGGAACTTCTCAGCGCCGGCCTTTGCGGCACGCCACTGGAAGAACAGAATCGTATTGGCCCCGCGTGCCAGCGCCTGCATACTCCACAGGCGCATCTGGCCCGGCTGTTTGAGCACATTGCGCGACCGCCAGTTGACTGCGCTGGACGTCTGCTCCATCAGCATCCACGGCTTGCCGTCGCCCAACGAACGAGTCAGGTCGCACTGGGCAGCATTTTGTGCGGCAGCAAAGGGATCGGCTGGATCCGGATAGGTATCGAGCGAGACGATATCTTCACGGTGCGCCCACTTGCGATAGTCGGCTGGCTTGAAAAAGCCCATGAAGTTGGTCGTCACCGGCACATGGGGCGTGATGCGGCGCAGAATCGCCGTCTCCATGTCGCCCAGGGCAATGAGGCTGTCAGAGGAGAAGCGGCGCCAGTCGAGCTGCTGCGTGGGATTGGCAAAGGTAGGCGCACGACGTGGTGGATTGATCTCCTCCCACAGGCCATACCGCTGGCTCCAGAAGGCCGTACCCCATGCCTGGTTGAGTTCGTCCAGCGTGCCATAGCGCTCGGAGAGCCACTGCCGAAACGCTGCGGCCGAGACGTCACAAAAGCACTCGCTCACGTGGCAGCCGTACTCGTTGTTGATATGCCAGAGAGCGAGGGCAGGGTGAGCTCTGTAGCGCTCCGCCAGGCGCATGACGAGCGCTGACGCCGCCTGACGATAGGCTGGACTGTGCGGGCAGTAGGCCTGGCGCCCTCCCGGCCAGAGCGTCACGCCATCGGCTGTGACAGGCAGGCTGTCGGGATGACGGTGTGCCAGCCAAGGCGGCGGTGAAGCGGTCGCCGTGCTGAGCGCAGCATGCACGCCGTGTGCATAGAGCAAGTCCATCAGCCGATCGAGCCAGCCAAACTCAACCTGACCCGGCTGCGGTTCCAGATGGGACCAGGCAAAGATACCGATCGAGACGAGATTGACGCCCGCCTGCTGCATGAGGCGCATGTCCTCGTGCCAGACCTCTTCCGGCCACTGCTCCGGGTTGTAGTCGCCGCCATACCAAATGCGCGGCTGTTCGAGAAGGGTACGTACGGACATAAGAATTGCTCGTTGGTGTGACGTACAAATGGAATGATTGAATCGTTGCCAAACTCAGTCAGGCATGGCCTCTGTGCGCGTCATTTTAACGCCGGGATAGCTTTTCACAGTTTCCTCGTCTGCGAGCAACTCACCTCCGACGAGGCTCTTGCGCAGCGTCGACTTGCCGCTGCGGCCGATGAGGACGATCAGGGTGATGAGGGCGACACCGCGTCTTGTGTCGATCTCCCAAAAACGCGGGCTGCCCTTGACGGCGGCAACGTTGTGCATAGGTGCAGTCGTACCCATAGACATAAAAATCCCCAACGGTTGGTAGATTGCTCGCACTTTACCACCTTTGGGCGGCTCTGTCGAATCGACACAAAAAACAGAGCACATTCCTCCATCGTGATCTGGCACCTTTGACAATGCATTGTCGAGGCGGTAGAATCAGGGCATCCCCCCCACCGGGGGAGGGGTAGCGGCGCCAAACACATGCTTGACCCAGAAACGCACCGTCGTCAATCGACTGAAGAACATCGAAGGGCACATTCGCGACATCGAACGCATGGTGGAGAAGGACCTCTACTGTATGGATATCCTGGCCTACAACGTGGCAGCGATCCCGATTGCAGCGGGGGACTGGTTCCCTTCTTCGGCCCGCACTATCAGCTCAACCCGATGATTGCGGCAGGGGCGATGGCCTGCAGCGGCATCTTTGTGGAATGACCACCTGGAGACAACCATGACACAGCTCTTTCTCGTACGTTTTTTTGACCCTGGCCTGGGGGCGCGCGTCGGTGTGCGCGTCGGTGAGACCGTCCACGATGTGACTGACACAGTCGGCTCTGTGGAAGGGTGGCTGCGCAGCAGCGCCGGTCGCGTTCAGGCTGCGCTGGCCGAACTGGCGCAGGCGGTGAAAGCATCGCACCAGGCGCGACTGACCCGTTACTACGACCACGTGCCGGCACCCGACACGCCCCATTGGCTGCCGCCAATTGACACGCAGGAGGTGTGGGCGGCCGGCGTCACCTATGAACGCAGCCGTGCCGCGCGCCAGGAAGAGGCGGTCGACGGCGGCGATGTCTACGCTCGCGTCTACACGGCCACGCGCCCGGAGATCTTTTTCAAGGCACACGGCCCGTGGGTGATCGGCCCCAACGGGCAGGTCGGCATTCGCCGCGATGCACGCTGGAATGTGCCCGAACCGGAGCTGGCGCTGGTGATCAACCCGGCCATGGAAATTGTCGGCGTCACCATCGGCAACGACATGAGCAGCCGCGACATCGAAGGCGAGAATCCGCTCTACCTGCCCCAGGCCAAGATCTACAGGCGTTCGTGCGCGCTTGGCCCGGCCATTGCGCTGGGATCGGTCACGAATCTATGGCCGGAGACACGCATCGCCTTGCAGATCGTGCGCGACGGCTCGGTTGCATTTTCCGGCGAGACGGATACGGGCAAGATCCGGCGCAGTCCCGATGAACTGGTCGACTATCTGGGCAGATCGCTCGATTTCCCCAGCGGCGCCGTGCTGCTGACCGGTGCAGGCATCGTCCCACCCGATTCGTTCACATTAGCGGCAGGCGATGAAATTCGCATTCAGATCGACGCCGTGGGAATCTTGACAAACTCGGTAATCGTCGTTTGAACGCGCCGCAAGCCCGGTGCGCACAGCCCACAGAACGGGTGGGCAGATATTCCGGTCACAGAAGTTGATGTCAGACCCTTTGGGGCTACTTGCAAAACATCCCCAAAGCCAAAATGTTCCGATCCAATGGCATACGTCGACCGTCGACTATCCTCCGTATCATCGCTGGCTAGATTTATGGAAAAGTGAGTCATCTATGGCAAAAGGCACAAAAACATCTGCTTTTGGGACGAGCTCACGCATAAATCACGATGCCTCTCCCTATTACAACTCTAAATTGTATTCTGAACTGCCAAAGCCAAGTGAAAACGGCTTGCATCCAGCACAAGAGAATCCATATCCGAGCGAATACGAAAATAAAATCATACTGGGCAGTTCCGAGAATATGAAAGAAATTCCTGATCATTCCTTGCATTTGATGGTTACATCACCGCCCTACAACGTAACAAAAAAATATGACGAAGACCTTTCCCTGCAGGAGTATTTGCAACTCCTGAGAAACGTGTTCTCTGAAACCTATCGGGTTTTAGTGCATGGGGGGCGTGCTTGCATCAACGTTGCCAATTTGGGACGAAAACCCTATATCCCATTATCCGATTTTGTTTCGCAGATGATGTTGGAGATTGGTTTTTATATGCGGGGTGAAATTATTTGGAGCAAAGGCGCTGGGGCAGGTGTTTCGATGGCCTGGGGGAGTTGGCAATCGGCATCAAATCCAGTACTGCGTGACACCCATGAATATATCCTGGTCTTTTGCAAGGGGACCTTTGAACGAAAAAAGATAGAAGGCAAGGAAAATACCATTGCGAAAGAGCAGTTTATGGAATGGACAAAATCAGTCTGGACAATGAATACGGAATCCGCTAAAAAAATAGGCCACCCTGCGCCATTTCCTATCGAATTGCCCTACCGGCTCATACAGTTATACACCTATACGGGTGATGTTGTCTTAGACCCCTTTATGGGCAGTGGCTCTACAGCGATTGCTGCGTTGAAATCTGATAGAAACTATGTCGGCTATGATATTGATGCTGAATATATCCAATTAGCTGAAGAACGGATTGCACCGTATCGGATGTAAATCAATCTGGGGTTGCAGGCACAGACGGCGCTGGGCTGGTGCCCGGTCGCGTATAGGCGAGAGTCCCCCAGCCCAGCCTCTGTTACAACAGATACCGCAGAAAATAGGTCGCCAGCCCCAGAAAGAGCAGAAAGCCGCCGATGTCGGTGAAGGTGGTCACAAAGACACTGGACGCCAACGCCGGGTCCACACGCACCATCTTGAGCGCCATCGGGACCAGCACCCCGGCCAGCGCCGCCACCACCAGATTGCCCACCATCGCCAGCCCAATCACCAGCCCCAGATAGGGGTTCCCCTGCCACAGCCCAGAGATCAGGGCCACACAGACTCCGACAGCCAGCCCGTTGATGACCCCAACACGCCCTTCATGCCAGAGCGCCCACAAGGTGTCTCTTGGCTCGATCTCTTTGAGTGCCAGCGAACGCACGATGATCGTCATCGTCTGCGTCCCTGCATTTCCCCCTTGTCCTGCAACTATCGGCATGAAGGCAGCCAACATTGCCGCCTGGGCAATCGTACTCTCAAAGAGCGAAACAATGCTGGCCGCCAGAAAAGCGGTTGCCATGTTGACCAAAAGCCACGGCAGCCGGTTGCGCACCGACTGCAGAATCGGATGGTAGATCTCGGAATCGGAGCTCATCTGCGCCAGCCGGTAGATGTCCTCGGTCGCCTCCTCCTGGATGACATCCACAATGTCGTCGATGGTGACAATCCCAACCAGACGCGCCTCGCTGTCAACCACAGGCAGCGCAACCAGGTCGTACCGCTGCAAAAGCTGCGCCACTTCCTCCTGGTCGGCGCTGGCCTGCACCGAAATGACCTGGCGGTCCATGATCTCTTCGATCGTCTGCACAGGTTCGGCCAGAATCAAGGCCTTCAACCCCACAACCCCGATCAGACGGGCGTAGCGGTCCAACACATAGAGGGTGTAAAAATCCTCTTCCTCAGCATAGTGGGCTTTGAGAAACTGCAAAGACTCTGCCACCGTCCAAAACCGCCGCAGCGAAGGAGGCGCTGACGTCATGATCCCACCAGCCGTGTCGGGCTCGTGCGTCATCAGCGCAGCAACATCGGCCGGCTCCTCCATCTGCTCGAGCACCTCGGCAGCCTGCTGCGGCTCCAGCTCCCCCAGCAGGTCGGCAGCCATGTCCGGCTCCATCTCGTCCAGCACATCGGCCAGCGTTTCCAGATCCAGATGCTGGGCGACACCGGCCATGTCCTCTTCGTCCAGCTGCTCAAATACCTCCGCCAGTTCGGAGGTCGCCAGCCGTTCGACCATCGCAGCCTGTTCGGCTGACTTCAGCTCCGCAAACAGCTCGGCCCTGTCCGCCGGATGGAGCTGCCGCAGATAGTCGGCGGCACCATCCAGATCGCCACTTTCAAGATAGTTGGCAAGCCGCTCGATGGCTTGGTTGAATTCAATTGGATCGACCATCATGCTCCTCCCCGCGGACCTGCCAGCACCACAGCCCAAAAAAACCGCCTGCACCGGCAGGCGGCCAGACCTCAACTACCAAACAGACGCTCCAGACAGCCACACAGAGAACACCCCGGCGCTCGCCTGGGCAAAGAACATCCCCTGCGGGCCGGGCACAGAGGGCACCCAGCCCGCACTCTCTCTTGTCACCGACAGCTACTCACCCTGCTCCAACCAGGTCACCTCTTCCGGGGTCAAAACAAGGTCAAAGGCAGCTGCGTTGGCTGCATACTCGGCACCGTTGGCACAACCCACCAACGGGAAAACCACAAACGGCTGCGCCAACACATAGGCCATCGCAATCTGGGCCAGCGAAGCCCCACGCTGCGCTGCCAGCTGCCGGGTCCGCTCCAACCGGGCAAAATTCTGTGGATAGCAGTAGCTCTGCACACAGAGCTGGTCCAGATAGCCAGTAAAGCTCTCCAGATTCTCCGGATGAAAACGTCCGCTGAAAAACCCACCCGCCAGGCTCGACCAGACCAACAGTGGAATTTGCTGTTCGGTGTAATAGGCCCGCGCCGCAGCCCCCCTCTCCCCAGTCAAACTGACACAGTTGGCCCACGGCTCCTTCACCTGGATCGCCAGGCTGAAGTGCGGGCTGGAGACCGCAAACGGGGTCAGCCCGTGCGCTGCAGCATACGCGTTCGCCTCTGCCACACGCTCGGTGCTCCAGTTCGAACCGCCAAACGCATGGATCCGGCCAGCAGCCCGGTGCTCGTTGAGCACTTCGACAATCGGCCCGACCGGCACACTGGGGTCGTCGCGATGGAGCAGGTAAAGGTCAATGTAGTCCGTGCCCAGGCGAGCCAGCGAGTCGTGCAAATCAGACGTGATGTCGTACGGGGTGACCCGCTGACGGTCCTGGCTGTGGTGCGCCCCTTTGGTCACAATCACTACCTGCTCGCGCACCCCGCGCGCGGCCACCCAGCGCCCCAGGGCACGCTCGACGTCACCGTTCCCGTAGATGTGGGCGGCGTCAAACGTGTTGCCCCCCAACGCCAGAATCTCGTCGAGCAAGGCAAAACTGGCTTCCAGTTTGTCAGTGCCGATCATGACAGTCCCTTGGATCAGGCGAGCAACCGGTTTGGTGACGCCTGGAATCTGGCCGTATTGCATGGTTTCTCCTGCCTTTGTTTGTGTGTTGGTTCTGGCTGCTGCCACGACAGCCACCCCATTGTAGCATGACCTCCCCCGGGAGAGTGCATGCCCAAATGGCCGAATGCCCGTTTCTCTGAGGCAGCCCCTGCCAATGGCCGCCCGCAGGGGCACAATTTTCAAACAGCCGCTGATTTTAGAGAACTTTTTTACCGTGTTCAGCTCCCAGTTCTGCTATAAAGAGAGCATGAATCCGTTCAAAGAAAAGGAAAAAGCCCGATGCCGCTGTTGAAGACAATCAAAACATGGTTTGCCAAGCCCACGCCGCCGACGCGGCCCGTCGCACCGCTCGTCCCTGAACCAGAAGCCGATGAAATCTCACTCCCAGAGTTGACCACCCCTGCGCTCCGGGCAGCCCTCGCAGCCCCCAACCCGCCCCAGTTGCTCGACGTGCGCGAACCTTACGAATGGCGGCAGGTCCGCATTCCCGGTGCCCTGCACATCCCAATGAACAGCGTGCCCGACCGCCTGGACGAGTTGAACCGGTCCCGGCCGGTCGTCGTCTTCTGCGCACACGGCAGCCGCTCGTTCGGCGTCACCTATTTTCTGCGCGAGCAGGGGTTCGACGCCTCCAATCTGACCGGCGGCATCACCCAGTGGCATATCCAGGGCGGAGCCATCGAACAGGACAGCTTCTCCGTCCGTCCCCAATAAGAAGGTATTTTCGTCGAAAAGAGAGGGGAAAATTTGCCGTCGCTGCTCTGCAGGCAGCGCGCCGGTCAGGACCCGACGCTCGAAAGCTCCTGCCGTGCGCGGAACTGTGTTTCGTACAAAGTTGTGTACAGCCCGCCGCGCGCCAGCAGGTCGTCGTGGGTGCCCTGCTCGACAACCTGCCCGCGATCCAACACCAGGATGTTGTCAGCTGCCAGAATGGTGGAAAGCCGGTGGGCAATCACCACACTCGTGCGCCCAACCAGCAGCGGCTCCAAGGCAGCCTGGATCCAAGCTTCGCTCTGCGAATCGAGATGCGATGTCGCTTCGTCCAACACCAGGATCCGTGGGTTTTTGAGGATCACCCGGGCGATCGCAAGCCGCTGTTTCTCGCCGCCGCTCAGCCGGTAGCCACGCTCGCCGACCACAGTGTCGTAGCCGTCGGGCAGGCCAGCCACCATCTCATGGATGTAGGCAGCGCGGCAGGCCGCTTCCAGCTCGGCCTGGGTCGCATCTGCCTTGGCATAGCAGAGGTTGTCCCGTATCGAGGCATGGAACAGGTAGCTCTCCTGGCTGACTACCCCAAACTGCCGGACCAGCGAGTCCAGCTGCAGGTCGCGCAGGTCGTACCCGTCCAGCGTGATCCGCCCGCGAGTCGGGTCGTACAGCCGAGGCAGCAGATAGGTGATCGTCGTCTTGCCGGCACCGCTGGGCCCGACCAGAGCGGTCAACGTGCCCGGCTCGACCACAAAAGAAACCCGCTGCAAGGCCGGATGGAAGTCGCCCGCTGACGGCCCAGGAGCTGCCGCCGCACTCCCCCCCTCTTCTTGCAGATAGGAAAACCAGACATCCTCGAAGGCGATCCGCCCCACCGCCTGCTGCAAAGCGACCGCATTCGGCTTCTCCTGGATCTCCACCGGCATGTCCAGATACTCGAAGACACGCTCAAAACTGACCAGCGCCGTCACAAACTCTACCTGCACATTGGCCAACGCAGAGATCGGCCCATACAGCCGGGGCAGATAGGCCGTGAACGCAACGATCGTGCCCGCCGTCAGCGCACCGTCGAACACCATCCATCCACCTGCCCAATAGACAAACGCACTGCCGATCGCACCGACCAACCCGAGGCTCATGAAAAAAAGCTGGGCCACCTGGGCGCGCTCCACACCGATGTCACGCACCTGGCCGCTCACCCGATGAAAACGCCGCCCCTCGTCAGCAGCTCGGTTGAAAATTTTCATCAGCAACGCCCCACTCACCGTCAACGCCTCCGCGATCTGGTTGCTCATCTCGGCGTTGTAGTCGAGCGCCTGGCGCCGAATCTTGCGCAAGGTCAACCCCACACGGCGAGCCGGCAGCAGAAAAAGGGGCAACACGGCGATCGAAAGCAGAACCAGACGCCACTCGATCGCCACCATGATCGCCAGCGTCGAAAGCAACGTCACCACATTGGTGAGAATCTCAGGCAACGTGCCGGTGATCGCATTCTGGGCACCGACAACATCGTTGTTGAAACGTGAGACAATCTCCCCCGACTTGGTATGGGTGAAAAAACGCAGCGACATCCGCCCGAGATGGTCAAACATCTGGTTGCGCAAGTCGTAGATGATTCCCTCCCCCGCCCGAGCGCTGGCACGTCTTTGCACCACACTCAACAGCCCCGAGAGCAGCGGCACCACAAAAAGCCCGACAGCCATCCAGTTGAGCAAAGGCAGGTCACGGCCAGGCAACACCCGGTCGATCAGCTCACGATAGATCAGCGGAGGGAGCAGCCCCAGCAGCGAAGAGAGTGTGATCGCAGCCAGCACCCCCAAAATCGGCCTCAGATACGGCCGGGCATACGCAAAAACTCGCCGCACCAGCGCACGGTCCACAACCGGACGGCTCTGTTTCGACTCGTCAAACGCCACAAAATGCCACCACCCCCCGTTGTGCATCGCGTCAGCGTCCCCGTCGTTTTCCCGAACGCCGCTGCCACAGCTCGGCCAACGCCCCGCCGATGGTGCAAAAGGAGCCCGCATACAGGGCCGGCTGCCAGCTGCCCTGAAAGATGAAAAAGGTCAAAGGCAGCAGACTCAACAGTCCCCCCAAAAACGCATGCATGCCCCCCCGCTGCCGCACATACAACGCCGTCAAAACACCGGCCAGCAACGGGCCAAACAAGGTGGCCAACAGCCCATATTCGATCGGAAGCCGTTGGCTCTGCACCAAACCGGTCAACGCAGTCACCAGCAGCATGTTGCTGGCAAACGCAAAAATCGCACCCTCCCAGCGCAGCTGCGCTTTGGGCTCCGCTTTGGGCTCCGCTGGACGGCGTTGGCGTCGCTCCATTTTTCTTTATTCCCTGTTCAACAACGGCCACTCTGGCTCACTGTAGAGCTCTCGTCGCCAGCGATAGCCCAACTCTTCGATGATCCCAGCCTCTTCCGCCTGCACCAGCCGCAGCAGCGCCCGGAAGATCACCGTCCTCTGCTGCAACGGCGCCTGTGGCTCTCCCAATGGATGCCCAAGCGGCCATTTGACAAAGACCGCGCGCGGCACCCCGACCGCCTCGGTCAGATCCCGCGTGATCGAGACACAGACCGTCGGGATGCCAGCCCGTTCAATGGCACGTGCGATCAGTCCGACGGACCGATTGCAGAGCCCTCAAGCGGGAGTCAGCAAGACAAAATCGACCCCATCCTGGCGCAGTTTGGCAGCAACCTCCCGAGCCGTCTGCCCGGTCAGCGTCGCCACCTGCTCCCCGTCGACATGGCCCATAAAGCCAAAATGGCGGGGAGCCAACGCACCGACCACACCCTGTTCGACCAGACTGCGCAGATGGGCCAGCGGAAAGATCACGTTGAGGTCGGCGTCTGCATCGCGATGGTCGTAGTATTTGTGTGTGATCGTGAGCTGCTCCGCCGGGGTGTCGGCCGGAATTTCACGATAGGTCGGGTCGCCGCTGGCAGAGAGCATGTCAAACGGCTGCTGCGCGCGCAGGTGGACGCCGCCAGTCGTGATCAAGGCCCCACGCGCACGGTGCAGCGGGCCACGCAGCCGCACAAACGGGATCGCTGCCTCTGCATCGCCATCCTGGACACCCTCCCGGGCAACACGGCGCGCCCAAAGCTGCGCAACCGTCGGGATGGCATAAAAACGATTCGCCAATTTTTCCAACCAGGTTTTGTGTTCGCTCATAATTTCTTATTCTACCACAGCCAGCTCTTTTTTCCGAATGGCGACTCCCTGCCGATCGCACGCCGCTCGGCAGGCCGGTTTTCCCGCCGCTCCAGGCTGTGCTATGATGCACTTCTATGCTATTCCCGCTGCTTGTTTCGCCGCTCGGCGCACCGCTGCTCCTGTTGGTCGGCGCAGCACTCGAACTGGGGATTGGCCGCTGGCTGAAGCGGCCACACTGGCTCACCTGGCTGGCACTCTCGTTTCTCGGCCTGGCTGGCTTGCAATACCTTCTGCTGCAGTTTGTTGCGCTGATCCCAACCTGGAGCCGTCCCTGGCAGCCACTGCTGCAAAGCGCCACCAACCTGTACTGGATCGCTGACAGCTGGAACTATTATCTGGGCGCACTGATTCTCCTGGTCGGCGGGCTGGGCATCCTGCTCAACCGTACCCACGGCCCAGACCACAAAACGCTTCCCCGCCTGCACAATGTGCTGGCCACCGATCTGGCCATCCTCGCCGCCAGCCTGCTGTTTGTGCAAAGCGGCAATCTGCTCACCGTGTTGCTGACCTGGGTCCTGCTCGACATCACCGTCCTCCTGCGAATGTCCGCCGAACCCTTCGGCAGCGCTGCCCTCTCCGACCGGGCCCGCTCCAGCGAGACACAGATCCTCAGCCTGATCGGCGCGCTTTTGCTCTTTGTCGCCGTGCTGCCCGCCGGGCCGACCGGGCTGGCCCAAAAACTGGCCAGCGGCACCGTGGTCCCAGTCGAAACCCTGCTCCTGCTGCTGGCCGCTGCCACGATCCGCGCCGGCATCTACCCCTTCCACCTCTGGCTGCTGCCGCGCACCGCGACCCGCCTGAATCTCTCGGAACGGCTGCTCGACCACCTGGTGCCTGTTCTGGGCGGGCTCTGGCTGCTGGGACATACCTTGCAGATCGGCGGCGCCGATCTGCTGCTGTCCCCGTGGTGGCTGTTGCTGCTCACAGCCGCACTCTTGCTGAGCGCACTGGCGTCGTTCACCGCCCAGGACCATGTACACTATGTTGCGTTTGTGTTGATCACCGCCGCCGGCACCGCAACCCTGGCCGGGTTGCTGGGAGAGGTGCCCGGACCGGCAGCGCTGCTGTGGCCGTTGACCGCCTTTGCACTGGGCGGCGCGCTCTGGCTGGTCGGCGACCAGGTCTGGCGGGCTTGGGGCTGGCAGCTGCCGATCAGCGTAGGAGCCCTGACGCTGGCGGGAGCACCTTTTACCCCCGGATTTCTCGGCCAGCCAGCCCTGGCCCGTCTGTTGGCCGACGGCCCCGCCTACTGGCCTGCACTCGTGCTTTACATTCTGGCCCAGGGAATGTTGATTGCTGCGCTGCTGCGCAGCTGGGGCAGCGAGGAACGCCAGCCACTGGAGCTGCCTGCCCACTACCTGGTCAGATTGCTGGCCGCCTGCCTGGCACTGGGGCTGCCCCTGGCCATCTCCGGGCTGCTCCCCCGCTTCACCGAAACCGTCGTCGGCATCCCCCAGTCGATCCACAGCACGTTGGGCACCCCCCCCAATGTGGTGGCAGGCGGCACGGTCTGGTTCGTGCTGGCGCTGCCGCTGTCGCTGGGCTTCCTCCTGGTCTGGGCTTCCCCGCGCGTTTGGCCACAGGTCGGGGCACTCGCCGGCCGCATCAGCCGCTTCAGCCAGCTGGAATGGTTGTTCACCCTCCTGACCTGGAGCGTCGACAAAACAGCCCAGGTCGGGGCCAATCTGCTGAATGTGGTCGAGGGAACCGGCTATGTCGGCTGGTTCCTCACCCTGCTCCTGCTCGGGCTGCTGTTGGTGCGCTGATGCCAGCTTCCCCCTTTGCCCTGCTCGGCGATCTGCTGGCGAACAGCGCAGGTATCTTGCTGCTCTGGCTCCTGGCTGCCAGCAGCGTGCTCGTCTGGAGCTGGCGCTGGGCAGTGGCCTCCACCGTGACCCTGCTGCTGGTCACCAGCAGCTTGCTGGCCGCCTTGCACAGCCCGCTGACAGTGGTCACCGCCAGCCAGTGGCTGGCAGCACTGCTGGCGGGCCTGCTGCTCTGGCAGGCTGGCAGCTTCTCTTCTACCAGCACCGCCCCGGCTGGCAACTGGCTGATCCGCCTCTGCGGGCTCGGTTTTTTGCTGGGCGCCTGGCAGGCCTTCAGCCCATCCCTCAGCCTCCCCCTGTTGACCCAGGCAGAGACCGATCTGCTCTGCTGGATTGGCCTCTGCGGGCTGGTGCTGCTGAGCCTGTCCAACGCCCCTGTCCAGACGGGGAGTGGCCTGTTGTTGTTGACAACGCCGCTGCAGAGCCTGGCTGCCCTGTTGGCTCCTACATCCGGCGTCGCCGTGCTGGTCGGAATGGCCCAGATCCTGCTGGCGTTGGCATGTGCTGGCCTCGCGCTGGCCCAGCAGATCCGTCCGACCCCAGCCCAGCCACCGAAACTCTCTTTTCCAGCGACGCAGCAGCCGGCGCGCAACTGGCTCCTCAGCCACCTGCCTGCCGAAGCGCCGCCGTCCGCGCGGCGCCGCTCCCCCCTGGCCCCCACCGCTGGCCAGCCACCTGCCCTGCCTGGCCCCCCCCCCGCACCACAGAAGGAACAACAGCCATGAACCCGCTTGGGGCTGCAGGTTTCCCTTTTTTAGGGCTGCTTTTTGGAGTGTACGGGGCAGCTGCACTCACCAGCTACTGGCTGCGGGCACAGGGGCGCTGGGTCTCGGCTGCAGGGGCTGGCAGCACAGCCCTGCTGGCGCTGTGGTTCTGGTCGCTCGACCTGAGCCGCCCGATCTGGCTGCTGCCGACCGGCAGCAGCATTGACCTGGAAGCCCCCCTCCAATTTGCCGGGTACGCGATCCAGCTCAAAACCAGCAACACCCCGATCGTGGCGCTCTGCCAGCTGATCGCAGCGGCGGCACTGCTCCTCAACCTGCAGCAGAGCCGCCCTTCCCCCTTTCCAGCACAGGTCTGGGCGCTGTTGGGCGGGTACACTGCGCTGGCCCTCTTCACAGCAGCGCCGGTGCCTACCATTCTGGTCGTGCCGATCCTGTTGAGTATGCTGGTGGCAGCCGCCGCTGCCCTGCACAGCGAACCTGGCACCCTGGCAGACAGCCTGGCAGGCTCCCTGCGTTCGCTGCTGCCGCCACTGCTGGCCGCACCCTTCTTCCTGGTCGGAGGCTGGTGGATCGAACAGATCCCGCTCGACCCACAAAATCTTGCCCTCACCCAGACAGCCGGCACGCTGCTCGGGCTGGGCCTGCTGCTGCTGCTGGCTCCATTTCCGCTGCACGGCAGCTGGGCAGCCACCAGCGAAAGTGCCCCCCCCGCCGCCACCTTTCTGGCCAGCCTCCTCTACCAGCTGGCCGTGCTGCACCTGGTCGCACAGGCCGTGAACGCCTATCCCTTCGTCGTGCGCCAGACCTACTGGCCGCTGTGGATGGGAATCCTGGGGCTGTTGACCGCAGCCTGGGGAGGACTTGCCGCGCTCGGCACCCTCCAGACCGGGCGTCTTTGGGGCTACGCCGCCCTGCATGACTGGGGGCTGATCATCTTCGCCCTCTCCACACCCGGCCTGCGTAGCTGGACGGCGGTACTCTTCCTCTTCATCCTGCGCATCATCAGCATGGCCACCACAGCAGTCGGACTCAACGCCATCCAGCAGCAGGCAGGGACCTTGACAATGTGGCCGCTGCGCTCCATCGGGCTCCGCATGCCCTGGAACAGCGCTGCACTGCTGCTGGGCGGGCTGGGGCTGGCAGGTTTTCCACTCACTGCAGGCTTTGCGGGCCACTGGGCAGCGCTGCAGACACTCGCCCAGATCGACTGGCGCCCCTCTATGGCCATCGTCGTTGCCTCAGCCGGGGTCGTCGCCGGCTTTATCCGGCTCGCCCGCCTGCTCTTCGCAATGCAGGAAGCCAGATTGACCGCCCGCGAGGGCGCCCTCTCCATCGGGCTGGCCGTCACCCTGCTGCTCCTCATGCTGACCGCAGCACTCGCCCCCCAGCTGCTGAACCCCCTGATCACCCGGACGCTGGCTGCGTTCAGCTGAGCCAAGGCCCACACGCAGCACCCTACCTGACAGAAGGAGCTGACAATGACCCAGCCAGAGGCCCCCCACCACACTTCCCGCCTCAGTGGTTTCTACCAAAAAAGCGTCGCCGAACGCACCGCCCTCCTGGCCGCCTGGGCAGCGCTGAACGCCGCAGAGATCGAAACGCTGCACGCCGGACTCTCGGTGGCCCAGGCCGACAAAATGGTCGAAAATGTCGTCGGCGTCTACAACCTCCCCCTCGGAATCGGCACCAATTTTGTCGTCAACGGCCGCGACCTGCTCGTCCCCATGGCGGTCGAAGAGCCTTCCGTGATCGCCGCCGTGAGCTATGCAGCCCGCCTGGCACGCAGCGGCGGCGGTTTTCAGACCGGCTCTACCCGCTCTGTGATGATCGCCCAGGTGCAGCTGCTGGGCGTCCCAGACATGGAACAGGCCACGGCCCGCATCCTGGCCGCCCAACCCGCACTGCTGGCCGCCGCCAATACCAGCCCTTCGATCGCAGCACAGGGGGGAGGCCCGCTGGAGATCGAGGTGCGCTGCCTGCCTGTGACCCCCACCGTCCCCATGCTGGTCGTCCACTTGCTCTTCGATACCCTGGACGCCATGGGAGCCAACGCCGTCAACACAGCAGCCGAGACGATCGCTCCACAGCTCGAAGCGCTGAGCGGCGGACATGCTTTGCTGCGCATCCTCAGCAACCTGAGCGATCGCCGCCGCGCCTGGGCGGAGGTGACGATCCCCGCCGCCACCTTCGCTACACCAGAAAACGACGGCAACGCCGTGATCCACGGCATCGCACATGCCAATGCCTTTGCAGTCGCTGACCCGTACCGCGCAGCCACCCACAACAAAGGCATCCTCAACGGAATCGACGCCGTCGCCGTCGCAACCGGCAACGACTGGCGAGCGATCGAGGCGGGCGCCCACGCCTACGCCGCCCGAGATGGCCAATACCGTGCCTTGACCGAGTGGAGGGTGATTGCTGACAAGCAGCCCCCCCCCAGCAAAACGGTCGAACAGCCATCAGGCAGCGGCCCGTGGCTGTACGGCCGTCTGGAGCTGCCGCTGGCAGCCGGAATCGTCGGCGGCGCCACCCGTGCCCACCCGACCGCCCAGCTCTCCCTCAAACTGCTGGGGGTCCAGCACGCACGCGAGCTGAGCGAAGTGATGGCCGCAGTCGGGCTGGCCCAAAATTTAGCTGCACTGCGCGCACTGGCCAGCGAAGGAATCCAGCAAGGACACATGACGCTGCATGCCCGCCAGGTCGCACTCGCCGCCGGCGCCAGCGGCAGCACCGTCGATTCCATCGCCGCCCAGCTGGTCGCAGAAGGACAAATTCGTGTCGAACGGGCACGAGAACTTTTATCATAGGACAAAACACCATGTTGCAACAGCCAATTCGCCCAGTCGGCCTGGTAGGGTATGGAGCCTATGTGCCACGCTATCGCCTGCCTGGCACCGAAATCAGCCGAGTCTGGACAGACGGACAGACCCAAAGCCCCGTGAAAGAAAAAGCAGTGCCCGGGCTGGACGAAGACACCGCAACCATGAGCGTCGAAGCCGCCCGCAACGCACTGGCACGCGCCGCCGTAGACCCGCGCCAGATCGCTGCCATCTGGATCGGCAGCGAAAGCCACCCCTATGCGGTCAAGCCAACCGGGACAATCGTCGCAGAGGCGATCGGCGCGACGCCAGCTACCCTGGCCGCCGACTGGCAGTTCGCCTGCAAAGCCGGAACCGAAGCGCTGCAGGCCGGCATCGGCTTTGTCGGCAGCGGCATGGCAGAGTATATGCTGGCAATCGGCATGGACACCGCCCAGGGGCGCCCGGGCGACGCCCTCGAATATACCGCCGGCGCCGGCGGTGCCGCCTATATCCTGGGCCCCGCATCCGAAGCCCTGGTTCTGATCCAGCGCAGCCTCAGCTATGTCTCAGACACAACCGACTTCTGGCGACGCCCCTCCACCCATTACCCCAGCCATGCCGAACGGTTCAGCGGCGACCCAGGCTACTTCGGCCATGTGATTCCAGCCGCCACCGAGATGATGCAGACGATGCAAAGCAGCCCGGCCGACTACGACCATGTTGTCGTGCACCAACCCAACCCCAAATTCCCAACCCGCGCACTGCAGGAGCTGGGCTTCCAACCAGCCCAGTGGAAGACCGGGCTGCTCGTCGCTGAAATCGGCAACACCTACGCCGGCTCAGCCTTGATCGGCCTCTCCGCCGTGCTCGACGAAGCAGAGCCGGGCCAGCGCATCCTGATGGTAAGCTATGGCAGCGGCGCCGGCTCCGATGCCTTTGACCTGCAGGTCACCGACCGCATCCTCGCCGCACAACACAGCGCCCCCACCACCCGCGACTACATCCGCCGACGCGTCCAGATCGACTACGCACAGTACGTGAGAATGCGCCGAAAACTGGCCCAGCACTGACCCGGCCCCCTCCGCACACACAGCGGAAAATAACCCCGCCAACTGTGGGACTGTGTGAGAGCGTGCTGTGGGATAAAGGTGGGATA
>CAIOHJ010000199.1 GCA_903858085.1 uncultured Chloroflexota bacterium
GTGGCGGTCGAGGGCGTTGAGGGTAATATTGGTCCGTCCCCCCACAAACCAGCGATGGTCAGGATAGTTCCACTCCATCACCTTTTCCCAGGGGGTGAACCAAGCCATGCGTTGGGCCCATTCCCCCCAGAAGCCGTCGGGGTCGGCCAGGCTGCGGGCATGCGCCCCGGCCAGGTCTTGCAACGTGGCCTGGGCTTTGAGCCATTCTGGAGCGACCAAAAACTCCTGGTGGGTTGCAATCTGTTCGATCAAAGCAGTTGCCTCCGCCACAAAATGGCTACAAAAAGTTTGATCAACCTTCCAGCGTGCTGGTATCGCCGACAGGCTGGCCCAGCACCTGGGCTTTGAGCAGGCGACGCATAATTTTGCCGCTGCGGGTCTTGGGCAGCGTTGTGACAAAGTCGATTGCGGCCGGGATGGCGATCGGGCCGACCTCGCTGCGCACATGTTCTTTGAGCTCGCGCACCAGCGCATCGGAACCGGCCACCCCGGCGTTGAGGATACAGAAGGCATGGATGACGTTGCCTTTGAGGTCGTCGGGAACCCCAATCGCAGCGGCCTCGGCGACGGTCGGGTGGGCTACCAGCGCACTCTCTATCTCGGCGGTGCCCAGCCGGTAGCCGGAAACCTTGATCACGTCGTCCATGCGCCCGATGATCCAGAAATAGCCGTCTTCGTCGCGACGGGCGCTGTCACCGGTGAAATACCAGCCCTGCTTGGAAAATTCTGACCAGTAGGTCATGCGGTAGCGATCGGGGTCGCCCCAGATCGTGCGTGCCATGCCGGGCCAGGGGTGCTTGATCACCAGGTAGCCGTCCTCGTTGGGGTCTGCCGTGCTGCCATCCTCACGCACGACGTCGGCCTGGACACCGGCAAAGGGGAGTGTACCGCTGCCTGGCTTGAGCGGCACTGCCGGCGTCGGCGTGATCATAAAACCGCCAGTCTCGGTCTGCCACCAGGTGTCCATGATCGGGCAACGTTCGTGGCCGATGTACTTGTGGTACCAGCGCCAGGCTTCGGGGTTGATCGGCTCGCCCACTGACCCCAACAACCGCAGGCTGCTGAGGTCGTGACGGCGGGTCCATTCCTCGCCGAAACGCATGAAGCTGCGGATGGCCGTAGGCGCAGTATACAGGAGGGTGATGTTGTATTTTTCGACCAGCTGCCACCAGCGGTCGGGCAGCGGGTAGCCCGGTGCTCCCTCGTACATGAAGCTGGTGGCCCCCAAAATCAACGGCGCGTACACAATATAGCTGTGCCCGGTGATCCAGCCTGGGTCTGCTGCACACCAGTAACGGTCCTCTTCCCGAAGGTCGAAGACATACTGGAGGGTGGTTGCAATGTGTACCTGGTACCCACCGCAAGTGTGCATCAGCCCTTTGGGTTTGCCTGTCGTGCCTGAAGTGTACAGAATGAAGAGGGGCTCCTCGGCATCCATCCGCTCAGTCTCGCAGACGGGGCTGGCGATCGGCAGCGCCATCAGCTCGTGCCACCAAAAATCGCGGCCGGGTGCCATCTGTACGTTCTGGCCAGTGCGCCGGTAGACGATCACCTTCTGCACGACCGGGCTGCGGTTGACCGCCTCGTCGGTAATGTCTTTGAGGTTGACCGTCTTGCCGCGCAGCCAGGCGCCGTCACAGGTGACCACCACCTTGCTGCGGGCATCGGTGATGCGGTCGGCCAGCGCTTGTTCGGAGAAACCACCGTAGACCACGCTGTGGATGGCGCCGATCTTGGCGGTCGCCAGCATGGCGATCGGCAGCTCGGGCACACGACCCATATAGAGGGTCACTGTGTCCCCACGTTTGACCCCCATGCTCTTGAGGACGTTGGCAAAACGGTTGACTTCCTTCCACAGCTTGAAATAACTGTAGGTGCGTTGCTCGCCGTTCTCCCCCTCCCACAACAGAGCAAGCTTGTTCTTGCGCCAGCTCTGCACATGGCGGTCGAGCGCGTTGTGGACGATGTTGGTCTGACCGCCGACAAACCACTTAAAAAAGGGTGCGCTGCTTCGGTCCAGCACAGTGGTATAGGGTTCATACCAGTCGACCAGCTCCTGAGCCCGTTGGTCCCAGAACGCCACCGGGTCCTCAATGGCCCGCTGGCGCAGTGCCAGGTAGTCGGGCACCTTGGCGTGGGCCACTGTTTCGGCAGATGGCAGATAGAGCTCTTTGCTGGCAGAGATGGCTTCCATGGCGGCTGTCATGGGTGGATTCCTCCTGCAGGATGGGTGTATGAAAAACAGACATCAATTGTAAAACAGTATACATTCTTGCCCTGCTGCTGGCAAGCAGCATCAAATGTGTGCGAAACGGCTCTGGGCGGCGGCCAGCGCAGCCCGGTGTCTGTACACCTTGGCAATGGCAGCCACGGCCTGGTCGATCCCCTCCTTGCCGGCGCGGAAGGTCGCCTCTCCCAGCCAGATGGCCTCTTGTTCGTAGGCGCAGGTCGCCACCGGCAGGTCGAACTGGTCGAACTGGAAGCGTTCCGGGTAGGCGGCAGGCACGGGCAGGCGCGAACGCAGGGGTTGGAAAAGCTCGTAGCGATGCATGGGTTCGTAGCCGATACTGGCGCCCAGCCCTTCAGCCCCCAACGCAGCACAGATGGCGCGATGATCCACCCCCCAGAGTGCCGGGTCGACGGCAAAGATGTACAAAAAGACCGACCGTCGCGTGATGCGCGGGTCGGGGCGCAGCACACGCACCCCTGGAAGTTCGCTCAACGCCTCGTCCATGTAGCGGACTGCAGCCTCCCGCAGCGCAGTCTGTTCGGGCAGACGCTCCAGCTGTGCTCCTGCCAGCGCAGCGTGCAGCTCGCTGCTGCGAAAGTTGGCGCCGAACAGCGTCACCGGTTCATTCTCGGCGGGCGGGCGGCCACAGTTGACAATGCTGGTCGCAGCATGCAAGAGCTCGGGTGTCTTGCAGATCAAAATGCCACCCTCGCCTGCGGTCAAAAGCTTGGAGGATTGCAGGCTGAACGAGCCAAAATGGCCAAGTGTGCCCGCCCCCTGCCTTTTCCACTCCATCCCATGCGCGTGGGCGCAGTCTTCTACCACGATCAAGTTGTGGCGTTCGGCAATCTCCAGCAGCGCATCCATATCGGCCATCAACGATCCGACATGTACCGGAAGGAGTGCCCGTGTGCGTGGGGTGATGGCGGCTTCGACCGCGCGCAGGTCCAGGCAATACGAATTGGGGTCAATATCGACGATGACCGGAATCGCGCCCGCAGCCATTGGCGCGGCCGCCGTGGCCTGAAACGAGTAGGCTGGCACGATCACCTCGTCGCCCCAACCGATGCCGGCTGCGCGCAGGGCGATCTCCAGCGTCACCGTGCCATTGGCCGCCAGGATCGCATGCTCGCCCCCCTGGAAAGCCAAAAAATTGTCCAGCAAGGCCCGTGTGCGCGGGCCTGGATAAGGAAATCCGCCCCACTGGCCCGAACGAACTACCTCGGCCACCACCTCCACCTCGCGTTCGTCGTGTACCGGCCAGGCTGGGTAGGGCGTTTGAATCTGCTTCTCACCGCCCAGAATTGCTAACGTCGAATCCATTTGTCCTCCTTGGGGAGCAGCGGTTGTCCCTTGTTTCTCACTGAATCGGTGTTTGTGTGCGGCGCCAGGTACCTACGGTTGCTGGCTGGGCAGGTATGGCCAGCCAGCAGCGTCCCAGCCCAAAGACTCGATCCGCAGTTTGGAGATCCCTGCCTGGCGGGCATCGTAGGCATGATAGACAAACCAGTCGATCTTCCCTTCTCGATAAATTCCGTTGTGCCCAGGCCCCCGCCAGCGATCGTAGGCCTGCAAAATCAGCGTACCGCCCCCTTCAAGCAGCGGGGTTCCTGCTCGGTCCACGTAGGGTCCTGTGATTGCGGGCGCCCGCCCGACGCGCACGTTGTAGGTGCTTTGGAGCCCGCGACAGCAGGCGTCGAACGAGACAAAGAGATAATAAAATCCGTTCCGCTGCAGGAGGAAGGGGGCTTCGATCGCAGTGCCTCCTGGCCCATCGGCTGGCCGTTGGGCCAGGGGGTAGACCGTCGGGTCGTCAGGGTCGGGTTTGCCTGTCACCGAGTCCAGTTTGCGCAGCTGGATCCCGCTCCAATAGGAGCCAAACACCAGCCACGGCTGCCCCTGTTCGTCCACGACCCGATTGGGGTCGATTGCATTCCAATTTTCTGCGCCGGTCGACGCAAGCACCAGACCTTGGTCGACCCACCCATACTCTGGGTGGGTGGGGTCAAGCGTGCGATTGGTTGCCAGACCGATCACCGAACGCGGGCTGCCAAAGGTGGAAGCTGCGTAGTAGAGATACCACTCTCCGTTGAAAAAAGAAATATCGGGCGCCCAGAGATCGACCGCGCCGGGTATGGCCTGTTGGATCCAGGCTGGCGGCCGTTCAAAGACACGACCGCACCACCGCCAATCGACCCGATCGGGCGAACAGATCACGATCACGCGGGAACCGGTGGAGAACACATAGTAGGTGTCGCCCTCTTTTGCCATCCCTGGGTCGTGGATGCGCTGGATAAATCCGGTGGGCTCCAACACAACCGGGCTGGGGGCCGGCTCGATCGGCTTGCAGCCAGCCAGCCACAGCAGTGTCACCCCAAGGAACAAATTGAATTTCATCGTCGGTTTTGCAGCAGAAACCACCCATTTTGGCGGGTGAAGGAAACTGCTTTTCTCCTTTCGTAGAGAGACAGTCTATCATCGGACTGTTCTGTCGCCAAAGCGGTTGTACGAACCGCTCTTTGACCTCCAGTGGGCCCGTTCAGCAGACAGCTCTCTGCCTTCAACCAGAGTGAAAGGAGGCGAGATTCCCCTGGCGTTTGCTGGGGGGAGTCTGTTCCAATTCAGGTTGTTCCAGCGATGGGTATACAATACAGCCCTGCGGTGAAAAGCAGAATCGATTCAAAAAAGTATGGTTGGCTGTTGTGTCGTAAAGGAGCCTTATATGACAAATGCCGGATTTCTTCCAGCTGTTCACCGTCGGCAGTTTCTACAACTGCTGGGTGGATCGGCAGCTCTGATTGCTTTGAATGGCTGCACGATTCCCAGCGGGGTAAAACTGGCCACGCCTGCAGCGGGCGCGGTGGAGGCGAGTTCGCCACAACGGGGCGGCGTCTTGCGCCTTGTGTTCACCGATGACCTCCTGACTTTGAATCCAGGAACTTCTTCTACCTTTGCCGACGTCGATGTCGCAAAGATGCTCTACGACGCGCTGTTTTGGGTCAGCGAAGGAGAAGAAGGCGCCCCCATCTACCCAATGTTGGCAGAATCCTGGGAGCTGAACGAAGATGCGACCGTCTACACCTTGCATTTGCGACCGAACGTTGTCTTTCAACATGGCACCCCTTTTACGGCCAAAGATGTCGAGTACAGCATCAACCGGATGTTGGATCCTGCTTCGGGGACGATTGCGGCTTCCTTGTCTATGGTCGAACGGGTGGAAGTTCTCGATGAATTGACAGTCAACATTCACCTCCGTGAGCCCAATGTGGCTCTCCCAATGGTGTTGGGGGGCCCCTTTGCCCAAATTGTCCCCCACGATCGAACGACGGAACAGCTCTCCGAGACACCTGCTGGCACTGGCCCCTTTGTACTGGCGGAGTATGTGCCGGGTGAACGGATTGTCTTCAAACGCAATGAGAACTATTGGGACCCCGAACGCCCGTATCTGGATGAAGTGCAGGTAATCGTGATCCCAGAAGTGGCGTCACAACTGGCAGCGCTGACGAGCGGCCTGGTCGATTTTTTGCAAAGTGTGAGTCTGGAAAATCTGGCCATCCTCCAAGAGTCGCCAGATGTCACCCTGCTGGAAGGGGTTCAGGGCTATTATCCAGTTTTTGCAATGCGTGTCGATCAAAAACCTTTCGACGATGTACGCGTTCGTCAGGCCATCAAGCATGCAGTCGACCGCAATGCCCTGCACAGTGCCTTGATGCTTGGGCGCGGCTCGGTAGGCAACGACCAGCCGATGGCACCCGGCACCCCCTTCTGGGCCGAGATTCCTCCGCTGGACTATGATGTTGAAAAGGCCAAAGCCCTGCTGGCTGAAGCAGGGTACAGCGACGGGCTGGAAGTGACCTTGACCATTGCGGAGATCGGGGGTCCGCGTATCAACGAGGCAGCGGTGGCCATCCAAGAAATGGTCAAGGCTGCTGGGATCACCGTGCTCCTGGAAAAGGTGCCTGCCAGCAGCTACTATGTCGAAAAGTACATGCAGGTGCCATTTTATATCAGCTGGTGGCCCACTTTGAGTGACCCAGAGACGGTCATGCCGGTGGCATTCACTGCGTCCGGCCTCTACAACGAAAGTGGTTGGAGCGATCCTCGGGCGGAAGAACTGATCGCAGTTGCACGGGGGGAGCAAGATGTTGAAAAGCGCAAGGCCCTGTATGCTGAGTTGCAGCAGCTCATCAGTGAAGAGGGAGGGGTCCTGATCCCGTACGTGGCTCCGCTGCTGCAGGCGGTGCGCAAGAACGTGCATGGCCACATTCCTGCGTTACCGACCGCAGCCCAAAAAATCTGGGTTGGATGAGGTTGTTTTTGCTGCCCGGCTTCCACAGAAAGCCGGGCAGCAGGTCTCTGTAGGGGGCACCGGCCAGAGGATGAAGCGCTGCTACGCCTTCTTGGGGCCGTTTTTGCCACCCCGCCGTGTGTCAATGTCCCCTTCGTAGCTGAGCGCCTCTTTGTCACGTTCGCCGGTGCGAATGCGGTAGACCTGATCGACCGGTGTCACGAAGATCAACCCGTCGCCTGTCTGCCCGGTGCGTGCTGCTTTGATGATCGTTTCGACTGTCTTGTCCACGTTGTGGTCGCTCAAGACAATGTTGAGCTGGATCTTGGAGAGCATGTCCACATAGTAGGTTCCGGTGCGTGCTGCCAGCTCGATCCCGCCCTGGCGGCCGTGGCCGCGCACTTCAATGACATTCATCCCAACAATCCCGATTTCACGCAACGCCTGTTTGACATCATTCAGCTTTTCTTCCCGAATGATGGCTTCAATTTTTTTTGTCATGGTTCCTCCCAGAGCTATTTGCCCGGCTGTATACCGATCGTTGATACCGTTGGCTGTTCAGCGACAGCGCTCTCAGGCGTAGGCCCGCTCGCCATGCTCACTCACATCCAGGCCAACTTCTTCTTCTGACTCGCTGACGCTCAGCCCTAAGATCTTGTCGAGTCCCTTGGCGATCACGAAGGTGAGCACGAAGGCAAAGATTGCCGCACCGACAGCGGCGACTAGCTGGATCACAAATTGATTGGGGTTGCCGTAGAACAGACCGTCGGCCCCAAATTCGTTGATGCTTTTGGTAGCAAACAGCCCTGTGGCCAGCGCACCCCACATCCCGGCCATCCCATGGCAGCCCCACACATCCAAGGATTCGTCGAGCCGGCGGCTGTGGATAAACTTGATGCTGTAGTAGCTGATGGGGGCGCCGACAGCACCGATGAGAATGGCTGCCAGTGGGGTGACGAAGCCCGCCGCAGGGGTGATGGCCACCAGGCCAACAACTGCGCCAGTGACAATGCCAAGCACGCTCGGTTTTTTGTCGCTCCAGGCCAGCAGCATCCAGACCACAGCAGCGGCTGCGGCGGCCACATTGGTGTTCATCAAGGCCGTGAAGGCCAGTCCATTGGCACCCAGCGCGCTGCCACCGTTGAAGCCAAACCAGCCCACCCACAGCAGCCCCGCCCCCAACACTGTCAGCGGAATGTTGTTGGGCTCAATGCTGATGGAGCCGTAGCCGCGGCGACCACGGATGACCAGCGCAAACGCCAGCGCCGAAAAACCGGCCGCAATGTGAACAACGGTGCCACCTGCAAAATCCAGCGCGCCGTAGGTGCGCAGAACGCCACCTACAGCCCACACCCAGTGGGCCAGCGGCGCATAGATCACCGTCGCCCAGAGCAAGGTGAAGACCAGAAAAGTGCGGAAACGGATGCGCTCAACAAAGGCCCCTGTGATCAGCGCCGGCGTGATCACAGCAAAGGTCATCTGAAAAGCAGCAAAGGCGATCGCCGGAATCGTCGCTGAGTAGTTGGGGTCCGGCGCAGCACCGACCCCGTTCAACCCGAGAAAATCCAATCCGCCAATCCAGCCGCCCTGTGTAGGACCAAAGGCCAGGGTGTATCCGTAGAGCACCCACTGCACGCCGATCAACCCCATCGTGATGAAGCTGAGGTTGAGCGTGGAGAGCAAGTTCTTTTTACGAACCATGCCGCCATAAAAAAAGCCCAGAGCTGGCGTCATCATGGTGACCAGCGCAGTCGCTATCAAAATCCAGGCGGTATCGCCTGTATCGATGACGGCTTCCATAGGTTGTCTCCTTTTTCCACTTCGCTTGTGTTTTTGAACGCCAAAATTTCAGATACTGCCACTCACCCCGTGCAGCAAGCCTGTGATCTCCTGGCTGGACCGCACGTTACCAAGATACCAGCTCTTTGCCTGCAGTGCATTGGATATATTGCACAATCTTTGATGAATAGATTGAACAATTCATGAACGAAAACCCGAAAAAAAAGCGCCAATCAGCGCCAAACTGCGCAAAAAAGAGAGACAAAGGCTGGCCTCGCGCACAGTTGCGCGAGGCCAGCCTTTGTGCAGAACGTATAGTGTCCAGTGTATTGGGTGAACGAGAAAGCAGCTTTCTTCAGGCCTGGGGTCTCTGCTGCTGGTGGGGGGGACCTGGGTTCTCTACCTCCAGCTCAGATTGGGACAACGATCCACGGTCTCTGCCAGAGCGTTTGAGACAGCGATTTTGTCCAGCTGCAGCGTGTTGGCAATACGAACCACGGCTGCACGATTCCAGTCGTCGATCCCGCTGGTCAGCAGTGCAGCCCGCACTGCATCGTCAAGTGTCGGCAGGGCAATCGGCAGCCGTCCGCTCTCGGGTGTGCCCGCTGCGATCGCGTTGACGTAGGTCGAAACCCGGTCGATTTGCCCCAATCCTGACTCGGTTGTGAAATCAGCCTGCCCGATCCCGATCGCGTTGCCGCCGCCCGTTGGCGTGAGCCCCCCCACCACGATCCGGGCGATTGTGGGGCCCCGATAGCCTGGCAGGATCCCTTTGGCGGTGCGGCCGATGATGTTGGGGTCCATGCCAGCCCCGCTGATCTCTTTGCCGATCATGTCGACAATCAGCACGTCGATGTGTTCGAAGTGCAGACGCGCCATGTGGGCATAGGCGATCTGCAGCAGCTCGGCCTCCCGTGCCAGGAGCTGTCTGCGCGGAATTGCCTCCACGATAAAACTTTCGTCGTAAGCATTTTCCACGATCGCGAGGCCAAAGCCGACAGGCACCTTTTCCAAAATTGCTGCGGCTGTCGTTGGCACCACCGTGTGGAAGCGGGCAAAGGTCTCCTGGTGCACACGAGCGCAGCCTGCATGGTTGGCAAAGCCGATCACCAGCATCTTGCACAGCCCACTCTCATGGGTTCCGGTAAAATCGGTATGCGGCTTGACCCGGTTGACTGGGAGAATCCAGTCGGCCTGCAGCGCCTCACGGTCAAAATAGATGGGCATCCCCCAATGGGTCTCGCCTATCTGGACAACTTCGTTGTTGGAGAGCACAGGGGCACCGACGCTGGCTTCGTTCACCCCCAGATGTTCTAGCACGTGGCGCTGCCCTTCGGCGGTGCCGCCGCCATGGCTGCCCATGGCGGGCACCAGGTAAGGAGAGAGCCCGCTGGCCCGGCACGCGGCCACTGTAGCCCGCAGCACAGGAACCAGGTCGCGGATGCCACGGCTGCCAGCGCCGATAGCCACCCGCTCACCCGGGCGGGCCCCCATTGCTTGCAACCCGCGCGCCACCTCAGCGTAGGCCGTCGCAGAGACATCCGCCAGCTGTGGACGTTCAAAATGTTGAGTGACTGGCCGCAGCTGCGGCAGCGGCCGTCCGGAGATCGTCGATGGCAAGACGGACATGACAGATCCTTTCTGTGGAGAAGAGGGGCGATTGGTTGCAGAAAATGCTGCTGCGCGCAAGGTTTTTGTCAGGCATCACCGGCCAGTCAGTTCAGCACGCAGCTCCAACGCCGGAGTAAACTGGGGTGCCAGCTCCAGCGCACGTTCTGCTGCATCCAACGCCGCTGCAGGGTCGCCCAGGGCCAGCAGGGCACGGCTCCGCCAGTAGAAGATTTCCTCGACGCTTGCGGTTTCTTCCAAAACGACGTCGCTGATCGCAAGGACATCCTGCGCCCGCCCTGTGTTGACATAGGCTTCAAAGGGGGTGTGCTGGTACCAGAGCATGCGCTTGGGCAAACCGATCGCACGTGCCTGGTCGAAGGCCGCAGCTGCTTCCGCATAACGTCCCTGCTCTGTCAGGCTGCTGCCCAGGTTGAACCAGGCAAAACGGTCCGTCTGGTCGGCAGCCAGGTCGGTTCGTGCTTGCTGCTCGGCATCGGCCCACATCCTGCCCTTGTCCAGACCGGCCTGACCCAGGATCGCCGTGACCTGCGCCTCCCGTTCGGGGGGGTAGACCAGCAAAAAGGTGCGGTTGAAGACCTTCCACCATTCTGCCAGCTGATCGTAGGCAACGCGTATGCCGCCATAGGGCTCGAAGGAGAGCAGACCGACAGCGTCGAGCGAGTCGTAGAGTGTCCACTGGGCCGCCGCATCGTCGTAGCCAACCAGCAGCCGGTAGTGGCCGATGCCTTCGCCGTCGGCTCGTTCGTACCAGGTTTCGAGCACAACCGGTACCCCATTGGCCAGAAGCGTGCGCAACAGCAGAGGGGTCCCGTTGACCAGTTCGTGTGCGACATAGCCCTGGCCGGTCGCGTAGTTGACCAGCTCATACGGGCTGACATTTTTGTCGTCGGGTGAAGTGCGCAACACCCCGCCGATCGCTGCCTGGTCAAGCGTGCTGCCGTAATAGCTGAGGTTCATTGCCAGCGTCGCTGGCCCACAGTTGTTCCAGGTCTGCCATTCGTGGCGGATCCCGGCGAGCTGCACGGAAGCAGGGGGGGCTTCGATCGTCGCAGTCGGCAGGAGAGTCGCAGGTAAAGAAGGAACAGGGGTCGCAGTGGGCAGCACAAGCAGGATCGGCTGTGCAGTCGCCTCTGGGGTCGCCTCTGGGGTCGCCTCTGGGGCTGTCTCTGGGGCCGCCTCTGGGGTCGCCTCTGGGGCTGTCTCTGGGGCTGTCTCTGGGGCTGTCTCTGGGGTCGCCTCTGGGGCTGTCTCTGGGGCCGTCTCTGTGGCTGTCTCTGGGACTGTCTCTGGGGCCGCCTCTGGGGCTGCCTCTGTGGCTGTCTCTGGGGTCGCCTCTGGGGCTGTCTCTGGGGTCGCCTCTGGGGTCGCCTCTGGGGGGAGTTGAGAGAGGGTCGTTCGAATCAACCCGATGCCAGCCAGGCTGGTA
>CAIOHJ010000200.1 GCA_903858085.1 uncultured Chloroflexota bacterium
ACGAACACCTTCCCGGTGATCACACCCATGCCGCTTTTGCCGCCGACCACAATACCCGTGATGCGCTCACCCTCCTTTTGTACGTCGATGCAGAAGGTGTGCAGCCGCAACCGAACGCCCGCCTCCAGCGCAGTCTGCTCCCAGACTACCTGGAGTGTGGGCGGATCATAGGTAACAGCTTGACCGGCGCCGTAACTGCTGGGGCGCTCGACCACCATGCCGTAGCGCCGCAGCCGCTCCACGATTTCCCACGGAAGGCCGCCGACGACGCGGCGTGCGTCGTTGCCGGGAATGTAGAAGCCATAGAAAGTGTCCAACACCATCGTCGAGGTTCCGCCCAAAAAGCCGTAACGCTCTACCAGCAGCGTGTCAGCGCCGCTGCGGGCGGCGGCAATGGCGGCAGTGCAGCCGGCTGAACCGGCACCCAGGACGACAATATCGGCGCATTCGAAGATCGGTAATTGCACAGGAAATCCCCAAACTGTTTTATATTCAACAAATTGAATGATATATTATTATATTAACGGTGAAATGTCAAGATTTTTAAATAAATATATAATTTATCGAATAATAATCGGGAAAAAATGAAAGCTCCTTTGGTTCACTTGTTGCTTCGATACTCCGAGTTACTCTCAAAGAGCCGCTTGGGAAAACGCCTTTTTTGCACAATTTTGTTTTATGTCAAATAAAATCCGCCAGTCGATCGGGGACGGCCTCTCAGCTCTTGTTATGTTTGCATGCACACACTGCCGCCTTGGCACCCCCAAAATCATTCCACCACCATTTGGATTGACAGTGCCATGCCGGCTCAACCACTATCACCGCAAAGCGGTTCCCTATCCCTCCAAAATGAAAACTACTGGGCCGCTTCATTGACGATTGTTGCGCAGCGTGCTACGCTCTACTGAAATGAGAAATTGTTCAATATTTTAATGAAATTTATTGCAGAGCAACAGGGCAGGACAGGCGTGAGCCGGACAGAACAGGCAAGCACTCAGGGCTTGCTGACGAAACACGGCCAAATTGTGATATCTTTGGCACGCGCCTTGCTGGTGACGAGTCCTGGAGATCGGCTGCTTTCAATGCAGGAATATGCGGACTTGTTCCAGGCCGGCGTCGGCACCGTGCAGAGCGCGTTCGACTACTTGCAGGATGTCGCTGCCGCCAAGCTCGACCCGCGCGGGCGTCTTGGCACCTATGTCGTCGAAGTCGATTACCTGCGCCTGTGGGAAATCAGCCATCATCGCCCGATGATCGGCGCCATGCCGCTGCCGTACCTGCGCCAAATCGAGGGGCTGGCGACCGCGCTGCAGGCCCAGTTTGCCAGGGCAGAGATCGGGCTGGCGCTGCGCTTCATGCGTGGCTCCAGCGAGCGTCTGCAAGCGCTAGCCAATGGCGTGATCGACTGGGCGCTAATCTCGCGCTTTGCGGCCGATACGGCCAGCGCGCACGGATTCGCCGTCGACATCACCGTGCCGTTTGGCGAACAGAGCTATTCTGCCGGTCATATACTCCTGTTGCGCAGCCATTTGAATGCAGCTCAGCTCGATAGCGTGCGGCTTGGCGTCGATTTCCTGTCGGCAGATCACACCTACATCTCCCGGTCGATCAGCCGCGGCAAACGCATCGAGCTAGTGGGCATCCAGTACGACCAGGCGCTCGACCTGCTCGCCACAGGCGAGATCGACGCCGTCGTATGGACAACCGTAGAAACGCCAGCCAGCCTGAGCGAAGCCATCGCCATTCCGTTGGAGGCCGACGAACATCCGATGTTGGGGCACTTGAGCGAGGCGGTGCTGGTGGTCAGCCAGGGCAACCACGCGCCGGCCAATCTGCTGCACGCAATCCTGGATGTGCCAGAGGTACTCGGAATCCAGCGCGCCGTCATCGAACGCACGCGGATCCCGCGCTACTGACGCCCTGCCCGGTGAAGATGGTGCACACTATCGGGGACCCAGAGATTTAGACAATCCAAACGGCTGAAATAAAGCCCTGAATGACCCTGAACAGATCTGGCAGTTTGGTGACCGGGTATTTGGCAATGCGGAAGTCGCTGCCCGGCACGGGAAGGAGGTCGTCCAGCCCTTTCGGATCTAGATTGTGCAGGACACCCAGGTCGTCGAGCAGCAAGCCGGCTTCCCGGCGGGCGTCGACCTGGTCGGCGGTGCGGTGGACGGCGACTGGCTGAGTGAGCGGCTGATGGGTGTGCAGATGCTGCTGCTAGCCGGCTGCCGGAGCGACCGGATCGGCGACTGGCTGGGCGTGGTGCCCTACGTCGTGACGTTGGACGAGGCGATTGGCGGCAGCGATGCGGCGGTGCTCGCAGAGCACTTCTGGACAGGCAGTTGACGGGGAGAGTGGTAGTCCCGGTCGGCGGAGCGCACGAGGTTGTCGCTGCTGCCCCACGACCCGCCCCCCAGCACACGGCTTTTGCCCCTCTTCGGTCCCTGCGGGTTGTCGCCAGGCGACACACTTATGTATACCGCGTCAGTACAACCACAAATTCATGTGACGCACTCCGCCGAATTGTGGAGTGCAGACTCGAGCAGGGTGTGTCATGAGATCAACGAGTTGTTTGCGCCGACCTGTACTCGACACGGGGCTCGTCGATCAGCTCGCGCCGCTGCAAGTCGTACACCCCGTAGGCAGCCGCCAGAATCTCGATCGGGTGGCGGCTGGGCAGGGCCGTCCCATGCTCCAGCTGCCAGCGGCAGGTCTCCGAGTCGCAGGCCGTGTAACGCACCCCCTCCCCCTGTTCGGCAACAAAGTGGAAAAGCTCAGCCCCAACATCCATCGCAATCTGATACTTTTCCACTTTGTAGCCGTAGGTGCCGGCAATCCCGCAGCAGCGGGCGTGCGACTCGGCGATCTCCACCCCTGGAATCAGCGCCATCAATTCCAACGCCGGCTTGCCGATGCGGTGCGCCCGCTGCTGGCAGGGCGCATGGTAGGGCAACCGCAACGCCAGCGGTTTGAAATCGGTGCGCAGGTCGCCGGCCTCATAGCGCTCGCGCAGCCACTCAAAAATGTCGTAGGTCGCCATCTGCAGGGCAGTCGCCGGCTCGTCGTGGAGGTCGAGCAGCTCAGGAGCCTCCTCTTTGAGCGTCAACGTGCAGCTGGTGCTGCTCCCCACAATCGGCAGCCCCGCTCGCGCCAGATCCGCCAGCTTGTCCAGATTGCCCTGGTGGTAGCGCCGCGCGGCGCCGAACTCGCCGTTCGAGAGCAAAGGCAGCCCACAACAGTTCTGTTCGGGCACGATCACCTCGTAGCCGTTGTGCTCCAGCACCGCCACCGCAGCTTTGCCAATAAAAGGCTCGTAGTACATCGTCGCACAGCCGTGGAAATAGACAACTTTCTGGGCCGAACGCAGCCGCTGGCCCTGGGTGCGTTTGAGCCAATCCCCAAAGGTGCCCGATGCACTCCAGGTGGGCAACGGGGCCTCGCGCGCAATCCCCATCACCTTTTCGGCCAGCAGACGGCTCACCGGGTTGTGCAAAGCAAAATTGGCCAGCGCCGGCGCCACGCTGCCCACCTTGGCCAGCAGGTCGTTGCGCCCAAGAAGCCGGTTGCGCAGCGGCATCCCGCTGTGGGCCACCCTCTCGGCGCGCGCCCGCGCATTCAGCTCGGCAATCTTCACCCCCGCCGGACAGACTTCGTTGCAGACCCGGCAGCCCGAACAGTAGTCAACCGAATGGTCCGGAACCAACGGCTGCCCCCCTTCCCGAAAACGCTGCGCCTGCGGCCCCACATATTTGGGGCCAGGAAAGCGATCGGTCACCGCAGAAACCGGGCAGTGGGTGGTACAGATGTTGCATTTGATGCATTCGTCGAGCGACAGGTCGACCGAATGCCAGGAAATAGGTGCCATTGCTCCCCTGCTGCTTTCTTGTCTATAAAGTCCGTTCAGCCCGGCGCCAGCCCGGCGATCCGCTCCGCTGCGGCCACCGCGCTGGCCAGCGCGACCCCCTCCATGCTGCGTTCCAACACCGGGTCGGTGCCCGCCAGCAAGCAGCCGGCCGCCCAGAGGTTGGTGTACACCACCTGCCCCTGTGCGTCGACCGGCTGCCCGTGCATGTCGATCGCCACCCCCCCGTGCAGCGCCGGCTGGCCGCGCGGGTCCAAAAAGTGAGGGCGAAACCAGTGCTGGCGCTCCTGGGGCACAGTCAGGGGCAGGTCGAAGAGGGTTTCCCAAAAACGGCCTGTGTGGTCGCTGTCAAAACCGCCCCCCAGCACCCCACCGGTGGCCAGCAAAAAAGCCCGCGCCCGGTGCACCAACGGACGGGCACTGGTCGCACTTTCCACCCACTGAATTTCACCCGCCTGCGCCCGAAAACCGACCCCTTCCATCCCAATCTCGACCCGCACCCCGCGCTGCTGCAGCTGCTGGCGCAGCGCAGCCGCCAGCCGAATGCCAGGCACGTTGGGCGGCAGGGTGGGAATCTCAAAGACCGGGCTCCCCAGCTGCTCGCCCAGCAGCGCCAGCACCGCCGGGTGGGCATGCCGCCCCAAAATGGCTGGCAGACCGACCCGTTCGCCAGGCTGGACAACCAGCTGAAGCGCGCCAGCCAGCCGCTGCTGGCTCTGGGGGTCGTCGAGAGACTCGGCCAGCTGGGCCGTGTTGCGGTCGCGCTGCTCGCTGACCACGCTCCACGGAATCTGCACAGCCCGCACCGTCTGGCCCTGCAGCTGCAGGTTGCGGGCAATCAGGTGGGGGTAAAAGTCGCGCATCCCCTGCAGACCCACCACCACCAGCGGACGCAGATCAGCCCGATCCCCAGCCCGCTGCCCGGCCGGTGCCAGATAGGTCGGACGCCAGGCACCCGCCGGGGTCGGCAGCAGCTGGTTGTACCCCGCATGGCCCGCATAGCCCAGCGACCGCACACTTTCCTGCCCGGCAAACCATTCCACTGCCCGGCGCACCCGCTCGGCTCCCAACCGCCGGTAAGGATGCTCGGCCCCCAGGTCGGCGATCTGCTCCCAAGGACGCTCAACCGCCGGCTGGGTGCTGTCAACATACCCCAGCACGTCGATCGAACCGCTGCTCCAGTACAGAGCGCCATGCCCTTTGGCGATCACTTTGACCTTCAACCCCAGCTCGCTCGCCCGCAGGGCAGCAGCCAACCCGGCCAGCCCCGCCCCAATCACCAAAAGGTCAACCATCGCTCCCCTCTCCTTCCTGGGCACCCTGCTGCCAGAACTCGGTCAGCGGGCTGCGGTCGCTGTCGGGCGGCAGATGGTCGATGTTCATGATCCCCAGGTAGATCAGCTCGTCCAGCCGTTCCTGTTTGAGCTGGCGCCCCCACAACACCGGGGTGAGCCCCCGCCACCGCTCCTGCAAAAAGTCGCGCAGCAGCAAGTTGGGGTTGTCCAGCGCACTGTGGGACGGAGAGAGGGTGACCGGCCGGTGCTGTCGGTGGTGGCGTGGGGAATGAAGGTAGGCAACCGACCACTCTGCCTCTGCGCCCGCTGCTGCCCCCGGCGCTGCACGCAGCTCCTGCAAAATCCCAGCCGCCCGAAAGGTGCAAAACCCTCCCTGGCAGGGCCCCATCCCCAGCCGCACATCGCGGCGCAGGTCGTCGAGGGTGACGGTGGGGTTGTTGACCGCCGCCTGC
>CAIOHJ010000201.1 GCA_903858085.1 uncultured Chloroflexota bacterium
CGGAAATGACCCCAGCCAGGACCGTCGATTGCCGTGGGCTGAAGACTTCGTTCAACTGCTTTTCTAGCATAGTTTGATGGAGCATCTACGGTATCCTCTGCGTTGCCGCCATCCCGTTCCTGTCGCTGATCCGAATTATATCCTGACCGGTTCGACTCCGGCAACTCACTCCGGCAACTCACTCCGGCAACTCACTCCGGCAACTCACTCCGGCAACTCACTCCGGCAACTCACATCAGCAACACAGCCACCCCGCTGGGGCGCTTCACACGCATATTCCTCTGTGCTATTTTTACCGCTTGACGCTTGCATCGCCTTCTCGAGTGGTTGCTCTGGCAGAATATCGTAAGCTGTCTGCTCAGCAGGCAATGCGTTACACCAAATTCTAGTACAGGTCGGCGCAACCAACTCGTTGATCTCGTGACGCACCCCGCTCGAGTGTGCACTCCGCAATTCGGCGGGGTGCGTCCCATGAATTCGTGGATTTACCTGCGCCGACCTGTGCTAACGCAGCACATACTGCGCAAGAACCTTCTGCACGCCGACAATATCGGTTCCTTTCTTGAACTCCCGCTCAATCGGCGTTGAGTTGCTCGAAATGTAAATCTTCATCTCGGCATCCATGTCAAATGCACCGGCAGTTTCGACAGAGAAATGGCTGATGGATTTATAGGGAATGGAATGGTATTCTGCCTTTCTGCCTGTCACCCCCTGCTTGTCAATCAAGATAAGACGCTTCTCTGTAAATACGAACAGATCGCGCATGATCTTGAATGCCCGGACAACTTGCTCGCCATCTGCCAGCAGGTTGTCTAGATCTCTCTGCAGCCCTTTGGCGTCTACCTCAGTTGCGTTTCCAAACAGACCTTGAAACATACTGCATCCTTTTCTTGTAAACGTTTCTACACACCATCCGCAAGTTTTTCGATTGCGCCCACCACTCTCTGCCGCAAATCACCAGCCGCTGCCTGCTTTTCTTCCAACCGCTACCAAATGGCGCAGAGGTCCTCCAGTGTTTCAGGGGTGCCTCCGCACGCTCTGGCAAGGATGACCGAGAAGCTCGAATTTTATCAGACCCACTTGCACCAGCGGTCAAGATATCCTGGCGATGGCAGACCAGAGACAAAGCCGGTTGGCTCCAGCAACAAAATCGGTGAAGTCGCCGCGCACCTGGTTGCTCAGCTTGTCGATGATCTTCGCTTGATCCTCTTCGTAGCGAGCAACCGCCTTTTCCTCGCGGGCACTCTCGGCCGATAGGAGCTGTCGGCTGACCACAGCGTCGTTCAGATCCCCCAAATCATCCTGAAGTTTGCGCAGGCGATCGATGACCCCCGCGCTTTCAGGGCCTAACAACCCAGCCATAAACTCTAAATTGTAGCGCAGATATTTACACTCAATGCGCAGGCGATGCAGCGTTTCCACCGGCACAGCGTCGGGCTGTTCGAACCAGACTTCATAGGCGCACACTCGCTCGAAGCTGGTGACGAGCATGGTGGGTGCAACATGGCGAAGCTGAAAAGGTGTCACTTTTTCACCAGGTTGCGGCTGCATGTCGACAATCCCTGCCCCCGGCGTGCGGCAGAACGCCAAAAAATCGACGACAAAGCGCGCATATTTTGCGCTGTCCAACCACTCGACCAGTGCCGCAAAGGCGACCGCACGCTGGGAACGCCAGACGTTGAGCGTTTCTTGTCGGTCCGCCTTGGTTCGTCGCCGCGTCTTCTGCTGATACCGTTCCAGTTTTGCGATGGCAACGTCCAGGTCGCGCACAGCCCCTAGCAGACGCGCAGTTTTGCGCAGAGGCTGCATGTGCGGACGAATCGCTTTGGGCTTGAAGTAGCCCGCATAGATGTGCGCAGCGGCACGGGCACGGCGAATCGCCACGCGCGCATCGTGGACATACGCTGGATCCTCGCTGTGGCGCACGCCAGCCTCGTTGAGCAAAAGCTGCATGAGCTGTTCGTGCCAGAGGATACGACACGCCTCCCCCATGTGCATCTCGGCGCGCACCCCCTGCCAGCTTTCTGGCGATTCGGCAGGGTGGCGGCTGAGGATGACCAGGGCCCGTTCAAGTTTGCTCTCCCGGCTCGGTGTCAAGTCATAGGTGCCCACGAAGCGATCGGCCAGAACCTGCAATTCAGCCACATCGACGCCGGGAAACAGCTCAAGCTCGATCTCGTACGCGCACGCCAAAAGAGCGCCCTCCCTCTGTTGGCGAATCCGGATTTCATCCAGACTCAACATGGCCAGGGGTGCCGCTGCACTTCGCCTGTGCCCGCGCGTGGTCGACGTCACCGCGCGCACCTTCCGTGTCTGTTCCAAAACACAAAGCACATCCAACGGATCCGAAGCGGCAGCAGTGCCTGCCAACGCTTCGACAATTGCCTCTGGCAGATTGCCCACCTGGGCAGGAAGGCTGTTCTCGTCCAGCACTGCTTCGATCTCCACCCGACGATGGATGCCGATGTCGCTGCCTTCGTTGCGCGTCTTGAAGGTCACCCGCCACTCGCCGTCGACGACACGCGTGCGCAACTGGTAGCCGGTGCGCAACAGACGGTGATCTGGCGTGTCAAGATAGACGTCGACAACCTCCCTGCGGCTGACGGCACCAAAGCGGTAGCCGGGCAAGCCTGTGCGCTGCTTCGCCAGCCTGGCTAAAATTTCAGGGGAAGCCACACTGAATTTCGCCTCTATTTCGATCGACTGCTGTTCTACAACGTCCATATTTTTCTCCTGAAAGCTTGCTGGAAAGACCCGCTTTATGCAAGCACCCCAGTGAGCGTGGGCGTTCTCAGTTGCTGACCTATGCAATCAGAAAAGCCGCTCTGTCGGCGACACACCCATTCACTCGACGGCGTCACCTGGGGCGGCGCATTGATCCTCGCCAACGCCCATTGGCTGGCATATTCGGGGGCATCGGGAATACGCGCCGGGCGCGCCACATCGTCTGGCTCGGCATACTCGACCGCAACGTCCGCAGCCAGCGCCGCCACCGCGTGTTCGACCGGGATGGACGCAGTCCACTGCACCTGGTAGACGCGCTCCACCCCGACAGCGCTGCTGCGGCTGGCCTGCCCGCTCGCCAGCGTCACACCCGGCTTGAGCCTGAGCCACAGCGTATTGGGCACATATTCTATGTACGATTCGGTCGAAGCAACGATCGGTTCGACAGCAGGTGCCACCTGCATTACCGCAAAGGCGAGCATGGTCACGGTCAATCCGATCAGCAGCGCCACCCAGGCTGCGCTGACCCAGCCAGCAGGCAAGAGAGGAAATGTCCTGACATGGTGCATGTTGGTCGTCTCAGTTTTTCAGCGCTCGACAAAAAATTTGTCGAGCGAAACTGTCCGTGACAGAGGTCTCCAAGAATCCTGGTTTCAGGATACTCAATCCTGACGTCCAGGAACAGTATGTTTTACCCAATTTGTCCATCGATTCGAACCGCCCGAACGCCGACAGCCTGAATTGGCAGGAACAAATGGCTGTCTTTTCAACGTTGTTGAAAAATATACGCATGCGTTTATGCAGCGTTCCAACTGTCTACCAATCCAGGTACCGTGGGGAGGATGTTCATGCAGCGCATCTATCTGAAATCCATTCATCTGCTACTCCTGTCTGCGCTGATCTTCACGATCGGCGCGCCGGCGGTGAACCCACCCGTGCAGGCAGATCCACCCGCCGCACCCGCAGCACAGGAGATTCCTGCGCCGGTTCTTCTGACAACAACGCCGGCCAACGGCACCCGCTGGGACGGCAGCCCCGTCGTCTTTGCCTTCAACGAGCCGATGGCGGCGGCAGAGCTGGCTGTAACCCCAGCACTGGCAGGCACCACGACCCTCGACGGCGCTGATGTAATTTTTACACCCGCCGCCCCGCCCGCTGCCAATACACGCTACCACTTCAGCTTTGTCGAGGCGACAGCAGCCAGCGGCGCCGCAGCAGCCAGCGTGCTCGATCTCATCTTGCAAAGCACGGGCCCACTCGCCGTACTGAGCACACAGCCCGCAGATGGCGCCGCCGACGTCGATCCCCACACGCCGATCACGGTGGTGTTCAACCGCCCGGTTGTGCCGCTCGTCGGCATCGCAGAACAGGCGAGTCTGCCGCAGCCCCTCGACTTCTCCCCCTCCTTGGCGGGCAGCGGTCAGTGGGTCAGCACCAGCGTCTACCAGTTCACACCAGCCCAGTCGCTGGCCGCAGCGACAACCTACGCGGTCCGCGTGGCACCGCTGACCGCCGTAGATGGCAGCACCCTGGCCGACGCCGCCCGCTTCAGCTTCTCGACCTCCACCCCGATCGTGGTGGAGGTCAGCCCCGCCGGCATCCTCGTCCCACCCGACACCCAGGTCACTGTCACCTTCAGCCAGGCGATGGATCGGGCCAGCACCGAGGCGGCTTTCAAACTCCAGAGTGAGGGCACTCCCTCCATTGCAGGGAGCTTCGGCTGGGACGCCACCCAGACCGTACTGACCTTCACACCCGACGAACGGCTGCCCTTCGGCAATCTGTTTGCCGTCGAGATCGCCGCCACCGCACTGGCCCAAAGCCAGGCGGGCGGGCTGCGCGAGGGCTGGTCGAGCGAATTTACCGTCGTGCCAACCGCTGCCGTCCAGAGCACGTCGATCCTGCCCGATGCGCGCGGCGTTTCCCCAGAAAATGAGCTGCGCATCGCGTTCACTGCACCGGTGAGCGAAACGCTCCTCTATGCAGCCCTCCGCATCGAAGGGCTGCTGACCACCACACAGGTCATCAGCTACACCTACACCGACCTCTACGAGCTGACCGGCGGCTTCGAACAACAGGCCGATCTCTCCCCCCCGCCCGGCTACAACACGCACCTGATGCTCAACTGGTACAAACAACCCAATACGACCTACACCGTCACCGTCGACAGCCGCGTCGCCGACGCCTACGGCAACCTGCTGCCCGAAGATTTCGTGATGCACTTCACGACCGGCGACTTCCCACCGCTGGTACAGATCGACCTCGACCGCTTCACCCACTACAGCGCGATCACGCCGACGATCGTCGGCGTGCGCTATCGCAACCTCGACAGCATCGACGCCAAACTCTACCGACTGCCGCTGAACGATCTCTTTCAACTGGCAGGCGAAAATCAATGGTCGATCTGGGACACATATGTCGTGCCCGACCAGCCACAAAATCTGATCTGGGAACGCAGCTACACCCCCGAAGGAGGCGACAACGTCATCGCCAAGATGGGCATCAAGCTGACAGCAGCTCAGCCCGGCGGTGGCCCTGAAGAGCCACTGCCCCCCGGGGTCTATCTGCTCGAGGTGCGCGACCCGACCAGAGCCCAAGAAGAAGGTTCGCCGGGTGTCCAGCGTGCTGTGCTCCTCCTCACAAAGCACAACCTGACCTTCAAACGCTCGCTGCAGGGCGACAGCCTGGCCTGGCTCACCGATTTGCAGAGCGGTCAGCCGGTGGAAGGCGCCTCCATCACCTTCACCCGGGAGGGCCCACCGCTGGCGCAGGGGGTCACCGACGCCGACGGCAAAGCGCTGGCCACACTCAACCTGACAGAAGAGGAGCGCTGGAAGCCCTTCTTCGTCTATACCGGCGAACCCGGCCAGCCCGACTTCGCCGTCGTCTCGTCGGAATGGGCAGAGGGGATCCAACCGTGGTCGTTCAACCTCGACACCAGCGGTCTCTCCGACCCGCGCCTGGTCTATGTCTACACCGATCGGCCCATCTACCGCCCCGGGCAGCAGATCTTCTGGCGCGGCATCTACCGCATCCTGGAGAACGACCGCTGGACACTGCCCCCCGCCGGGCTGTCCGCAATCATCCAAATCAACGACGGCATGGGCAATCTGGTCTCGACCACACGCGTGCCAGTGAGCGAGAACGGCACGATCCACGGTGATTTCACGCTGGCACCCGACGCACTGACCGGCTATTACAGCATCAACGTGCTGGCACCGATCGACACCGAAGCCTACTCCCAGGCGAGCGGCTCCTTCCAGGTCGCCGCCTATCGCAAGCCAGAGTTTCAGATCACCCTCGCCACCGACCAGCCCGACTACCTCCAGGGCGAGACCATCCGGGTGACCGTCCAGGCCAACTACTTCAGCGGGGGCCCGCTTGCCAACGCCCCGGTCGAGTGGCGCATCGCCGGCTACAATTTTGTCTTCAGCTGGGCAGAAGCGCCCGCCGGACGCTTCTACAGCTTTGAACCGTTCGATCCGGAGCAGCCCGATTATACCCCCTACGACAGCTACCAGGGGCTGGTGCAAGAGGGACGCGGGCAGACCGACGCCAACGGAACCTTCGTGGTGGAACTGCCCGCCGACCTGGGCGCCACGCTGGCCAGCCAACGCTGGACCCTGGACGCAACGATCACCAGCCCGACCTACCAGGCTGTCTACCAGTCGACCAGCTTCCCCGTCTACCGCGGCGAGTATTCCATCGGCCTCAGCCCGACAAGCTATGTGGCAGAGGTCGGCACTCCCGCACCGATCGACGTCGTCAGCGTGCGCCCGGACGGGACGATGTACGCCGGCGCCAAACTGACGGTCGTCGTCTACGAATACGTCTGGAACAGCCTCTACGCACAGGCCGAGGATGGCAATTTTTATTGGAAATCTTCGGCAGATCGCACACCAGTGTACACAACCACGGTCACAACCGACGATCAAGGCCTGGCAGCGTTCGACTTCACCCCCTCCAAGGGCGGCCAGTACCAGGTGACCGCGACAGGAGAAGAGACGCTCGGCAACACAATCCGCAGCGCACTTTTCCTCTACGCCGCCGGCGGCGACGATTTCGTGGCATGGCCGCGGCAGAACAACGACCGCATCGAGCTAGTGGCGGACAAAAAGCGCTACGCGCCGGGTGAGACGGCCAACATCCTGGTGCCAAATCCCTTCGTCGGTGCGGTCAAAGCGCTGGTGACGGTCGAACGCAGCGGCGTGCTGGAGAGCCGCGTCGTCGAGTTCACCGACAGCAGCGAGACCCTCGCAGTCCCGGTGACCGCCGAGCACATCCCCAACATCTTTGTGGGGGTCGTGATCGTGGCGGGCCTGGACGAAACCAATCCCATACCAGCGACGCGCGTCGGCTATGTCAAGCTGGCCGTGGACACCGCCGAGAAAGAGCTGCGTATCGAGGTGCAGCCCTCGTCAGACCTGGTGCGGCCGGGGGAGACGGTCACCTACACGCTGACCGTGCGCGACAACCGCGGCACCCCTGTCGCCGGCGCCGAAATGAGCCTGGCCCTGGTTGACAAGGCTGTGCTCGCACTGGCAGGCGGCTACGGCACGGAGCAGAAGCTGGTCGACATCTTCTACTACCAACGCGCGCTCGGCGTCAACACCGGCTCGCTGATCGTCATCAACAAGGATCGTGTCAGCCAGCAGCTGGCCGAAGGAGGCAAGGGCGGCGGCGGCGGCGGCGACGGCGGACCCGAAGTGCGTGAAGACCTGGCTGACAGCGCCTACTGGCGCGCCGATGCAGTCAGCGACGAAAACGGGGTGATCGAGTTCAGCGTCTCCCTGCCCGACAACCTGACCACGTGGACACTGCTGGCCAAGGCAGTCACCGCCGACACGCGCGTCGGCGAGGCGACGAACGAGATCGTCGCCACCAAGGGTCTGCAGGTGCGCCCGCGCCTGCCGCGCTTTTTGACCGCAGGCGACCGCGCCGTGATCGGTGCAGTCGTGCTCAACGGCGGCAAAGAGGCGACAGAGGCAGGGCTGTTCCGCTACACGCTCAGCGGGGCAAGTGTCGAGGGGGAGCAGGAGGGGGTCTTGGGCGCGCTCAACCCAGGTGACTTCGCAACCTTCAACATCCCGATCGCGCTGGAGGGCAGACCGACAGCAGTGGTGGTGACGATGACTGCGGTCGCCGGCGACCTGTCCGACGCCGTCCGCACAGAGATTCCCGTCGTACGCTACCAGACGCCGGAGACAGCCGCTACCAGCGGCATGGTGGCCGGGACGAGCGTGGTCGAGGCAGTCTATGTGCCTGCTGGCGCCACCGAAGACGGCGAGCTGCGCGTGACGATCGAGCCGAGCCTGGGTGCCGGGCTGCTCGCAGGTCTGCGTGCGCTGGAGCACTTCCCTTACGAGTGCAACGAACAGACGGTGAGCCGCTTCCTGCCCAACCTCTTTACGGTGCGTGCGCTGCAAGCGCTGAAGATCCACGACCCTGACCTGGAACGCAGTCTGGGCTACCAGCTGGGCATCGGCGTGCAGCAGCTCATCAGCCGCCAGAACCCTGACGGCGGATGGGGCTACTGGCCCGGCCAGGAGAGTTCACCCTTTGTCACCGCCTATGTGCTCTGGGGGCTGAACAGCGCCGACAGCCTCGGCTACCCGGTCTCGTTCGACAACCGCAGCCGCGCGGCAGATTTTCTGAACAACCAGTTCGTGGCGCTGGCAGACGTGACGTCCGACTGGCAGCTCAACGAGATGGCATTCACACACTACGTGCTGGCAGAGATGGGGAACGGCGACGCCGGGCGCATGAGCACGCTCTACGACGAGCGCGAGCGACTGGCAATCTATGGCAAGGCCTTCCTGGCGCTGGCCATGCACGCCATGCAGGCCAGCGACCCGCGCGTGCAGACGCTGATGGACGACCTGGCCGGTGCAGCGACGCTGACTGCGGCGGGTGCGTCGTGGCGGGAGGAGACGATCGACTTCCTGACGTTGGGCAGCGACACCCGCTCGACCGCGATTGCGCTGGCTGCGTTCACACAGATCCGCCCCGACGCGCCGATCCTGCCCAACGTCGTGCGCTGGCTGATGAGCGCGCGCACCGCCGGTGTGTGGGCGACGACGCAGGAGAACGCGTGGAGCCTCATTGCCCTGACCGATTACATGGTGCAGACCGGCGAACTCGCAGCTGACTACAGCTGGCAGGCAACGCTCGACGACGTCGAGCTGGAGAGCGGGACATACGACAGCGGCAACATTCTGGCGTCGACAACGCTGCGCACTGCGATCTCGGAACTGCTGCGCGACACGGCGAATCTGCTGCGCATCCGCCGCGACAACGACAGCGGCCAGCTCTACTACACGACCTACCTGGCCTACACCCTCGACGCGCTGGCGATAGCGCCGCTGGATCGCGGCCTCGTCGTCGACCGGCACTTCAGCCTCGACACCGGAACGGTCAGCAGCGCAGCCGTCGGCGACCTCATCAGCGTCACCGTCACCCTCGTGGCGCCGACCGACCTCTACCACGTGATGGTCGAGACGCCGCTCCCAGCAGGCGTGGAGCCGGTCGATCCGAACCTGGCAGCGGTCTCGCCCGACTTCCTGTACGGCCCGCCCGAACTGACACCGGTCACCCCATCACGGAGCGGCGTCTGGACGCCGAGCTTCACCGACTTTCGCGACGACAAGGTGACGCTCTTCGCCACTTACCTGCCCGCCGGCGCGTACGAATACACCTTCCTGGTGCGCGCTTCGCTCCCCGGCGAGTTCCGCGTGCTGCCCGTGCATGGAGAGATGATGTACTTCCCAGAGGTGTGGGGGCGAAGTGGAGGCGCGCTGTTTACGATCACCCAATAAAGAGGGGGGGGCTGGCAGGCGCCGGCAGGCAGAGAACCTATGTCGATTTGCGTGATAGGGTCGTCTATGGGAAACTTCACAGGTCACTGGTTCGATACGGACAAGTTCGGCTGTTGACTGAACGCAAGGACTCTGACACAGCATGCCCATACAGACGACATCTTCCGTGATTGGCCGGCGCATCCCGGGAGGGCAGCTGCCCGTGTGTGAACCCATGGGCAGCTCTCCCCTGTCTACAAAAAACCACCAGCAAAGCCGGATACAGCGATGAATGCCTTGCTCGACAAACTCACCCTGAAAGCCCTCAACAGCGGCGTGTGCAGCGGACACAGCCGCTGGGTCACCAGCACGGCCGCCCCGATCTCCTCCGACAACCCGACGACTGGCGAGGAGATCGCGCAGGTGATTCCTGCCGACGCCGCTGCCTACGACACTCTCGTTGCCGACGCGCAGGCGGCTTTCCAGCAGTGGCGCAGCGTGCCAGCCCCCAAGCGAGGTGAGGTGATCCGCGACCTCGGCGCCCTCCTGCGCGAATACCGCGAGCCGCTGGGCGAACTGGTCTCGCTGGAAACAGGCAAAATCCGCGCCGAAGGCGTGGGCGAGGTGCAGGAGATGATCGACATCTGCGACTTTGCCGTCGGCCTCTCGCGCCAGCTTTACGGGCTGACCATGCACTCTGAACGCCCCGCGCACCGCATGTACGAACAGTGGCACCCGATCGGAGCGATCGGGATCATCACTGCCTTTAATTTCCCGGTTGCCGTCTGGTCGTGGAATGCTGCGCTTGCAGCGGTCTGCGGCGATACGATGGTCTGGAAACCGAGCGAGCTGGCGCCCCTCTGCGCCGTCGCGGTGCAGCACCTTGCCAATCGTGTCATGGCCGACCATGGGCTGAGCGGCGTCTTCACACTGGCGGTCGGCACCGTCGGCCAACGCATGGCCGAGGATGTGCGGCTGCCGCTGATCTCCTTCACCGGCTCGATCCCGACCGGGCGCCGCGTGGCGCAGACCGTCGCCGGCCGTCTCGGTCGCTCACTGCTGGAACTGGGGGGCAACAACGCCATTCTCGTCTCGGACAAAGCCGACCTCGATCTGGCCACGCGTGCGATTGTCTTCGGCGCGGTCGGCACAGCGGGACAGCGCTGCACGAGCACACGGCGCATCATCGCCCACGAAACCATCGTCGACGAGCTGGCTGCTCGGCTGGTCAACGCCTACCAGCAGGTACGCATCGGCGACCCGCTGCAGCCAGGCACGTTGATGGGGCCGCTCATCACCCTGCGCGCCGTCGAGGCGATGGGACATGCCCTCGAACGCGCAGTGGCCGACGGCGGCAAGCTGCTCACCGGCGGCAAAACACGCCCCGACCTCGGCGCCCGCTTCGTCGAACCGACGATCCTCCGCATGCCAGCGCAGAGCGAAATCGTGCGCGAGGAGACCTTTGCGCCGATCCTCTACATCCTGACCTATCGCACGCTGGAGGAGGCTCTCGAGCTGCACAACGGCGTACCCCAGGGACTCTCCTCCGCGATCTTCACCGACAGCCTGCGCGAGGCAGAGCAGTTCCTTTCGGCCAGTGGCTCGGACTGCGGCATTGCCAACGTCAATCTCGGCACGTCGGGTGCCGAGATCGGCGGCGCGTTCGGCGGCGAGAAAGACACGGGCGGCGGGCGCGAGTCTGGTTCGGACGCATGGAAGGCGTACATGCGCCGACAGACGACCACGATCAACGGCTCGCGCGATCTGCCGCTGGCGCAGGGGATCACCTTCGAGTAAAACTGGGGGAGTGGGTCAGAGGCCCTTGTTTGCTGCTATCGCTGGGTTGCTGTACAATGCGCGCTGACGACCTGGTCTTCTAAAGACCGACACATCGCTGGCGACTGTCCAGTGTTCAGATCGACACGGTCTTTTGCGCAGGGATGTGGAGCATGATCACCGAGATCGAAGATTATTTTTCACAAGGATGCGGGCGCTGTGAACGGTTCGCAACCGAAAATTGTTCGACGCAGAAATGGGCCGACGGGCTGCTGGCACTCCGACAGATCTGTCTCGCCTTGAACCTTGTTGAAACTGTCAAGTGGGGTCACCCATGCTACCTGCACAAGGGTCGCAACATTGCGATCATCGGCGCGCTGCGCACTGATTTTCGGCTGAGTTTCTTCAACGCTGCACTGATGCAGGACGCCGCAGGTGTGCTCGAACGGCCAGGGCCCAATACCCAATACCCGGACATGCTCCGCTTCACAGACAAGGCACAAGTCGACGCGAGGGCAGGGATCATCCGTTCCTATTTGACAGAGGCCATGACCTACGCAGAAGCCGGCCTCCAGCCGCAAAAAGAGAGCCGCGCAATCGAATTGCCGCCCGAGTTGGCAGAGGCCTTGGAGGCCGACCCGGAACTTGCAGCGGCGTTTCACAGCCTGACAGCAGGGCGGCAACGGAGTTATCTCATCCAGCTGAGTTCAGCAAAGAAACCCGAGACACGCCGGTCTCGGATCCTCGCTTTCCGGGATCGTATCCTCGCCGGAAAGGGTGCATTGGAGCGATGAGCCTCCTCCAGAAAGGATCTTTTGTGTCGAAACCGCTGCCTACCTTTCACGATGTTCTGCTGGCGCGCCGCACGATTGCGCCCTATCTGGCGCCGACGCCGCTGCATCATTACCCGCAGTTGGACGCTCTGCTGGGCGCCACGGTCTTTGTCAAACACGAGAACTATCAGCCGATCGGCGCTTTCAAGGTGCGCGGCGGCGTCAACTTCATGGTGCAGCTGGCACCGGAAGAACGCGCACGGGGCGTCGTCACCGCCTCGACCGGCAACCACGGCCAATCGGTCGCCTACGCTGCACAGCTTTTCGGCGTGCGCGCTGTGATTGTCGTGCCGGAGGGCGCCAACCCGGTCAAAGTCCAGGCGATGCGCGCCTATGGCGCCGAGGTTGTCTTTCATGGCGCCGACTTCGAGGCCAGCAAACGCCATTGCCTGACGTTGGAAAAGGAGCAGGGGCTGCGTTTCATCTCGTCTGGCGACGAACCCCTGCTCATCGCCGGCGTTGCCACGCACACGCTGGAAATTCTGGAAGCCCAGCCCGACATCGATGTGATCTTCGTGCCGGTCGGCGGCGGGAGCGGCTGCGCCGGCGCCTGCCTGGTCGCCCACACCATCAACCCGCACATCCAGGTGATCGGCGTGGCGGCGACCGGCGCACCCGCCGGCTTCCTGAGCTGGCAGACACACACCGAACAGACTGCGCCAATTGTGACACGCGCCGCTGGCCTCGCCACCGGGGCCCCTTTCCTGATGCCACAACAGATTCTGTGGGCACATCTGGCGGATTTCATCCTCGTCGAGGACGACGAAATGATCGAAGCAGTGCGTCTTTATCTGGAAAAAGCCAAAACGCTGGCAGAGCTGGCCGGTGCGGCGCCGTTGGCCGCTGCGCTGCGCAAAAAAGCGTCTCTGGCCGGCAAACGCGTCGCCCTGATCCTGAGCGGAGGCAACGCATCGCTCGAAGAACTGGCGCTCAGCCTGGCGTGAAAGGCACGTTGCCCACAACGCCAGGCTGACCGTACTCGTCCCATCGCACAAACATCTGGGTTTCCAACAGGAGCCCCCTTGCGTCCGCCTTCCCTACAGGGCCGACTGGATTCTGGCGCTCCCCGGCGTCCGGTGCATCGAGCAGTGAAGCGGGCGCGCCCGCCTCAGAGGTCGTCGAACAAAATCGCATGCACATGTCTGGGTCCATGCACCCCCAGCGTCAGGTTCATTTCGATATCCGCCGATTTGCTCGGCCCGGTGATCAGATTCCAGCTGGCGCGGCTGCGCAAGAGCAACTCCAGGTCGCCGGCCGCACGCCGTTCTGCCAGCCAGGCTTCGAGGGTTGGATAGAGCCGGCTGAACGGGATCAAGGCAATGTGGCGAAAAGGCAGCAGGCTGGCCGAACGGCTCTGGCCAGGGCCAGCGATCATCAGCATCGACCCGGTCGCAGCCAAGGCGGCGTTCACCCCGGTGACGCCAAAACGGATCCAGCGGACGTTGGCCAGCGTTTCGGGGCTGGTGAGGCGGGGCGGGGCGATCAGCTGCCAACCAATATCGGCCAGCGCCTCGGACAGCCCTTCTACCGGCAGACGGTCCGGTGCCCAGCCGAGCACCATCCGCTCCTGCCCCTGCATGTCGGTTTTGGGCCCCCTGCGGGCAGCCTCCTCTTCGGCGGCCCAGCTGTCCAGACGATGCAGCAACGCCAGCCGCACCTCGGTGGCCGACCCCATGATTTCGTAGCTGCCATGCAGTTTTTCTAGCTCCTGGCCGAAACGGAGTGCCAGCTGGTGCGGCGTTCCTGCGGCCTCTGTCACGACCATCCGCTCGGCTGCTGTCAGCGGAGGGGGCGCAGCTGGGGGGAAAGGCAGATCAGGGCGCCGCAGGATCGCACGCAGCCGGGCCAAGATCTCCTCGCGGTCGTTGCTCATCGGGTTCTCTCTCCTCCTTGACAGGCACCAGGCCAGCAGCAGCCAGCCCCAGGTTCAGACAATCTGCTTGCGGGCCGCACGGCGCTGCTGCCACTGCTCGCGGAAGCTGTGGCGGGCCAGCGGCGGCAAGTCACGGCTTGCCGTCCAAGGAGAGAGCGGGCCGGGCAGAAACGTCAGGTTGCCGCCGCTCAACCTGGCCAGCACATTGCTGGCCAGACTCCCGAGTTTGCCGGCGCTCTCATAGCTGCTGCGGCTTTGCATCATCTTGCTGAAGCCCTGCATGGCCGCCCGATCGAAAAGGGTCGCCCCCTCAGCCTCCACCACATCCCGGCGCAACTCCAGCAGCATGCGCGGCAGGTCGATCTGGACCGGGCAGGCATCTCGGCAGGCGCCACACAGGCTGCTGGCGTAGGGCAATTTGTCGACGTCGGTCACCTCCAGATGGATATTGGGGCTGATCACAGCGCCGATCGGGCCGCTGTAGGTGCTGCCATAGGCATGCCCCCCAATCTCCCGGTAGACCGGGCAGACATTCAAGCAGGCACCGCAGCGGATGCAACAGAGCGCTTCCCCGTAGCCTTTGGCCAGCATGTCAAGGCGGCCGTTGTCGAGCAGGACCAGATGAAACTCCTCCGGCCCGTCGACGTCCCCCGGCTTGCGCGGGCCGCTGGTCATCGAAAGATAGACGCTGCACTGCTGGCCCGTCGAGCTGCGGCAGAGCGCCTGGTACTGCAAAAATGCATCCTCGACAGTCGGCACCAGTTTTTCCAGCCCCATGACCACCACATAGACGCGCGGCAGGGTCGACGTCATGCGCCCGTTGCCCTCGTTGGTGACAATACAGCAGGTGCCGGTCTCAGCAATCGCAAAATTGCAGCCGCTGATCCCCATCTCTGCACTCAAAAACTCCTTGCGCAGCACCCCACGCGCCACACCGCAGATCACCTGCGGGTCAAGCGTAGGGGGCATGTCCAGCTCGCGCTGGAAGATCGCCGCAATGTCTTCGACCCGACGGTGGATCACCGGCGCGACAATGTGGCTGGGCGGCTCGCCAGCCAGTTGGATGATGTACTCGCCCAGGTCGGTCTCCACCACTTTCAGGCCCGCTCTTTGCAGGGCCTGGTTGAGGTGCACCTCCTCGGTCGCCATCGATTTGGCTTTGACCACTTTTTGTACATTGGCCTTGCGGGCGATCTCCACGACGATGCGCTGCAGATCCGCTGCTTCCTTGGCCCAATGCACGTGGCCACCATTGGCGGTCACCTGGGTCTCCAACTGCTCGAGCAGTTCAGGCCAGGTGCGCAGGACATGTTCCTTCATCTGGCGGACCTGGGCACGCAGCCGGGGAGCGTCGACGGCCCCCATCGCCGCCACACGCTGACCTGCCATGCGCCCGGTCGCCCGGTCCAAAGCCACTTTGAGCTGTTGGTTGTGCAGCGCGTCGTCGACACGCTTTTTGTAAGGAAGGCTGAGATCGATGGCCGATGTGCTCATGCTGGATGCTCCTGAAAACAACGCAGGCTGTGCGGTCGGGCGGATCTGGCGTGGACAAACTGTTGCTTAGGTCGTATCCTGCCAGCGACGGGGTTTCTCCAGAGGCTGGGCAGGGGGTTCGGGAAGCGTGCGCGGGCGGACATCGACCTGATTGGCCAGCACCTGGGCGATGTGCACGGCTCGGCAGCGTTCACCCTGGCGGCTCAACAGCCCGTTGATGTGGGTCATGCAGCTCACATCGCACAGTGCGACGACGTCGGCATCGCTGCGCACCAGATTTTGCACCTTGCGGTTTCCCATTGCGGTGCTGATCCCAGAATTTTTGACAGCAAACAGCCCGCCAAACCCACAACACTCTTCTGCCCCGTTCAACGCCACCCATTCCGCCCCGTCGACCTGCTGCAACAAGGCGCGCGGCTGGCGGTCAATTCCCAGCTCCCGCAGCAAATGGCAGCAGCCATGATAGGTCAACCGGCCGGTAAACTGGGCGTCGACCCCTTCGACACCCAGCACATCGACCAGGAACTCGGTCAATTCAAAGGTAGCAGCCGCCAGCAGTGCTGCCCTTTCCGGGTAACCAGGTTCCTCTGCGAGCAGCTGGCGATAAAAATGGCTGGTCATGGCTGTGCAGCTGCCGCTGGGCGCCACCACAGCATCGATCTGTTTGGTGCGCAGCAGCGGCTCGAAAATATCGACGAAACGCCGGGCCAGTGGCCGGGCCTCGTCCCAGAAGCCCGCGTTGAAGGCCGGCTGCCCACAGCAGGTCTGTTCCAGCGGAAAGACCACCTCCACCCCGTGCCGTTCCAACAGTTCGACCGTTGCCACCCCCACTTCAGGGTAGATCATATCGACCATGCAGGTCACAAACAATGCCACCCGCCGGGGGGGGCTGCTGTACGTTCGTTTGTCTGCCATCCGTGCTGTCACCCCCTTCCCATCAATGCAACAATTTCGGTTTGGAGCGGCAATGTGGTCACCTCCAGACCCTGTTCGGTGACCAGACAGTTGATTTCGCTGCGAATCCCGAGCCCACGGGCCCGGCCCGACCCATCAAAATCGGCGTCGGGCAGATAAATGCCCGGCTCGATCGTGAAGAGGAGCTGTGGGAGGAGACGGCGCCGGTCCTGGGTCTCCAGATTGTCGATATTGACGCCGTTGAAATGGCCACGCACCCCGAGGCTGTGGCCGGTGCGATGAAAGAAAGCAGCCCCGTAGCCAGCTGCGTCGATCACCGCCCGGCAGACATCGTCGACGGCATAGCCGTACACAGGCTGGTTGGCAGCCATCTGCTGCTGGATGGCGTGGACGGCCGCGTCGCGCCCGCTGGCAACTACAGAAAAAATCTGGCGGGCAAATGCGGGCACCTCGGCGCCGCAGTAGGCGGTCCATGTGATGTCGGCAAAACAGTCGAGCGGGCTGCGGGTTTCACGCCCCCACAGGTCAATCAGCACCATATCTCCCGGCCCGATCGGAGCATGCCGGTCACCAGTGGGCGAATAATGTGGGTCGGCAGCGTTGCCGTTGACCGACACAATGGCCCCGTGGTCGTACTCCATCTTGTGTTCGTCCAGATGACGGGTGATCACCTGCTGCACCGCATATTCTGTGGTGCTCTCCCCGGCAGCCAGCCGGGCCCGCAGGAATGCAAAAGCCGCCTCTTTGGCGTCCAGGCAGATGGCGGCCGCACGACGATGGCTGGCGATCTGGTCGGCATCGAGCACCGCCTGAGCCAGCTGGACCAGGTCGGCGCTGGAGACGATCTCGGCCCCGGTCACATGCTCGACCATCTCTTTGGTGCCAGCGTCGACCCAGCTGACGTAGGGGATGGCGTTGTGCGGGCTGTACTCCATGGCAATGCGGCGGGCTGGCCCCTGCGCCCCCACCAACGCAGCCAGCTTCTCCTCCAGCTCACGCCACCCGGCGTAGCGCTTCATCTCCCCCATCAGCGCAGGAGAGACCTGGCGGAAGGTGCTGGCTTCGATCACATGGATCAGCCAGCAGGGAGTCCCTCGCGCGGGGATCCAGAGAAACCAGCGCCGCGATCCACTGCTCTGCAGGCCAGCCAGATGCAGTGCCACTGGGTTGGTCCCCCGGAAATCGTAGAGCAACCAGCCGTCCAGCTGGTTGGCCGTCAGGTAGGCTTGAATATCGTTCAGCTTCATCTGTTCCCTTTTTCTGGCTCTGTCTTGCGCAGCCACCCAAGTCATGGCACTGACCCAGATTATCCCACAGCCGCCACACCATGTCCAACTGCCTGTTTCCTGCGGCTCTGCTTCACAGCAGGGGCAGCTTTTGGGCAGCGTTTCCCAGCGCGGCGGAGCCCCCTCGCACTTTTGGTGTAGGACAAACGGACCGTTCCCATGTATAATAGGGTTCATGCACCGCTATTATTCGACAGAGCAAGGGTTGTGATTGCTCGAATCAAAGGAGCCTGAGTATGTACCAGCAGCTGACACTGATCGGAAATCTGGGCCGTGATCCAGAGATGCGTTATACGCCGACCGGGGTGCCTGTGACCAACTTTTCCATAGCGGTCTCCCGCAGCTGGGTAGGCCAGGATGGGCAGCGTCAGGAAAAGACGCTGTGGTTTCGTGTGACTGCCTGGCGCAAGCTGGCCGAGACCGCCAGCCAGTATTTGACCAAAGGCAGCAAAGTGCTGGTCGTCGGCGAGTTGGAAGCGCCGACCACCTACACCGACCGCGACGGCCAGGTTCGGGTCTCGCTCGACGTCACAGCCTCGACGATCCGCTTTCTCTCCACGCGCGGGGAGAGCGATGGGGCGGAAGCCAGCGCCAGCAGCCATGGCCCAAGCGACGAGGACATCCCCTTCTGAGCCAGCTGCCTGGCTGTGGGGGAGCCACCGTGGGGGAGCCACCGTGGGGGAGCCACCGTGGGGGAGCTCCGGTCTGCAATTTTTTGGGGTGTGCTTTGGAGACTTTTTTATGCATCTTGCTGATCGGTTGAAAAACCTGGGCACGGAGACTGCGTTTGCGGTCTCTGAAGCGGCGGCGGCCTGGCGTGCGCAGGGCCACAAAATCTACCCCTTTCATCTGGGCGACATCAACCTCCCGACTCCCGCCAACATTGTCGCGGCACAGAGCCGGGCAATCGCCGAAGGCAAGACCGGCTATGCGCCGGCGGCCGGCATCCTGCCGCTGCGGGAAGCGCTGGCGGAGCTCCTGGGGGCCCAGCGCGGGGTCGACTACACACCCGCCAATGTGGCCGTGCAGCCAGGGGGGAAACCGGTCGTCACCAAGTTTCTCCAGGCCGTCATGGAGCCGGGAGACGAGGTGCTGTACCCCACCCCAGGATACCCGATCTACGAATCCCAAATCGACTATTTTTGCGGGGTTCCCCTGCCCTATCGCTTTGTAGAGAGCGCGGACGGCTTTCAGATGGACCTGGACTATCTGGAGGCGTTGATCAGCCCGCGCACACGGCTGCTCATCTACAACAACTGCCAGAACCCGCTCGGCACCGAGTCCTCGGCGGCCGAGCTGCAGCGGGTCGCCGAGCTGGCCATCCGGCACAACCTGTGGGTGCTCTCCGACGAAGCCTACTTTGACGTGCGCTACTCAGGAAAGACGACCAGCATCGCCAGCCTGCCTGGCATGCAGGAACGCACCGTGATTCTCTATACCTTCTCCAAAAAATATGCGATGACCGGCTGGCGGCTTGGGGCTGCTGTCGGCCCCCAGGAGGTCATCCAGGCCATCACCCGTCTCAACACCAATGACGAATCGTGCACGACCCATTTTGTCCAGTGGGCTGGGGTCGAGGCGCTGCGCGGGGAGCAAAGTGCCCCCGCAGCGGCGCTTCAGACGCTGCAAGAACGTCGCGACGTGACGGTGGAGATCCTGCGTCAGATTCAAGGGCTGGTCGTGCACAAGCCAGAGTCGACCTTCTACCTTTTTCCCAATGTGACCCAGGTCATGGAGCGGCTGGGGGTTTCCCATGTCGCCCACTTCGCCGACGCTGCGCTCAAAAATACCGGCGTCTCGTTCTGCACCCGCATGCACTTTGGCCGGTCCCTTCCCGGCGAGACCCAACAGTACATCCGTCTGGCCTACTCAGGCATCGACACACCCGACATCCGGGAAGGGCTGAGTCTGTTCCGGGACTGGATCGACCACACCGCCCACCAAGGAGCTGCCGCATGACCAAACCACGCGTCTTTGTGACCCGCATCCTCCCCGATCGCGGTCTACAAAAAGTACTTGCGCAGACCGACGCAACCGTCTGGCAGGAGGAGCTGCCGCCGCCGCGGGCGGTGCTGCTCGACTGGGCCCGCCAGGCCGACGGGCTGCTCACCCTGCTCACCGACAAGATCGACGCAGAGCTGCTCGATGCCGCTCCCCACCTCAAGGTTGTCGCCAATTTTGCGGTCGGTTTCGACAATTTCGACGTCCCCGCCGCCACCCAGCGCCGGGTCCTCATGACCAACACGCCTGGTGTGCTGACCGACACCACCGCCGACCTGGCCTTCACCCTGCTGATGGCGTGCGCGCGGCGCATTGTCGAAGGGCACACCTACGCCCAAAACGGCCACTGGCGCACCTGGGGACCGATGCTGCTGATGGGGCAGGATGTCCACGGCGCCACCCTCGGGATCGCCGGCATCGGACGCATCGGGCTGGCCATGGCCCGCCGCGCCCGCGGGTTCGGCATGCGCATCCTCTACCACGACGCCTTCCGCAGCGAGGTCGCTGAAAAGGAGCTGGGCGCAGTCGCTGTCAGCAAGGCAGAGTTGCTGGCCCAGTCAGACTTTGTGTCGCTGCATGTGCCGCTGACCCCAGAGACCTACCACTATATCGACGCAGCGGCGCTGCGCACCATGAAACCCAACGCGATCCTGATCAACACTGCCCGTGGGCCGGTCGTCGATACTCTGGCGCTCTACGAAGCGCTGAAGGCACAGCAGATCTTTGCTGCCGGGCTGGATGTCACCGACCCCGAACCGTTGCCCGCAGAGCACCCGCTCTACACACTCGACAACGCACTGGTGGTGCCCCATATCGCCAGCGCCAGTTTTGAAACCCGCAGCCGCATGGCAGAGATGGCGGCCGACAACCTGCTGGCCGGGCTGGCTGGCCAATTGCCACCCAACTGTCTCAACCCAGAGGCCCTGCGGTAAACAGAATGACCCGAAGGGATGCCTTGCCGAGAGGGGACCCTCCAAGGCATCCCCGCCAGAGGGGAACACAGGATGCTGAACCGTCTCGGGGCACTGCTCCGCCAACGCTGCCCGGTCTGTCTGCGGGGGCAGGTCTTCTGTTCGTTGTTCGGGATGCACAGCCACTGCCCGACCTGTGGCGTCAAGTTCGAACGCGAGAGTGGCTATTTTCTCAACGCCATGTTTGTCGGCTACGCCGCTGGCTTTTTGGCCCTGCTGCCCACCGCACTCTGGCTGGCATGGCAGAATGTCTCCATCGCTCTGTTTTCTGTCGCCATCATTGCCCAGACCACCCTGCTCACCCCGCTGATCTTCCGCTACGCCCGTCTGATCTGGATGCACACCGACCAGCTGCTGGACCCCCGCCCCCTCCCTTCTGCAGCCAATTTGAATTTCTCTCAATCTGATTTGACAAATTGATCGCCGGGTGATAGAGTACAGGCACAATCGAATAGCAAGACTCTTATCCAGAGAGGTGGAGGGACCGGCCCTGTGAAACCTCGGCAACCCAATGACTGGCAAGCAAAGAAGCAAACCAGCAGAGTAGGTGCCAAATCCGGCAGACGTGTTCTGGAAGATGAGAGGGAGCGACCTGCGCTTCTGATCATCCCCACCCCGTGGGGATTTTTGTTGCCCCAAAAGCAGCACAGGCCAGCCAGCCTGCCTCTCACCTTTTGGACGAGAGGTTTTTGTTTGAGTCCAAACACAATCAGGAGAGAGACCACCATGAGCGCAGACCGACAATTTGGGTTCGCTACCCGCCAGCTGCATGCAGGCCAGAGCCCCGATCCCACCACAGGCAGCCGTGCGGTACCGATCTACCAGACGACCAGCTACCAGTTTCGGAACACGGAGCACGCGGCCAATCTCTTTGCCCTGCGCGAGCTTGGCAACATCTACACCCGGATCATGAACCCAACCACCGATGTGCTGGAGCAGCGCATCGCCAGCCTGGAGGGAGGGGTTGCCGGGCTGGCCGCCTCCTCCGGCCATGCCGCCCAGGTCATGGCCATCTTCACCCTCTGTGAAGCGGGGGACCACATTGTGTCGAGCAGCCGGCTCTACGGCGGCACGTACAACCAGTTCAACTATTCCCTGCCCAAACTGGGCATCGAAGTGACCTTTGTCGACCCCACCGATCCAGCCAATTTCGAGCGCGCCATTCGCCCCAACACCAAAATCTTCTACGGGGAGACATTGGGCAACCCAGACATCAAAGTCTTCCCGTTCGAGGAGGTCGCTGCGCTCGCCAAGGCCTACAACATCGTGCTCATGATCGACAACACGCTGGCAACCCCCTATCTGTGCCGCCCGATCGAGTTCGGAACCCATGTGGTCACCCACAGCACCACCAAATTTCTGGCTGGCCACGGCCAGGCGATCGGCGGGGCGCTCGTCGACGGCGGCAACTTTGACTGGACCAGCGGGCGCTTCGCCAATTTCACCACCCCTGACCCCAGCTACCACGGGTTGAAATACGCCGACCTGGTTGGCATCGGCCTGCCCCCCTTTGCAATCAAGGCGCGCGTCCAGGTGCTGCGCGATATCGGGGCCAGCCAGGCTCCTTTCAACAGCTGGAACACCCTGACCGGCATCGAGACGCTCAGCCTGCGCATGGACCGCCACTGCAGCAACGCACAGACAGTCGCTGAGTTTCTGGAGGGACACCCATCGGTCAAATGGGTCACCTACCCTGGCCTCTCCAGCCACCCAGACCATGCACTGGCCAAAAAATACCTGCCCAAAGGGGCCGGCGCAATCCTGGGTTTTGGGATCGAAGGAGGAGTCGCTGCCGGTCAAAAATTCATCGACCACCTCCAGCTTTTCAGCCACCTGGCCAATGTCGGCGACGCCAAAAGCCTGGCGATCCACCCGGCGACCACGACCCACAGCCAGTTGACAGCAGAAGAGATGGCCACTGCCGGCGTCTCCCCAGATTTCATCCGCCTGAGCGTCGGACTCGAGGAGATCGAAGACATTCTCTGGGATCTGGACCAGGCGCTCGCCGCAGCCGCCCAATAACCGGAGACCACAACGCACCTGCCGCGCTCAGAACGCTCACCAGCAGCCTGCGCGCGGCAGGTGCCAGCTTTGCAAAGAATTTTCTCTATGTCGATCGACAGTGCCGGCACAGTTGTCACCCAATTTTTCACCTTTGCTGAAGAGGAACCTTTTGGCCTGGAGAGCGGCGAAAGCCTCGGGCCTGTGACGCTGGCCTACGAAACGTATGGCACGCTCAACAGCGACCGCTCAAACGGAATTCTGGTCTGCCATGCCTTGAGTGGCAGCGCCCATGCAGCAGGCTGGCTGGACGGGGACCCGGACAAGCCGGGCTGGTGGGAAGATTGTATCGGGCCCGGCAAGGCCTTCGACACCGACCGCTTTTTTGTACTCTGCAGCAACGTGATCGGCTCCTGCTACGGGTCGACCGGACCCGCCAGCATCGACCCCAAAACCGGCAAGCCTTACGGCCTCAACTTCCCCGTTGTGACGGTCGGCGATATGGTGCGGGCACAGGTCAGACTGCTCAACCACCTGGGCATTGACCGCCTGCTCTGTGTGGCCGGCGGCTCGATGGGGGGCATGCAGGTGCTGGAGTGGGCCGCCCACCACCCAACACGCACACGCGCCGCCATTCCGATCGCCACCACAGCCCACCACAGCCCGATGCTGATTGCCTTCAGCGAAGTAGGACGCCAGGCAATCTATGCCGACCCCGCCTGGCACCAAGGCGCCTACTACGACCAGACACAAAAGCCAGACGCCGGGCTCGCCCTGGCCCGCATGATCGGCCATATCACCTATCTCAGCGAAGAATCGATGCAGCTCAAATTCGGCCGCCGTCTGCAGGGGATTGAAAAATATGGCTATGAATTTGAGACCGAGTTCGAAGTGGAAAGCTACCTCAAATACAACGGCCTCAAATTTACCCGGCGCTTCGACGCCAACAGCTATCTGTATGTGACCAAAGCCATGGACTACTTCGATCTGAAACAACCGACCGGTTCGCTGGCTGCCACCTTTGCCGGCGCTGCCGACCTCAAATTTCTGGTCATCAGCTTTACCAGCGACTGGCTCTATCCCAGCTACCACAGCAAGCAGCTGGTCAGCGCGCTGACCGCAGCCAATGTAGATGTCACCTACCTGGATGTCAAAAGCAGCTGGGGACATGACGCTTTTCTGCTCGAGGTGGAGACGATGACCCATCTGCTCGGCAGTTTTTTGGATCGCCTGGTGCGCGAGGAGCAGATCGCTGTCCCTGCCCCTCTGGGGCGCTCCCAGAGGGGGGGCTCCACACCCCTGCAAAGCACCCGGCTCGCCGACAACCTCGCATGAAGACCCCCCCCCCTTCTCCCCCAGCCGCTCCCTTGCGCCCAGACCTGTCGGCGATCGCCGACCTGGTCGAAACTGGCTGGCGTGTGCTCGACCTGGGCTGTGGCGACGGCGCCCTGCTCGAATTCCTGCGCGACCGCAAAGCAGTGCGCGGCCGCGGGATCGAGCTGAGCGAAAAAGGAATGCTGGCCTGTGTGCGCCGGGGACTCAGCGTGCGCCAGGGCAACCTCCAGGAGGGGCTGGCCGACTACCCCGATCAGAGTTTTGATGCCGTCATCCTCAGCCAGACCTTGCCCTTTTTGGATGACCCGGCCATGGTGTTGAATGAGATGCTGCGCGTCGGACGCACCGCCATCGTGAGTTTTTCCAACTGGGGACATTGGCGCTGCCGGCTGGAACTGCTCTTCACCGGCCGGATTCCCATCGCGGTCGACCTGCCGCAGCAATGGCACGAAAGCCCACGGCGCCAATTGTTCAGTGTCACCGATTTTGCCCGTTTTTGCCGCCAGATCGACATCAGAATCGACCGCCAGGTCTACATGAACCACGGAATTCAGATCCGGACCGGACGTTTCAAGAATCTGCTCTCCACAACAGCCGTCTTTACACTCCGTCGCAGCAATTGACCGTTGCACAACACCGTTGCACAACACCGTTGCATAACACCGTTGCACAACACCGTTGTGCAACAGACCTACGGGCCGCCCTCCAGCCAGTTCTCCAAGACCCGCCCGACGGCACTCAGCGTCTCGGCACTCAGCGTCTCGGCACCCTCCGCCAGAGGCGGGTCGCCGGCACCCACCAGATCCGCTGTCGGCAGACCCGCAGCAACAAAGGGAGCTGTCGGCGAAACTGGCAGGCTGCGGCTCTGCACAGGGAAGATCGCTTCCAACTGGAGATGGGCTGCGCTCCGCCAGAGCGCAGCGTTGAGCGCTGGGTCGGCGGCCTCGTTCTGAAAAAACTGCGACGCTGCAGCCCCAACCTGGGCAAGGCCCACCACATAACGGGGCGAAGCGCAGCGGGGCACGCTCTCCGACAGGCTGTCGACAAAAAGCTGGCTGCCAATCCCTGCATCCCAGCCTGGCAGCCCCCCATTGGACTCGGCGTCAAAAAAGGCCAGACAGAGCGTATGCTCAACCCGCCCCAGATCCACCGTACGTGCCAGCTCGAGCAGCACGGCCACCCCAGAAGCACTCGCATTGGCCCCCAGGGTGGGCTCGTCGGCTGAAAGACGGGTGTCGTACGGCGTCGCCAACAGCAGCACCGGCGCCCCTGGGGACGAGCTGCGCACGGCGATCAAGTTGCGCCCCTGCACCTGGTCGCCAATGGCAAACGGCTGAATCACGACATCCCAGCCCAATCGGCGCAGCTGCTCGACCAGCCAATCCCCCATGGCCAGGCTGGCCTGCGTGCCAGTCACGCGCGGGCCAAAAGCGAGCTGTTGGCTGACATTCGCCAGGGCTCGCTGCCCCGAAAAGGTTTCGTCGCCCCCCTCTGCACGCAGCAGTCCCTCCCCCAGGTACGCAAAAAAAGCGACCGCAGCCAGCAGAAAGCCGATCAACAACAGCTCAAGCGAGTACGAACGCAGACGCTGCATCGATCACCCACAGACCGAACAGGCCGCTCTGCAGCACGAAAGCCGCCCGGCAATCACTTTTCACCGTGGTCGCGCGAACGAAAAATCAACTGGATCGGCGTCCCCTCAAACGGATAATGGGCCCGGATCCGGTTTTCCAGATACCGTTCGTAGGAAAAATGGACCAGGTCTTTGTCGTTGACAAAGATGACAAACGTCGGGGGCTCGTTGCTGGTCTGCGTGCCGTAATACATTCGCAGCGGGCGCCCTTGGCGCGCAGGAGCCTGGGCGGCCTCGTAGGCTTCCGCCAGCACCTGGTTGACCTCCCCGGTTGAAAGCCGATGGCGGCGGCCGGCAACGACCTGCAGGGCGGCCGGCAGCACTTTGTGGACCCGCTGGCGGGTCTTGGCGCTGATGAAGAGCACCGGAACATAGCTCAAAAAATTGAGCTGTTCGCGCACAGTCACCGTATATTCGGCCATCGTATGGTTGTCTTTTTCTATCGCATCCCATTTGTTGATCAGCACCACCACGCTCTTTTTGCGCTCCAGCACATAGCCAGCCACATGCGTGTCCTGGGCAGTGACCCCTTCCTGGGCATCGATCACGAGCAGGGCCACGTCGGCCCGGTCAATGGCACGCATGCTGCGCAGCACACTGTACTGCTCGATCCCCTGTTCCACACGTCCCCGGCGGCGAATCCCGGCGGTGTCGATCAAGGTGAGACGCTCGCCAGCATAGGTGATCTGCATGTCGATCGGGTCGCGCGTGGTGCCGGGCACCTCGCTGACAATCGACCGTTCCTCCCCCACCAGCGCGTTGAGCAGGCTGCTCTTGCCGACATTGGGACGGCCGACGATCGCGATCCCAATTGTTTTTTCTGGGGTCTCTTCGGCCGGATACGGGGGCAACACTTTGACCAGCTCGTCCAACAGGTCCGCCACCCCCTCCCCATGATAGGCGCTGACCGGATAGGGTTCTCCCAGCCCCAACGACCAGAACTCCACTGCATTCTGCTGCACCTGCCGATTTTCTGCCTTGTTGGCGGCGAGAAAAATCGGCTTGTCGCTCAGGCGCAGCACCGCTGCAATCTCTTCGTCGGCCGCTGTCAGGCCGCTGCGGCCGTCGACCAAAAAGAGGATCACGTCGGCTTCGTCGATGGCGATCTTCGCCTGGTTCTGGATAAAGCTGGTGAACTTTGCTGCGGGCGTCTCCCCCGGCTGCGCTTCTTTCGGCCAGCTGGGCCCCATCGTCTCCGGAAATTCCAGCCCTCCCGTATCAACGACGATAAATCCTACACCGTTCCAGTCGCTCTCCCCGTAGATCCGGTCGCGCGTCGTGCCAGGCAGATCCTCGACGATCGCCACCGGGCGCCCGATCAGACGATTGAACAGGGTGGACTTTCCAACATTGGGGCGCCCGACCAGGGCCACTATCGGTTTGCGTGTCTGCATGAGTTTCCTTGTATTTACGGTGCGGCCGGCGTCAGTACAGCCGGCGTTGCGGGAGAAGACATTGCGGGGGCGGGCGTTGCAGCCTGCGGGTCGGCCAGGCTGTCCAGGGCCCGTTGCTTGACCACAACCTCGACCGTCTCGGGAATGACCGCGTCACGTGTGATCCCGTCGGGGGACAAAATCGCCGGCTCCACGATATGGGTCCCCGCGACCAACCCGTTGAGGTCCAGGATGGCGAAGACATCATCTTCGTTCATAGATTCGAGCAGCGGGATCGGCCCGCTCAAAATCACATCCACCTCGTTGAGCGACAGTTCAGCGACCAGCCCAGGCCCCAATCCACGCACCACCAGCGGCTCGGAGACGGTCACTCCTCCTACGATAGGGGTGATGCCGGCCGTTGCCATGACAAAGTTGCCGTCGAACGAGGTGACCCCCTCCGGGAGCACCAGCTGCGCCCGTTTGCGGATGTCGCTGGTGGCACCCGTCAAATCCAGCGGGTCGGTCTCCACAAAACCAGGCACCTGGGCCAGCAGGTCAGGGCTTCCCTGCAGAACCACGGTAGAAGGCTCGGCGCGCACAGCGCTCAGCCGGTATCCATTGGCGGGCGGGCCTGTCAGTTTGACCCGCACCGCCACCTCCTTGCGTCCTGGCCACTGTTCCACCGGAACGACGATCTGCACCTTGCCTGGCGCCGGGACTGTTACCCGTTCGACCGCCCGCCCCAGCGCGTCGATCGGCAGAAGTTGCTGGGTACGCTCTATCTGGCTCTTGGCCCCGCGCAGATAGATTTCGGCGCGCGCCCGCACGACCTGGCTGACTTGGGTCGCCGGGCCGCTCACCGTCACCGTCATCGGGGTATAGATCGGCTGTTGCCATTCATAGCCAAACGCAGCCCCATCCATGATTTCTACCTGCACAGGAATCTCTTTCTGCACATGCTGGTCAATCGTGACAGTATATTCGGCACGCTGCACGGTCAGCACAGCCACCTGCGGGTCGCGCCGGGTGACCTTGACGCTGACCACATGGTCGCCCGTGCCCAGCCCGGTCAGATCCAGCGTCGCACGAAAATCATCGACGCGCATCGATTCCCAGGAGGTGCGTGGGGCACGCAATTCCAGGAGCACGCTCTCGGCACTGAGATCCTGCACCACCTCCAACCCATCCTCCATTCCCAACACTGTCAACGGGATGGGCAGTTCGAACTGCTGAACCAACAGCGGGTTTTCCTGGTTGACAGCAATCAGCCAGATCGTAAAGGCGAGCAGCACCGAGAGCAGCAGCGTGCCCAGCTCGCTGACCTGAAAACTTGGCCGCGAACGGCGCCGCTCTGCCGGGCCGGGGAGTTCAGAGTCGGGGTGTGTCTCGGCGGGTTCCATCGTTGTCGCCATACAAATTTCTGTGGTCGCTCCGATCGGCTTCTGTCTGGTCACTGCAGGGTCGAATAGTAGTCGCTCAGCAAAGAGCGCAGCCGACTGCCGTCGACGCGTGCGATCCGGCCATTGCGGGAAGCAGAGATCCGCCCAGTTTCTTCGGAGACGACAATGACCAACGCGTCGGACTGTTCGGTGACACCGATCGCCGCCCGATGGCGGGTTCCCATCTGTGTATCTGCCAGGTCACGGTCGGTCAAAGGCAGCACACAGGAGGCAGCCAGCAGCCGGCTGCGCCGCACGATCACAGCGCCGTCGTGCAGCGGTGTATTTGGGAAAAAAATCGTCGACAACAACTCTGCCGACACCTCGGCGTCAACCCGCACCCCGCTGTCGACGACTTCGGCCAGCCCCGTGACACCTTCAAAGACCAACAACGCACCATGACGCCGTAGCGCCAGCCCCTCGACCGCTTTCACAACCTCGGCGATCAGCCCCTGCACTTCCCCGGTATCGCCCCGCTGCATCCACAACGGGGCTGAGCGGCCGATCCGTTCCAGGGCTCGCCGCAGTTCGGGCTGAAAAATGACCGGAATGGCAAAGAGCACCATCGGTGCGGCCGTACGCATCAGCCAGTTGAACGCAGGCAGGTCGATGACCTGTTCCAAGATGGCAAAGATGATGATGAAGAGCAGAACGCCCCGCACCAGCTGAACCGCACGCGTCCCTCGAAAGAGCCGAAACAACCCATAAAATACCCCGGTCACCAGGGCGACGTCGACCAGGCTCTGCCAGGAGAGCAGCCGGCTCAGCGAGGCAAAGACATCCGTCATTCTACTTCAGCGGGATGTTGGCGATCAAATGGGCCAACAACGCCTTCTGGGCATGCATCCGGTTGTGCGCCTGCGGAAAGAGCACGCTGTTGGGCCCATCGGCCACTGCATCGGTGATCTCTTCGCCGCGGTGTGCAGGCAGACAGTGCATGACCAGGAGATCCGGGTTGCCGGTGCGGGCCACCAGCTCGCGGTTGATCTGATAGGGAGGAAAGACCCGCAGCCGCGCCTCGCGCTCTGCTTCCTGTCCCATGCTGGTCCAGACATCGGTGTAGAGCACATCGACGCCCGCCACACCCTCCAGGTCGCTGGTCACCAGGATCCCTGACTCGGCGACCAACGCCGGGTCAGGCAGATAGCCAGCCGGCGCGATGACCCGCACCTTCATCCCCACTTTGCTGGCCGCCATGATCAGGCTGGTCGCCACGTTGTTGCTGCCATCCCCGACATAGGCCAGCGTCAGCCCTTGCAGCCGACCTGCCTGTTCCCAAACCGTAAAGAGATCCGCCAAGGCTTGACAGGGATGGCTGAAATCGCTCAGCCCGTTGATGACGGGGACTGTAGCCGACTGCGCCAGCTGCAAAACGTGGTTGTGGTCGAAGACGCGGGCCATGATCCCGTCACAGTAGCCGCTCAACACCCGCGCAACGTCGGCGACACTCTCGCGGGTCCCCAACCCCACCTCTTGCGGGCTGATGTAAAAGGCATGGCCCCCCAGCTGCACCATCCCCATCTCAAAACTGACCCGTGTGCGCAGGCTGGGTTTTTGAAAGATCAATGCCAGCGCCTTGCCCGCCAGGATCGGCGCATTCTGTCCCAACCGCTGACGCTCATCTTTCAGCTCGCGCGCCAGACGCAGCAGCCCCCAGAACTGCTCGGCGGTCACATACTGCAGGTCAAGAAAATCAGACAGTGCAGGAATTACTGTGTTCATAAGTTCGTTTCACCCTCAAACCCACCAATAGATGATTCTGCAACGACTGGGTTGCTGAGCTGCCCCAACCCATCGATGGCAACTGTCATGAGATCCCCCGGCTGTACAGGCCCCACCCCCGACGGTGTGCCGGTCAGGATCAGATCGCCAGCCTCCAGCGTCATGAAGCGGGCGATGTGGGCAATGACTCGCGAGATCGAGTAGACCATCAGCGCCGTTGTGCCTTCCTGACGCAGCTCGCCGTTGACCCAGCAACGCACCAGACGGTCAGCCGGGTCGTAGTCGGTCTCGATCCAGGGGCCGACCGGCGCAAAGGTGTCAAAGCCCTTGGCGCGCGCCCACTGGCCATCTTTTTTCTGCAGGTCGCGCGCGGTGACATCATTGGCCACCGTGTAGCCAAAGACGTGGTGCAGCGCAGCCGCTTCCGTCACATTGCGACAACGTCGGCCGATCACCACCGCCAGCTCGCCTTCATGGTCGAGCCGCTCGCTGAGCGCAGGGTAGACCACCGCCTGGTCAGGCCCAATCAGGGCGCTGGGCGGTTTGAGAAAGATCATCGGCTCGCCCGGCACGGCGTTGCCCAACTCAGCCGCATGTTCTGCATAGTTGCGCCCAACACAGACAATTTTGGAAGGCTCGACCGGTGCCAACAGCTGTACCTCCGCCAACGGCAGAGAAGCCCCCGCGCCCGGCAAGGCAGCACCGCCGTCAAAGACAAGATAGGGTGCCCGTTCCAGCGGATAGATTCTTTCCTCACGCAACAGCCCCCAGCCCGAACTTCCTGGGGAACCCTGCCGTATACGGTAACGAACAACCCTCATTGCACTCCCCCCTCTCAGGCAAATTGCGTATCGTTGATAATCAGCTGATACTTGCAGCCCAGAAAATTGCAGGCCTGACGCATCATCGTCATCCGGCTCAAAAAAATCTCAAAGTATTCGATCACCGCTGCGTAGTAGGTGTCAATCTCCAGCTCCAAGGAAATGACCTTCTCTTCCGCATGCACGCGCACAAAACTTCGTTTGGCAGCATAGTTGACCCGGTCATGAATGTCGAAGTCTTCCAGGCGCGGATTTTGCACACGGCTGCGGTGCACATCGGCCTTGTCGCCGATAATCACCGCTGCGCTGATGGCGGTCGTGGCGGTGCCACGCTCCTCCTCGTGGTTTCCAATGGCATTCATGACCAACGCCCCCTCCTGCGGGGACATTCCCATCCGCCGTAAAATGTCCCAGGCCAACAACGAGCCGCTCAGGGCATGATTCTGGCGATGGATGGCGTTGCCGATGTCGTGCAGATAGCCAGCCACGTTGCCCAGCTGGTATGTGCGCTGGTCGTAGCCAAGGTGCTCCAACACATTTTGGGCGATGTTGCCGACCAGACCCGCATGCCGCTGCCCATGTTCGGTGTAGCCAAGCGCCTTCATCGTCGCATTGGCAGCCTGCAGCATGGCGATCGTCTCGGCATCGTGCCTGAGCTCGTCTACAGTCAGCAGATGAAATCCGTTGGAGTTCAGCCGAGTCCCAGCCTCGTTTTGTTCGGCCCACTCGGTCAATTTTTTGGAAGTTCCATTGTTCGGCATCTTCGTCGTTCTTTCAGACAACCTGCCCAACTGCCAGCGCACTCAACAACAAAGCCGCCAGCCAGAGGGGCTGCATCCGCTGCCCCACCGGGCGTCCTTGCAGCAGCAGCAGCCAGGTGGGCAACAAAAGCAACACAATCCCTGCCAGCCAGAGCGGAACGCGCAGGCCGATCAACACCAGACAAATACCCAGCTCGCCGACGGCCAACAGCCCCCACCCGACTGGGTCACGGCTGTTTCCCAGAAGCTGCAATTCTCCCCAGTGATGGAGCAACCAGCAAAGCGGAAGCACCCAGAACAGCGGCGAGAGCAGCTCCCCTGTGGAAAACACCCTCTGCTGCATCACCAGCAGCCAGGGCAACCCGATGGTCGTCATGCTGGCCAGCAACCCTGAACCGCTGCCGTTGACATGGCGCACCGTCCAGCCTGCCAATGTCACCAACATCAGGGCTGCGGTAAACAGTAGAGCGGTCAGCCCCAAGAGTGCCGCCACCCCCACTGTCAGCAAAACCGACGGCAGACCGACACGCAACAGCAGGGGCCAGAAGTCACCCTGGGCAGGTGAAAAAAAACGGGCGGCCGGCGAATCTGGCTGCAAATAGGGCAGCCAGAACGGGCTGCGCGACACCGGCTCGGGAATCGGCAGCAGATGGCTGCGCCCACCCGCCAGCCGCCAGATCCCCCCCCACAACAGGTCGACCAAAAGCAGCATCAACAGCACGCTGTGCCACTGCTCCTGAACTGGCAGGCCGCCTGCCGCCAGCAACCCTGCAAGACCTGCCCACAGAGCTGTCGGGCGCCAAGGCCCCCCCAGGCTCCAGATCTGCCCCCCAAACAGGCTGGTCGCACCGTAGAGGGTTCCCGCCACTCCCTGCTGGGGTCTTGTCTGACGGGCCAGCCAACGCCTGGGGGCCGCATACACAGGACCCGTCGCACCAGCACTTTCGGTCGGTCGTACCTTCGAGAATCGCTTCACAGCTGCTTCAACCAGGGCCTGCTCCTCAGCATCCGACATTCTGGACAATCTGTTGGGCTAGGTGACTGCCTTGGGTTGCCGTCGCGCTGGCCGCACATTCCCATCCAATTCAAACAGTATACCAGAGCTGCAGCTGTCAACAGAATCGAAGCAGCCATGCAACACGGGTGGGTCGGTGCGTCCAGAAGACGGCGCCCCCCATCAAAACAGCCGAGCCCAGGATGAGGCAGCCCCCCAATTTTCTGGCCTCCCCGCCGATCGGGTATACTGAAAGGAGCAGCCGACATGCCCCTTCTGGGCGTGCAGGCTGCTGTAGCCGGCCAAAAAGCGTACACACACAGGAGAGGCACGTGTCAGATTCCAGAGAGGAGCGCCTTGCCCGGCTGCTGGTCGAGTATTGCATCGCTGCACGCCCAGGAGAGTGGGTGCTCCTCTACGGCGACCTGCTGGCCCGCCCTCTGGTCGAACAGATCTACAGGCAGCTGCTGGCTGCCGGGGCCCACCCCACCGTTTTTTACCAGGATGAGCAGCTTCATGAACATTTCTACCGGCTGGCAGACGAGCAGCAGCTGCGGTGGGTTTCCCCGCTCGACACGTTGTTGGCAGAGCGTGTCGATGCGCGCATCGTGGTGCGTGCTCCTGCCAACACACGTGCCCTCAGCAACCTGGCCCCCAAGACAGAGCGCACCTACCAGCGCGCCCAGAAAGAGATCAGCGACCGCTACCGCTGGCGGGCAGCTGCTGGCACCTACCGCTGGACGCTGACCAATTTTCCCTGTCTGGCCCTGGCGCAGGAAGCCGATATGAGCTTGCGCGAGTTTGAAGACTTTGTCTATGCTGCGACCTATGCCGACCAGCCCGACCCAGTCGCCGCCTGGCAGGCTCTCCACGACCGCCAGCAACGACTGGTAGATTGGCTGGCCGGCAAATCGGAGGTCGTCGTGCGGGGCCCCCAGATCGACCTGCGCCTCTCGATCGCTGGCCGTACCTTTGTCAACAGCGACGGCCGACGCAACATGCCCAGCGGTGAAATTTTCACCGGGCCGGTCGAAGATTCGGCAGAAGGCTGGATCCGCTGCAGCTACCCCGCCATCCACGGCGGGCGCTCCGTCGAAGGGGTCGAACTGCATCTGCAGCAGGGCAGAGTGGTCGCCGCCCAGGCCAGCAAAAATGAAGCGTACCTGCTCAGCCAACTGGAAAGCGACCCAGGCGCCCGGTATCTGGGGGAGTTTGCTCTCGGCACCAACGAGCAGATCCGCCGTTTTACACACAACATTCTCTACGACGAAAAGATTGGAGGCACCCTGCACGTGGCTTTGGGAGCCGGCTACCCGGAGACTGGCAGCCGCAACGAGTCCAGCCTTCACTGGGACCTGATCTGCGACATGCGCACCGACAGCGAAATCTGGGTGGACGGAGAACTCTTCTACCGAAATGGTCGGTTCACCGTCCTTTAGTGGGCAGCATTCTTCAGGCGGGGGGAAAACCGCTCGCCGCCGGCAACAACGAGCAAGATTCGGAGGAAAACCATGATCGTTAGCGACATTATGTCCAGCCCAGCCATCACAGTCACGGCGGACACCCACATCTCCGAGGTGGCACGGCTGATGCGTGCGCACCAAATCAGCGGCCTCCCTGTGCTGGGTGCCGACGGCAGGTTGGTTGGAATTGTGACCGACCACGATCTGATACTGCGCAACGCGCCAGTGCGGGAGCCCCGCTACTTTGCGCTGCTCTCCGGCTACATTCCCCTCAATCTGGCTGAACACCGGCACTACCTGGAGCAGCTGCGCCATACCCTGGCTGTCACTGCCGGGGAGATGGTCGCATCCGACTCCTTGACTGTGACGCCGGCAACCCCGCTGAGCGAGGTGATGGCTTTGATGTTGGACCCCAGGATCACCCTGCTGCCCGTTGTGGTTGCAGACGAGGTCGTCGGCGTGGTCACTCGCACCGATCTGGTCCGGCTGATCGAAAAGTTGGAAAGCGCGGTCGACGCCACAGCGGAGTGAGGTGTCACAGCCGAAGCATTTCGGCGCGCAGGGGGTGCGGGGTCAGGCCCACAGCACGTCGCCGTCGTCTTCGTACTGGATCTTTTTTTCGACAAAGAGCGCCTGGGCGCGCGCCTGTTCGGCAGCCCGATCCTGGGCAAACCACTGCAGCCATTCGGCTGGGGCATCGAGATCCTGGCCGCCGTGGGGGGTGATCCGGCGGCGCACCTTGATCAGCACCGGTGTGTTGACACTGGCGCCGCTGACTACGACCTGTCCTTTGCTCAAATTGGGCAATTCCTGGAGCAGATCCCGCCCGACGCTCTCGATGGATTCGGCGATCCGGTTCTGGTCGATCGGGTTGGTGATGCGCATGATGCACTGGGTCATGCACTGGCTGAGCACATCGCTGTCCAGCTTTCCGGGGCGCTGGGTGATCAGCCCGATTCCGACGCCAAATTTGCGTCCTTCGCTCAAGATCGTCTTCAAGACCTCGGAGCTGACGGCGTCGGCATTGGCTGGAGCGTAGTTGTGTGCTTCCTCCAACAGACAGAAGACTGGATAGGGCAGGTGGCTGGGGTCCCCTCGATCCAGTTTTCCTTTGGCGGTGTCCATGCGGGCCTGGTAGACCCGGCGCAGCAACGTGGCCACGATCACCTGTTGGTCGCGGCGGTCGATCTCGTTGAGTTGAAGGATGGTGCACTGGCCCGGTTTGAAGAGCGCCTCCAGTTCCAAATTTTCAAAGTCGTGAAAGATCTGGCTGTGGCCCAGCGCGCTCTGCAGCCGCCAGACCAGAGCGCCGGTGGTCGGGTCATCTTCGTCGAAGCCCTCGCTCTCTTTTTTGCTTTCAGCGCTCTGGCGCACAGCGTAGAGGAGTTGTTCGAGCGTATAATGGCCGTTTCGGGCACTGCGCTGGGCAAAATTGAAGGCACGGCCCAGCTGATAGTGCATTTTTTCGGAAAGATTGGGCAGCAGGTAGCGCAGGTCCCCGACCGTCAGCGAATCGATGCGCACGCGCAGCTGGTCGGGGCGGAAAATACGCACACGCGGTTTGTAGTTGCCCTCGCTGAATTCACCCAGGTTCATCATCTCCTGCAGCGTGCTGTATTCGCCGTGCGGGTCGACAACCAGGATGGCGGCCCGGTTGTGCGGCATCAGCAGCTCTTCAAGCAGGACACCTGCCAGGTAACTCTTGCCACTGCCCGTGCTGGCGATCACGGCCAGGTGGGTGCCGGTAAAGCCGCGCACATCCAGCGCGATCGGCACTGCACCTTCTGGCCGGCTGAGCAGGCTGCCCAAAAAAGCGCTGCCTCGCCCGCCCTGTGGGCGTCTGTTCAACACCTGCCCCAACAACGCATCTGTGGCGATAAAGACCGGCGCTCCCCCCATCGGCGGCACGCGCGGGTTGATAAAATCGCCCATCTCTGCGCTGTGGAAGCCGAGCACCCGAACGGTGATCTCAAAGAGTTCGGTGGCTTCGCTCTCGTACCCAAGCAGGGCCGCCACCGTTGCAGGGGGCACCCCAGGGTCGGCCAGAAAACTGTCCGGCAGCAACCTGACCGGCCGGCGGCCGGTGACCCGCCCCAAAATTTCGCGCGTCTCCCCCTCTATCAGTGCCAGATAGTAGACAAACTCGCCGTGCTTGACCCGTCGTTCGGGGTCGGGGGCAATCAAAAGATAGTCGTTGGGGGTCTCGCCCGGCCCCTTGACGGTGCCGATCGGCTGCACAGGTAGGCTGTTCATGGGTCCCTCGACAGGCAAAACAGGTCAGCCCGCAGGCTGCACGATGCTCTTCCAGGCAATGTTGTTGCGCATGACCGTCAGTCGGCTGCGGCTGAGCGGAAAGAGCTCGCCAAGCTGGTCGATCACGGCCAGCAGCAGAGGCGCGACCAGGGCATGGTTGTGGGCCAGCAACAACGGTGTGTAGCGCAGCTGGGGCTGGCCCGTGCCGTCAGCATGAAAGGTGAGCAACTCTGTGCGCTCCAGCCGACGTACCAGGCAGTTGACCGTCGCAACCGCGGCAGGCACCCCTTGATGCACCTGGCCCACCCCGTCGAGCCATCCGATCGCGATCACCCCCAACAACGTAGCTGTCTCCGCCAGGTAATCGGGCGAAAAAATTTCGACCTCGCTGCGCGGGCTGAGGCGCGGGCCCAACGCGCCAAATTCTGGGTTCATCAGCAGCGTATTGTAGACCAGCCCGACCAGGGCTCTGTCCGGTTCACCGGCTGTTTCCAGTTCGACGGCAACAAAACTGCCAAACCCATAGGCAGACGGCACCGGCGGATGGAGCGTTTCGCCCTGGCCAAAAACCTGGCAGACGTAGTCGATATGCGAGTTGGATTTGACAATTTTGCCGATCGGCAGATCTGTCACCGAGTTTCCCCCCAAGTCTGCACTTCCACAAGGTCGAGTCTGCGCTCGACCGGACAGCTTCCAGAGCGCTTCTGGCGGCTGCTAGCGTCCCCCCATCCCACTGAGCGCAATGCCCTGCACAAACCACTTCTGGCCGACCAGGTAGATCAGCAGCACCGGCAACAGGGCGATCACCGACCCTGCCATCAGCATGTCCCAAGCGGTACTGTACTGGCCTACAAACGAAGCCAGCCCCAGCGGGATCGTACGCACCTGCTCCGACGTCGTCACCACCAGCGGCCACAAAAAGTCGTTCCAGGCCCCCTGAAAGACAAAGATCGACAGGGTAGCCAGCACCGGCCCGCTCAACGGCACGATGATCTGCCCCCAGATCCGCAGGCTGGAAGCCCCATCCATCCGCGCCGCCTCGTCGAAGTCGATTGGAATTCCGCGGTAATACTGGCGCAGCAGAAAGGTGCTGAAGACACTGAAGAGCCCGGGCACAATCAACGCCAGATAGCTGTCGTACCAGCCCAGCCCCTTGACGATCAAAAAGTTGGGGATCAGCGTCACCGGGAACGGAATCATCAAGGTCGCCAGGTAGAAGAGGAAGATCAGGTCGCGGCCACGAAAGCGCAGGCGGGCAAAGGCGAAGGCGGCCAGCGAGGAGATCAAAATCTGCACCACCGTGACCGAGACTGCGACCAGGGTGCTGTTGGCGTAGTAGAGCCCGAAAGGCACCGCCGCAAACGTTCGGGCATAATTTTGCAGCGAGTAGTGGGCGGGGGAAAAATCGCGCGCCAGAAAAGCTGGCAACGGCACCAGCGAGACCAGCAGCATCACCCCAAAGGGGGCGAGCATGAGCGTGCTGAAGAGCAGCAGCAGGGTGTGCAGGCCGATGCGGGCAGGCAGGCTGGGCCGCGCCCGCCCACCCGAGTAGGCGGCACTCATGGCTTACTCCGACTCATAGTAGACCCAGCGTTTCTGCAGGCGGTTCTGGAGCAGCGTGAACGCAAAAATAAAGACGAAGAGCAGCCAAGCCATCGCCGCAGCTTTGTCCATGCGGATATCCCGAAAGGCTGTCAGGTAGATATACTGCACAACCGCGAGCGATGAATTGGCAGGCCCGCCTTCGGTCATCACAAAGGGTTCTGTAAAAAGTTGAAAGGCACCGATCATCTGGAAGATGAAGAGAAAAAAAGTGGTCGGGCTGATCAAAGGCAAGGTCACATGGCGAAAACGTTGCCAGCTGTTGGCACCGTCAGCATGGGCGGCGTCGTACAGCTCCCGCGGTACCCCCTGCAGCGCAGCCAGATAGACCACCATGGTGAAGCCTGTGTTCTTCCACAACGTCAGCAGCACGACCGACACCTTCGAGAACTGGCTGCTTCCCAGCCAGTTGGGGGCGCTGAACGGCACTTCAAAAAAACCGGCCGCTGTGGCCAGCAGACCGTTGACAGCGCCCTGGGTGCTCAACAAAAGCCGAAAAACAATGGCTCCTGCCACGATGGTGGTGACCACCGGCATGAAATAGACCAGCCGGTAGAAGAGCACACCGCGAATCGCCTGGTTGAGCCCGACGGCCATCGTCAACCCCAGGGCCAGCTGCAGCGGGACAAGGGTGACGATGTAAAAAGCGGTGTTCCAGAAAGCCTGCCAGAAGACCGGGTCACGCATCAGCTGCTGGTAGTTGAGCAGGCCAGCCCACTGGCGAAAACCGGTCAGCCCCCAGACCGAAAAGCTGATCCCCAGCGACATCAACACCGCCAGCACAACAAACACAAAAAAACCGAGGAAGCTGGGCAAGAGGAAGAGATAGCCTTCCCATTGCTGGTCGGGGCGCCAGCGTCTCCGGGCTGAAGTACTGCTGTCGTTCGCTGGGAAACGTCTCATCGCTGTTCGCTTCCAGATAAAAACGCCAGGGGTGAAGCCAGCTGGCTTCACCCCTGGCGCACACGGTCTCTGTTACTTGGGATAGCCGTTGTCCGCCAGGAACTGGTCGACCTGGGCACAGAGTTCGGGCAGGAGCGTCGCCGCATCTGCCTCGCCAGCCCAGAGCTTGTCGAGGCCAGGCCCGATGATCGAACCGCTCAACTCCCCCCACTCTGGGAAGTAGCCGAACCCCCCCACCCCCGAAGCAGCCGCTTCCGTGAGGATCGCCTGTTTGTTCGCCGGCGCCGCATCGGTCATAAAGGCAGGGGAATTGGCCACCGATTGCAAGGCAGGAAAGATCTCCCCGGCGGTCGTATAGATTGTTTCGCCGCCGCCGTCGCTCTGCAGCCATTCGATGAATGTCCAGGCTGCTTCTTTGTTGTCGCTGCCGCTGCTCATCACCCATGCAGCTCCCCCCGCACCGTTCCACGGCTTGCCTCCCGCCGGGATCGGGGCGACCGCCACATCATAGTTGAGCCCTGCCGCGTTGAAAGCCGACACCCGGCTGGTATTTTGCAGAATCATCGCTGCCTGCCCGCTGGCAAAGACCGCCGCATCGCCGCCAGCCTGGTTGAGGTCGGCCGGTCGCATGGCCACCCCGCTCGCCATCAGGTCAGCAAAAAATTCAAACCCACCCACAGCGGCCGGTTCGGCCAACAAACATTGGGAAGGATTGACATAGTCGTCGAAGATGGCCCCCCCATTCTGGTTGACCCACTTGGCCCATTTTCCCCCTTCGGCCGCCAGACCGTACACCGTCGTCATCCCGTTGGCATCTTTCTGGGTCAGCGCCTCGGCGGCCGCTGTAAAGTCATCCCATGTCCAGCCGTCAGCAGGGTAGGCAACCCCCGCTGCATCGAACAGATCCTTGTTGTAGTAGATCACGTTGACTTCGATATCGCGTGGGAACCCGTAGACGCTGCCTTCAAACCTGGCAGATTCGAGCAGGCCCGGCCAGTACGCCTCCAGATCATAGCCAGAGGCGGCAACAAAGGGGTCCAGATTTTCCAACACACCCTCGGCCGCATAGCGCGGGGTCGGCCACAAAAAGGCCACATCTGGGATCACGTTGGGATCGCCGCTGGCCCACAGCGCCTGGAGCTTGGTAAAATAATCGTTCCACGGCTGGTGCCAGAATTCTATCTCGATCTCTGGGTGCTCTTCCATGAATGCGGCCGCCACCCGTTCGTGCGACTCTTTTTCTGCCGGGCTGCCCCAGAAGGCCCAGGTCAGCACCACCGTTTCGTCTGCTGCTGGCTGTTCACCGCCCTCTGGCTGTTCGCCGCCCTGGGGAGCGATCGCGGCGCAGGCCGACAGGATCAGCGTCATTGCCAGCAGCAAGCCGACAACTATCGTCCGTTTGAGTTGCATGGATTCGTTCCTCCTCGATATTTGCATGCACCAGCTGTAACCTTGTAGACGCACAGACACATGGCCCTCTTTTTTGGCGATCAAATGCTGCGCGAGAGGGATCATAGCACGGCCACCCCAGCCAGGGCAAATATTTTTTGTTGGCTTGCCGGGCGCTCTGGTGGCACCTCACTCAGGAGAGCACCGGGGAGGGTGCAGCGACCGCCTGATAGACCCCCAAAATTTGCTGGGCGATGCGCGCCCAGCTGTAGTCGCGGGCATAGTTCATCGCATTGGCCGACAGCTGCTGGCGCAGCCGATGGTCGCCGAGCAGGTCGGCAATGCGCAGAGCCAACGCTTCGGCGTTGCGTCGCGGCACCAAAAAGCCATTGTAGCCGTCCCGGACCACATAGGCCAGCCCCCCCACCTCGGAGGCGATCACGGGGGTTCCCATCGCCATCGCTTCCAGCGCAACCATGCCAAAACTCTCATAGTGCGAAGGCATCACCACCATCTCCGCAGCAGCATAGTAGTAGGGGAGGATCTGCTGGTCGCGTGCCCCGGCAAAAGCGACCAGGTCGTCCAGCCCCAAATCGAGCCGCATGCGCTGCAGCCGCTCCAGCTCTTCATCCAGCGTCTCTGCCCAGGGGTTCCCCCCGATGATCGTGACACAGGTGTCAGACAGGTCGGTGACCTGACGCTCTTTGAGCAAAGCGATCGCCTCCAACAAGGTGTCGATCCCTTTGAGCGGCTCGATACGCCCGGCAAAAAGAATATTTTTGCGGTTGGGCGGGATGCCGATCATCTGCTTGGCTTGGAGCTGGTGGATGGGGTGGAAATGCGCCAGGTCGACGCCGGGGGGCACCACCACGATTTTGCGGGCATCCGCCCCGTAGAGCTCTACCAGCTGCAGCTCTTCCGCCGGCGTCGGTGCCACCAGACGGTCGGCGATCCGAGCCACCCGCCGCTCCCCCTCCAACCGGCTCTGCGGTGCCCGCTCGCTGGCGTCACGCGCGATCTGATTTTTCATCGCCCCGAGCGTATGAAACATGTGCACGATCGGCGTCCCTCCCCAGCCAGCGGCCAGTGCCACGGCGGCCAGCCCAGAAAGCCAGTAGTGGCTGTGGAGGATGTCGTAGCACACCCCTTCCCGTTCGGCAAACTCCAAGACATTGGCCACAAACTCCCCCAAGTATGGCTCGGTGTCGCCGACCGCCAGCGGACGTTCTGGCCCGGCTGGAATGTGCATGACGCGCGCCAGTGGACCCAGGTCATGGACAACGCGGGGGGCACAGTCATCCTGCGAACGTGTAAAAACATCGACCGCCACCCCAACTGCCTCCAGGGCCCGGCTCAGGTCCCGGACATAGACGTTCATACCGCCTGTTTTTTTCCCCCCCAACATGGCCAGCGGGCAAGTGTGATAGCTGAGCATCGCCACGCGCAACAGAGGGCGAGCGTCCGCTGGCCACGCTGGAAACCGCGTTCGGCTAAACATTGTCATCGGTCCCCTCTTTGGGCTGAAAACCAATCCCGTTACAATACCAATTCAGTTCTATCATCAATCCCAATCCAGCTCTGTAAGGCTACTGACCCACACCCATGATGAAACTCCAATCCTTTTACGATGCCATCTACCTGGCCCCCCATCTCGACGATGCCGCCCTCTCCTGTGGAGGAGAGATCACCCACCGCACCGGTAAAGGGCAGCGCGTTCTGGTCGTCACCGTCATGGCCGGCGATCCCCCCACAGACCAGGAGAACGACTACATTCGCAGCCTGCATGCCCGCTGGGCGCTGGAAGGCGATGCCACCGCCCGGCGTCGTGCCGAAGATGTCGCCGCCTGCCAGCGTCTGGGTGCTGACCCTTTGCACTGGCCGATCGCAGACTGCATTTACCGGCTCGACCCGTCGACAGGCCAGCCCCTCTACCGTTCCGACGACGACATTTTTGGGGCTGTCCATCCAGCGGAGGCGCCGCTGGTACAGACCATCGCCGCCCTGCTGCAAGGGCTGCCGGCCCATGCCCAGTGCTATGCCCCGCTGACCGTCGGCCACCATGTCGACCACTTGCTGGTGGCCGAGGCGGCGCAGCAGGCCTTCGGCACTGCCCTGCGCTTTTACGAAGACTACCCATACGCGCAACAGCCGGGCAAACTGGCAGCTGTGCTCGGCGATCCACCTGCTGGCTGGCAGCCGGCGGTCGCTGCCCTGACCAGCGCCGATCTGGAAGCCAAGGTAGAGGCGATTCTGGCCTTCCGTTCGCAGCTCAGCACTTTTTTTGCAGACCGCGCCGACTTGGAACGCCAGGTCAAAGGCTACGCAGCCAGCGTCGGCGGAGAACGAAGCTGGTCACGCGGGCTGGAATGCTAGACCGGCCCGCCGCCGCCTGACAGATGAAACGCGTTGTCCTCGCCTCGGCCTGGAGAAACATTGCTGCCGACCAGGCCGCCTGCTCGTACCCCAGCGGGTGGCCGCTGGCTCCGTGCAGCCACTCGTTGAAAGCCCAGTCATGGGTGCTGCCCTCTGGCGAGCACCTTCCGCCAAAGCGACCCACAGCTGCTCTGCCTGGCGTGGGCTGCCATGGCGGATCAGCGCTGCCAGATGAAATCTGCCCACCATCGGCCAGATTCCGCCGTTGTGGTACTGGTGGGGCAGATTGAGATTGCTCTGGCACATCTGTCGCGCTCCCTGTCAACCGCAAAAAAGATCCGTTCATCCAACCTGGGCTGGGTCCAGTTCGCGTTCGCGAATTCCGATCAGATACAGCAATCCATCCAGCCCCAGATCAGAAATCGTGCCGCTGGCCTGGCGACGCACGACCGGTTTGGCGTGGAAAGCCACCCCCAGGCCCGCAGCGCTGAGCATGGGCAAGTCATTGGCGCCGTCGCCGACGGCGATCGTCTGTTCCAGACGCAGCCCTTCAGCTGCTGCAATCTGGCGCAGCAGCGCAGCCTTGCGGGGGCCGTCGACGATCTCACCCAGCACATTGCCAGTGAGCACCCCCCCCACGATCTCCAGTTGGTTGGCGTACAGATAGTCGAACCCGAGCTGCCGCTGCAGACGCACTCCAAAATAGTCGAACCCACCAGAAATGATGCCCGTTTTGTAGCCCAGCCGCTTCAACGTGCTGGCCACCAGTTCGGCCCCATCGGTCAAACGCAGCCGTGCAGCCACTGCGGCCAGGGTAGATTCGGGCAGCCCTCGCAGCAGGGCCACACGCCGTATCAGACTCTGGCGAAAATCGAGCTCCCCTTGCATCGCTGCCGCCGTGATCGCCGCCACTTCGTCGCCCACCCCAGCCTCTTTGGCCAATTCGTCGATCACTTCCGCCTGAATCAACGTCGAATCCATGTCGAAGACGACCAGCCGCCGGTTGCGCCGGTAGATGTCGTCGGCCTGAAACGAAACATCGACACCAGTCTCCGCCGCCAGCTGCAGCAGCTGGGCCCGCAGCAGAGCTTCGTCGTTCAGTCGGCCGCTCGCCGTGATCTGCACACAGGCTTTGGGCGTGCGGGCCGGGCTGACCAGCGAAGGACGCCCCGACAGCCGCGTGATCACGTCGATGTTGAGCTGATGGGCGGCACAGGCAGCCGCCGCACGCGAGATCTGGGCCGCGCTGAGTTTGCGCCCCAGCAAGGTGATGATGTGCCGAGGGCGCCCTTGTTCGCTGACCCATTGCTCGTACTCTGCCAGGGGGGTCGGACGGAACCGCACCTCCACACCCAGTTCGTGGCCCACAAAGAGCAGATCCTTGAGAACCAGCGAGGCAGGATCCGCCGCCGGAATTTCGACCAGCAACCCCAACGAGATGTAATCGTGGATGACCGCCTGTCCAACATCCAGGATGTGGACACCGTGCTCCGCCAGCACCCCGGTGACCCGAGCCACCAGACCTGTGCGATCCTTGCCGGTCACATTGACCAGAATGATTTCAGACATACCGTTGAAAGCTCTCCTCGCGACTGCTCGCAGTACATGACAGGCGCCAGCAGACTTTGGCGCACCCGGTTCTGTTCCGAACCGGCACCGACGCCACTGCGGCCGCTGAATCCAGATTCATTGTATTCGATCTGGGATGCCAGGCTTGATTCCGCCGCTCGGGCAGACAAAAAACGGCTGCGCCGCCCCAACTGTCCCCGTTTCTCAAACAGCGCCCCCTTCTGGATTCTTTTATGGTACAATACCTTCCTCATGGCCACCCAGCCTTCTTGTTGTGAAACAGAACCAGCGACAGAAAGGGCACAAACCACCATGCCACGATGGGTACATCCAATCCAATGGGCGTTTTTTCTGGGCTGTCTGTGGTGGCTGTTCGCTGCTGTGCCAGCTCTGGCCAGCAGCAACGGCACCCTGGTGCAACCGTCAGCCGATGATCGTCTGACCGGCGTGGTCGCAGTCGAAGGCACGGCTGCGCACCCTACCTTCCGCAAATGGCAGCTTGACCTTCTGATCGACGGCAAGGAGAGTGCAGCGACCTTTCTTGCCCTGGGGGAAAAGCCGATCCCCAGCCCTGCACAGATGTACAGCTTCGACACCGCGCTCTATCCCAATGGAAGCCACCTGCTGCGGCTGCGGGTCGTCCACAGCAACCTCAACTACGACGAAATTTTTGTTCCGGTCACCTTCGACAACCCTGTTGCCTCTGCGCTCCCTGCTCCATCGGAAGACAAGCCTGCCGCAGAGCCTTCTGCTGCCAAAGGACTGCCCCCGCTGGCGGTCTTCCGCACCGACGCGCCCGCAGCAGGAGAACGCTGGATCGAGGTCGATCTTTCCGAACAGCGGCTGACCGCCTGGCAGGGCGATGTGGCCGTCTTCGAGACGATCGTGAGCACCGGCAAGGCGAGCACACGCACGCTGACCGGTGAATTTGCTGTCTACTGGATGCTCGAAAAAACGCGCATGCGTGGCCCAGGCTACGACACCCCGGATGTGCCCTGGACCCTCTTTTACGACGGCGATTTTGCCATCCACGGCGCCTACTGGCACAACGACTTCGGCACACCGGTCAGCCATGGCTGTATCAACCTGCGCGTGCCCGAAGCCCAGGCCTTGTATGCATGGGCCAGCATCGGCACCCGTGTGGTCGTGCACGAGTGACCTGGTGGCAAAAACCGACTTCTGGGCGAAACGCCGAGCCGTGTGGTAGAGTGATTTCCGTCGCGCGCATGGTTTGGCGGGAACGCAGGATTGGAACAGGGCAGAAAATCAATGGCTTCATCCGGTAAAAAAAGTTTTGTCAGCGGCTGTTTTGACCTGCTGCACAGCGGGCATGTCGAATTTCTGCAGCGCGCAGCTCAGTATGGGGAGTTGACGGTTGCGTTGGGTTCAGACCAGACCGTCTTCAGCCTCAAAGGCCGCCCGCCCATCAACAGCGAAGAAGAACGCCGTTTCATGCTGGCCAATGTCGCCTGCGTGCAGCGAGCGGTCATCTCGCGCGGCTCCGGCTACCTGGACTTCGAACCAGAACTGCGGGAGGTGCGCCCCGATTTTTTTATTGTCAACGAAGATGGCAACACCCCGGCCAAACGTCGGCTGTGCGAAGCGCTGGGGATCGAATATGTGGTGCTTCGGCGCGACCCCCATCCTGGGCTGGCCACGCGCTCCACCACTGCCCTGCGCACCGTTCAACAGATGCCCTACCGCATCGATCTGGCTGGCGGCTGGCTGGACCAGCCCTTTGTTTCTCGGCTGCATCCAGGCTCTGTAATCACCCTCTCGCTCGAACCAACCACCGAGTTCAACGAGCGCAGCGGCATGGCCACCAGCACGCGGCGTACCGCCATTCGCCTGTGGGGCAACAAAATGCCGGTAGACCGGTATGAGAAGGTGGCCTGGATGCTCTTTTGCTGTGACAACCCGCCGGGCAAGACAGAAATCTCCGGTGCGCAGGATTCGATCGGGCTGGTCTTTCCTGGGCTGGCCCGTTCGGAGTATGCAGGGAGCTACTGGCCGACCCAGATCGAGCATCGAATGGACGAGGAGACTTTGCAGTTTGTCGAGCAGCACCTCTGTCTGATGCCGTTGGGGCCGCGTGAAGGGGGGTATGCAGTGCTTGAAAACAGAGCGCTGACAGCTGCCGGAGCGGCTGCCCTGGCCGAAGCAGCGGCGGAGTGCTGGGCGGCGCTGCAAAGACACGACCTGGCAGGCTTTGGCCGGGCCGTGCGCAGCTCGTTCGAGGCCCAAATCGCCCTGTTTCCGAATATGCAGACCCCGGCGGTGCGCCAGGTGATCGACGAATACAGCCCACAGGCCCTGGGCTGGAAAATATCGGGAGCAGGAGGGGGCGGATACATCATCTTTGTCGTCGAAGAGCCGCTGCCTGACAGCATGCGGATTGTGGCGCGGCGGCAGCTGGAATAGCAGCCAGCGATCCAAGCAGCAAAGTTACCCGACAGACGATGACATTCCGCCTGCTTGCGCGCCGCATCCACCATTTTCTGGAAATTTATGGCTTAGATGGCCAGAAATTTGTCACAAGCGTGCGCAACACACCGCACTTTCTGCGCACCCTGTCTGCCTATCGAACCCAGAGCCAGTCCGCAGACCGTTTCCAGCTGCGGGCAAAAGAGCTGGCGCCGATCCTGCACGAGTTTTCAGAGCCGGCGGGGAGTGCGACGGGGCATTACTTTTACCAAGATCTGTGGGCGGCACGCAAGGTGTACGCTGCACAGCCGGCCACTCATCTCGACATCGGTTCCCGTATCGACGGCTTTGTGACCCACCTTTTGACCTTCATGGCTGTGACAGTCATCGACATTCGCCCGCTGCATTCCAATCTTGCCGGGTTGACGTTTCTGCAGGCGGACGCCACCGACCTGGCCGGCATTCCAGACAACAGCGTCGAATCACTCTCCAGCCTGCATGCAGTCGAGCACTTTGGTCTGGGGCGTTATGGAGACCCGGTGGCACCAGCAGCCTGTTTCGGTGCCATGCGTGCGCTGGCCCGCGTGCTCAAACCAGGGGGCAAGCTCTATTTTTCGGTGCCGGTGGGTATCGAACGTGTCGCATTCAACGCCCACCGGGTCTTTGCGCCCTCAACGGTTCGGGAGACCTTCGCCGATCTGGAACTTGTCAGCTTTGCGGCGGTCGACGACAACGACTGTTTTCACGCAGACGCAACCAGCCAGCCATTGGATTCTGCCCATTTTGCCTGTGGTCTGTACGAATTCACAAAAAAATAACCCACAACGTGCAAATTTTCATCTGAACAGAGTGCAAAC
>CAIOHJ010000202.1 GCA_903858085.1 uncultured Chloroflexota bacterium
AAAGTCGCGCACCACTTCGCTGTAGGCACTGATCGAAGCACAGGCCGGCAAGGGCGACGCCCCATGGCCAGGCAGATCGAGCGCGTAGACGGCTGTGGCTGGCAGATGGCGCACCTGGGGAGGCCAGATCAGATGATTGGAGCCGGCGCCATGCAGCAGCACCAGCGGCGGACGCTCCACTGCAACCTCGCGCCCGTACCTGCGAAACGCCAGGGTTCGGTTGCCCACAACAATTGTTTCCATAAAAAGAGGGTCTCCTCTGAACAGCTGGAGTCGGATCGGTGCTATTGTACCGCACAGCTGTCTGTTTTGCATAAAGAATACACTGTCGCATAATCGATAGAGGATCGATTCAACAAACACAGGGGGGCAGGATTTCCCTGCCTTCAGGCGGGGGGAGGGAGAGCCCCCACCTCTTCCAAGTAAAATCGCAATCTCCTATACTTGCATTATACTGATTTTTGTTGTATAATTTTTTGTATGAGTAAGTTGCAAGTGTATAACACAACAAGAGCGTCACATGCCCTCTGGACGACGTCGGGCGTCCGTAACTGCGCCAGGCGTCACGGCGACTGATGATGACTCTGGCCAACTGGATAACTCTGGCGCGTTTCCCGCTGCTGATCGTCCTGGTCTGGGGAATTTCTGGAGAAGGGCTGACCGGACGCCTGCTGGCCGTTCCAGGGGTAATGTTGTTGATCGGGTTGGACGCAGTCGACGGCGTCGTGGCACGCTCCCGCCAGGAGGCGACCCTGTTGGGCAGCGTTCTGGACATTGCTGCTGACCGGGCTGTCGAGATTGTGCTCTGGGTTCTTTTCGCCTATCTGCAGCTGGTCCCATTGGCTGTCCCTCTCATTTTTATCGTGCGCGGGGCCTTGACCGATTCCGTGCGTGCGGTCGGGTATGCCGGTGGGAAAAGCGCCCATGCCCAGCTTCGCAGCCGTTGGGGGAGCTGGCTGGTGGCCAGCCGGCCCATGCGCGGGGGGTACGGGCTGGTCAAAGCGCTGGCTTTTCTCTTGCTGACGGCAACCCTGGCGCTGCAGTCCGCCGGGCTCTCCTGGTGGCAGCCAGTCTGGACAGCCGCCAGCGGGTTGAGCGGCGTCGCCACGCTGCTCTGTATCGTGCGCGGTCTCCCCGTTGTATTGGATGCTTTCCGGTGGGAGCAGAAAAAGGGACTATGAATCTGGTCAAAAAAGCCAACAAAGGGCTCGCCATTGTTCAAAAAAGGCTGCATGAGCAAGGTCCCTGGGTGACCTTGCAGTGGGCGTGGGGGCGTGCGCTCCCATTTGCTACCGGGATTCCGCTGTTGCGTTACAGCCGGGTCACCGAGCAGCTCTATGTGGGCCCGCAGTTCAACCAGCGCGGCAAACGTCGGCTGGAAGAAGCCGGGATCACCGCAGTTGTCAACCTGCGCACCGAGTTCGACGACGCGGCCTATGGTCTGGCCTTTCCTCGGTACTGTTATTTGCCGACGGTCGACGACGATTCACCCAGCAGCGCCCATTTTCAGCAGGGGGTCGAGTTTATTCGTGCTGTGGTCGAAGAGGGGGGCAAGGTCTACGTCCATTGCAAGGCCGGGGTCGGGCGCGCACCCACCCTTGCTGCCGCCTATCTGGTGGCCAGCGGCTATTCGCTGGACGACGCCTTGACTTTGATTCGACAGGCACGCCCTTTTATTGCGATTACCTCCCCCCAGTGGCAGGCCCTG
>CAIOHJ010000203.1 GCA_903858085.1 uncultured Chloroflexota bacterium
TGGCGTTTATGTACGATTTTGACGTGCCGTCTGACAACAATCAGGCCGAACGCGAGCTGCGCATGATGAAGGTCAAGCAGAAGGTTTCAGGCTGTTTCCGCTCGGAAGCCGGCGCCAACGCCTTTTGCCAAATCCGCAGCTACCTCTCGACCGCACGCAAAAACGGCCAGCGCGTGCTCGACTCGTTACACCTGGCTCTGCCTGGCACGCCCTTCGTCCCAGCTTGCATCACTGATCGCACTCCGCCAGCAGCCTGAGTAGTTACGACGAAACAACTCGATGACGCTCCGTCCAGGTGAAAACTCGCTCAGCCGTCTCTGCCAGGTGACCCGTGCCTCGATTCACGTCGGCGCAAACAACTCGTTGATATCGTGACACACTCTGCTCGGGTGTGCAGTCCACACTCCAGCAGAGTGTGTCACAGAAATTCGTGGAGTTATCTGCGCCGACATCCACCCGTCACACAGAGATCCATCCAGCCTACGTTGAAGGCGAAGCAGCTGTCGTCACCTTGATGGCCAGGCTTGTGGCCAATTTGTCCACTCAGTAATTCGGAACAGCTCTGACAATCACCATATTCCCCGTCACCCACCTGACCACCCAAAGCCAAACCCAAGGAATGGGTATGATGACAATACTGGCCAGACCCGCAAGAATACACCGCCAGAAGAGTCCCCAACCGCTCCCAACAAACTCAAGTTGATTTTGACCAGCTTCAACGTTGCGGCATATCCACCGCAACATTGCCACTGATGCCCAAGCCCATCCGATTATTGTGTAGACCGAAAGCGTCAGCAGCAGTACCCATCCCAAATAGGGGCCGTAATTGCCTTTGAAGTTGAGATTCGTACCGCAACTTAGCCTGATGCTGGAAAAGAACCAACGCTGAATCTCCAACCCGATCGCCGCATTGATTGGCAATAACAGAATCAGCAAGCCAATCGAAACAAAAAAAGAAGTTGCAGGATCTTCACCCACTCTTACGAATTGGGGGACAAAACCCAATAGCGATCCGATGACAAAATACCCCCAGATCTCTCCGCCCCGTCCTTCAAATGATGCCGTGGTGCCATCAGAGAACGAGAGATTCCGCACGAACCAGCGATTCAGAGCAGCTGCACCCCACGCAGCCGGAATGATCAAGAACGAAAGCAGAACGGCAAGCAAGCCCCAACCGAGAGCCTGAAAGCCCGTGCCAGTGAAGTCAATTCTTCTTTCTTCAGTCATGAGCGTGTTCCTCCTCTTGTTGCCAGATACCGGGTTGTGCCAATGTGTTACACATGCATCCACCCCCCATAGCGGGGCAAGGTCACAGCTTTGCCGGGTGCGCCCCAGCCAGCAAACACAGCCGCCATCAGTACAGTGAGAACGATGATCACCAGGTGCTTCTTCATCTTGTTGAGACTCCTTGTTGCCCACACAAAAGGTTTGTAGAAAGAGCAAGCCATTTGCTCGACGAGTTGATTACGACCTGCTCATGGACTGCAAGGGTAGCAAATATCTTGTAAGAAATGTATAGCGGTTTTGTCAAAAGGCAGCTACACGCGTACGTTGCATCCTACAACGTAGGATTGAATTAGAAGTGCACAAAAAACAGCCCTTGAGTGTGTGCGCAGATTTCATGAGCTGCGGAGAAGGTATCGCAAACAGCGGCGAACGACCGCAAAAACGCGCTTCGCCCAAGAAGAAGTCAGCCTGCAGCCAGGGCATAGTGGCAGCAGCGCCGGTCCACACGATGGGCGGCTCTCCCAACAGGACGTTTCATGATTGTTTCGCAAGTGCGGGTGGAGTGGTTGACAGACAATCGCAAGCCAGGATACACTACCTGCCAATCGTCGCACAGCCACGACAAGCAGGTACGACAGATCGGCCGTTTCCCCACGAAAACGAGCACCCTGGACATCCCAAACGAAACACCTTGCAGGAGGGAAACAATGTATGACATCGGTGTAGCGATCACAGGCACTGGCTTCATGGGGCCAGCGCACACGGAAGCATTGCGCCGTCTCGGCATCCGTGTGGTCGGCATTCTCGGCTCGTCGCCGGAGAAGTCGAAGCGCTTTGCCGAGACACACGGCATCCCCAAGGCGTACAGCACCTTCGACGAGATCCTCAACGACGACGAAGTGGGTGCCGTCCACATTACGACACCCAATCGCTGGCACTTCGACACGACCCAGGCCGCGCTGCTGGCCGGCAAGCATGTCATGTGCGAAAAGCCGTTGACAATGAATTCGCGCGAGTCGGCCGAACTGGTCAAGCTGGCGAAATCCGTCCAGCTGGCCGCAGGGGTCAATTACAACTATCGCTTCTACCCCACAAGCATTGAGGCGCGCGCCCGCGCCCCGATGCTCGGCGAGGTGGTCTCGGTCTTCGGCAACTATGTCCAAGACTGGCTGCTCTACCCGACCGACTACAACTGGCGCGTGCTGGCCTCCGAGGGCGGTCGCCTGCGCGCCCTTGCCGATATCGGCACACACTGGATGGACCTGGTGCAGACGATCACCGGGCAACGCATCCGCGCAGTGTTTGCGGACCTGCGCACCATTTTCCCCGTCCGCCACCGCCCCAAAGGCGAGGTAGAAACCTTCAGCGCCAAGAGGGTGCAGCATGCCAACACCGAAGCCATCGACATCGAAACCGAGGACCAGGGCGCAGTCCTGATCCGCTTCGAAAACGGCGCACAGGGTGTCCTCTGGGTTTCTCAGTTGACCGCCGGCCGCAAGAACAACCTGCGCTACGAAATCGCCGGCAAACAGGATTCCATCTGGTTCGACGGCGAGCGCCCCAATGAACTCTGGCTCGGCCATCGCAACAAGCCAAACGAACAGCTCTTCAAAGACCCCGGTCTGATGGACCCCCGGGCCCAACGCTACATCGACTACCCAGGCGGCCACAATGAAGGATACCCTGATTCATTCAAGATGTGCTTCCGTTCTTTCTACGATTATATTGCCGCCGGCGACTACAGCGCTACACCCTTCTTCCCCACTTTTGCAGAAGGCCACCACGAAATCCTGCTGTGTGAGGCCATCCTGCGCAGCCATGACGAGAAACGTTGGGTCACCGTCGACGATCAGTCGTTCGATGGGATGACGGAGTGAAAGGAGAGGAAACCCATGCGATTAGGCTTTGTCAGCGCCATTCTGCCCGATCTGTCGCTAAAAGAGGTAGTCGAATTTGCCGCCGAGAGCGGCTACGGCTCTGTCGAGGTGATGTGCTGGCCAAAGGGCAAGGCCGAACGCCGCTACGCAGGCGTCACCCACATCGATGTCAACGGCTTCACCCGCTCTGATGCAGAGCAGATCAACGGGCTGTGCGGCCCACTGGGTGTCACCATCAGCGGACTGGGATATTACCCCAATCCGCTGGCGCCAGATGAGACGGAGGCACAGGTCTACGTCGAACACATCAAGGCGGTGATCCTGGCTGCCGAACAACTGGGCGTCCCCGTCGTCAACACCTTTATCGGCCGTGACTGGACCCGGTCACTGGACGAGAATTGGCCGCGCTTTCTCCGCACGTGGAAGCCGCTGATCGCCTTTGCCGAGGATCACGGCGTCAAAATTGGCATCGAGAACTGCCCCATGCTCTTCACAGGGGACGAATGGCCAGGCGGCAAAAACCTGGCGCGCTCGCCTGCGATCTGGCGCCGCATGTTCGAAGAGATCCCAAGCCCCAATTTCGGCCTGAATTATGACCCATCCCACCTGATCTGGCAGCAGATGGACTACCTGGCGCCGCTGCGCGAGTTCAAGGATCGCTTGCATCATGTTCACGCCAAGGATGCACGGATCGACACGCACAGACTCGACCAGGTCGGCGTGCTGGCCCATCCCAACGAATATCACACCCCCAAGCTGCCCGGCATGGGCGATGTGGACTGGGGCAAATTTTTCTCCACACTGACCGATACGGCCTACAGCGGGCCTGTGGCGGTCGAGGTCGAGGATCGCGCCTACGAGGGATCGCTCGAGTTGCGGAAGGCGTCATTGCTGCAAAGTCTGGCCTACCTGCGCCAGTACCTGACCGTCGATCTGTAAAATGAGCCCCTGCTGACTGTGCCCCCCCCTGCAAGAGGGGCGTGCAGGCTGAGCCGACTCGGCCTGCACACCCCTCTTGTGTGTGATCTCGCAGGCGGCCTGTTGTTCTGCACACCCTTGGCCACAACGCATCGGTCACGGACAAGGACGCTAGAGCTCAGCTGCGGTCATCTCCGTGTCACAGGACAATACAGATCGCTTACCGCATTTTGCGTATCACTGCTTTTTTTGACCGAAGCCTGTGTTGACACACTCCAGGTAGATCGATACACGGCTGTCAATGAAATCCTGCCAGAAGGAGTGTCCAAACTGGGCAATCCCTTCTGGAGATATCTGCGGTTCATGCCAGATCACCTGTGAGAAGCCTGCTGCCGCCAGCCCCTCGTTGTAGGTTGCCCGAGTGAAGTAGTAATCTTCGAAGAAGATCTCCTCCCCATCTACCACTGCAATCGCTTGCAATAAATCCCCCTCCTTGACGGGCGGAGGATTGACGATCCGGATCCCATATTTGTCAATCAGCTTATAGGTTTCCGGCCGTTGCTCAGGGTTCAGACCTACGGTCACAAAGCGCCCTCCTGGCTTCAGGTTCATGGCGACAGTCTGAAACGTGTTGAAGAGCGCTTCGCGCGTCGGCGCAATGCTGATGACCGAAAACGCCACCACCAGATCAAATTCGCCAATTTTCTGCGGCGTCATGACATCCATCACACGATACTCAACCCCTAGCGGAGTACGCGCTTCTTCCTGTTGCGCCAGTTGGATCATCTTGGGAAAGGCATCCACACCCACCACATGCGTTGCGCCCATCAACTTAAGACGCTGAGAGGCCTCGCCACGGCCACAACCGATATCGAGAACAGTTTTCCCCCTGACATCGCCGATCAGCTGAAAATAGGTATAGGTGTCGACATAGACCATGTACAGTAATTCGTTGGGATAACTAAGGGCGATCGCGTCGTAATCTGTAGTCATTGCGTCGGTCTCTTTTCTGGTTAATTTTTAGTTTCCGATAAAAGGTGCACAGCAGCGAAAAGAAAATGACAAACTCAAAAAGCGTGGATCATGACAACTGCTGTAGAAGCTACTGTACAAGCAGTCAGCGCTACCGTGCAAATGGCGCCGTCGGGACGATAGGGGACCCAGGAAGTTGGACAATCCGCACGGCTGCTGTGGATGAATTTAGAGAGGGCACGCACGCCCCCTGCAAACGCTGGTCTTGACCCGCACCCCCTACTGGCCAACTGACCAGCCCGCAGACTGCTACCCTGACCAGTTGCAGACTCCCCCACGTGCACGACGCAGCCGGGTGAAAGATGCCCTACACTGTGTGCAGATCGAATGTTTCACCGTTGCCCCGGAGGAGACCGGGCATGCTCGCACAGATGCGAACTCAACAAGGAGCGATTTGCAATGTCTGTACTCGTCAGCGAAGCCAAATCCACCCCCTCATCGCAATGGGTCTTTCTCTTCAACCAGCTGGACACCGTGGAAGCTGCCGTCCAAACCAAAGATTGGGAAACCATCCGCGCGTTCCTGGGCGGCAAAGGCGCCAATCTCTTTGAGATGACCCGGCTGGGGCTGCCTGTGCCGCCCGGCTTCACCGTCTCCACCCAGGCCTGCAATGCCTACCTGGCCGCCCAACATGAGTTCCCAGCAGGGCTGTGGGAACAAGAGGTCGCCGCCATGCAGGCCATCGAAGCCCAGGTCGGCAGATACTTCGGCGACCCTCAAAACCCCCTCTTCGTCTCCTGCCGCTCAGGCGCCAAGTTCTCCATGCCCGGAATGATGGATACCGTGCTCAATCTCGGACTCAACGACGCCACCGCCGCCGGCATGATTGACCTGACCCGCGACCCACGCTTCGTCTACGACTCCTACCGCCGCCTGATCCAGATGTTCGGTTCGGTCGTCATGGGGGTGGCCGATGAACCCTTCGAAGAGGTGATCGCCGAACAAAAAAAGAAAAGCGGCGTGCGCAACGACGTCGAATTGAGCGCAGCCGACTGGATGCAGATCATCGAACGCTTCAAAGCGCTGGTCAAAGCCTACAAAGGCATCGACTTCCCCCAGGATCCCTACCGCCAACTCGAAATGGCCACCCGCGCCGTCTTCAACAGCTGGTTCGGCAAACGAGCAATCGACTACCGCAACGCCACCGGCATCCGCCATGACCTGGGCACCGCCGTCAATATCCAGACCATGGTCTTCGGCAACATGGGCGACGAAAGCGCAACCGGCGTCGCCTTCACCCGCAACCCGGTCGACGGCACCCAGGAGCTCTACGGAGACTACCTGATCAACGCCCAAGGCGAAGATGTGGTGGCTGGCATCCGCAACACATTGCCGATCGCCCGGCTGCAAAAAGATATGCCCACCGCCTTCGCCCAGTTCCTGGCCATCGTCACCAAACTCGAAAACCATTTCCAGGATATGCAGGATGTCGAGTTCACGATCGAACAGGGCAAACTCTGGATGCTGCAGACCCGCAGCGGCAAACGCACCGCACGCGCAGCGATCCAGATCGCCGTCGACATGGCCAACGAAGGGCGGATCGACCGCAAAACCGCCCTCACCCGCGTCACCCCCGAACAGGTCGACCAGCTGCTCCACCCACAGTTTTCCGCTGAAACCAAAAAACAGGCCCGCAACGCCGGCCACCTCCTGGTGCCCAAAGCCGTCAACGCCAGCCCGGGCGCTGCCGTCGGCATGGCCGTCTTCGACGCCGACACCGCCGATGTATGGGGCAAAGCCGGCAAAGCCGTGATTATGGTCCGCCCCGAAACCAAACCCGACGACGTCCATGGCATGATCGCCGCCAAAGGGATCCTCACCAGCCGCGGAGGCGCCACCAGCCACGCCGCAGTCGTCGCCCGCCAGTTCGGCACACCCGCAGTCTGCGGCGCCGAAGAGCTCACCATCGACATCGACCACCGCCTCCTGCACGTCACCGTCAACGACACCCCCATCGAAATTCGCGAAGGAGACTGGATCAGCCTGGATGGCGGCACCGGCGAGGTCTTTCTCGGTCAGCTGGCCACCCAGGAGCCAGACTTCGAAAACGAAGCCGAACTCAAGACCCTGCTCACCTGGGCCGACGAGGTGCGCCGCCTCGGCGTCTGGGCCAACGCAGATTACCCCAAAGACGCCGAACGGGCCCGCCGGTATGGCGCCCAGGGCATCGGCCTCTGCCGCACAGAACATATGTTCTTCGAAGAAGAACGCCTGCCCATCGTCCAAGAGATGATCATGGCCACCAGCCGGGCCCGCCGCCTCTCCGCACTGGAACGGCTGCTGCCCGTCCAACGCAACGACTTCGAAGGGCTCTTTCGCGCAATGGACGGCCTGCCCGTCATTATCCGCCTCCTCGACCCACCACTGCACGAGTTCCTGCCCAGCTACCAGGAGCTTGTCGCCGACCTCGCCGACCTCAAGGTGCGGCTGCAACACTTCCATACCCTCAGCGAAATCGACCAGGCACTCGCCCAGGTCCGCCAGAAGGAAGATATCCTCCACCGCGTCAAAGCACTCAGCGAGGCCAACCCCATGCTGGGCCTGCGCGGCGACCGCCTGAGCATCGTCATGCCCGAAATCACCGAAATGCAGATCCGGGCCATCCTCGAAGCAGCGCTCCATGTCAAAAAAGCCGGGATCCATGTCCACCCCAAAATTATGGTGCCCCTGGCCGGCCATGTCAACGAACTCACCTACGTGCGCACCATCGTCGACCGGGTCGCCGCAGAGGTCTTCGCCGAAAATGGCACCACCCTCTCCTTCGAGTACGGCTCCATGATCGAAGTGCCACGCGCAGCCCTCACCGCCGACCAGATGGCCAAGGTCGCCGAGTTCTATAGCTTCGGCACCAACGACCTGACCCAGACAACCTTCGGCATGAGCCGCGACGACGCTGAGTCCAAGTTCCTGCTCGACTATACCGAAAAAGCAATCCTGCCAACCAACCCCTTCCAACAGCTCGACCGAGACGGCGTCGGCAAGCTGATCGAAATGTCCGTCACCTTGGGCCGCCGACAACGCCCCGATATGCAGATGGGCATCTGCGGCGAACATGGCGGCGACCCCAATAGCATCGAATTCTGCCACCTGGCAGGCCTCAACTATGTCAGCTGCAGCCCCTTCCGTGTGCCCATCGCACGACTGGCCGCAGCCCAGGCCGCCATCCGCCATCGGTAGACTGTTCTCCAGCTTCCTCCTTGTGCAACAGGGGCGGGTTTTTGAACCCGCCCCTGTTGCATTCTATCCCCCTCATCGAACAATTCAAATATTTCGATATTTTCTTCCACAGGGCTCTCCCTTGCGCCGCACACCCGGCCCTTGTCGCCCCAATCCACCCAGAAAAAGCTTTTTCTGGAGACAAAATCGAAAAAATAAACATTTTTAGTCGAAAAATAGACCAAAATCAGGATTGACAAGCTCTGTATTCTCTGCTACAATCTGTCGTACAGACAGTTCTCCTGACAGACTCAAACGGTATAGGATTTTTCATGGTCGATCCTGCACACAGGCGCCGCGCCACAGTACGTGATGTCGCAGAAAAAGCGGGTGTCTCCATCTCCACGGTGTCCCTGGCCTTCCACTACCCAGGCCGGGTCGCCGCAACAACCCGACAGCGGATCGCCGCAGTCTCGGCCGAGCTTGGGTACGCCCCACGCACACAGGCTGCCAGCCAGCCAAACGGCCGCTTCTTCCTCCTGCTCATGGAAGAGCTCTCCCTCTTTGCCTTTCCAGAGACGGTCTATGGGGCCATTCTGCGGACGCTCGAAGAAAAAGCCCGCCAGCAACAGGTCGGCATGCTGCTGGCCACCGTCGAAAAAGGCCAGGTGCCCCATTCCGTGCGCGAACGACAGGCCCAGGGCGCCATCGTGCTGGGCGGATGCCCAGAAAACGATGCGCTCGCCCTGGAACTGGCCAGACTCCACCTGCCCCTGGTGCTGGTCGATACCTACATCCCCGGCGCACCAATCACCTCTGTCCTGCCAGACAACGAATGGGGGGGCTACCTGGCCTACCAACACCTGGTCGAGCAGGGACACCGGCGGATCGCCCTGATCGAGGGCCCCCCCAAATACCGCACCCTGGTCGACCGACGCTGGGGGGCGCTGCGCGCCGCCGACGAGCTGAAGGTGCCGATCCCCCCCTCCTACCAGCAGCCTTCTATCTCAAGCGGCTTTGCACAAAAGGGCTACCGAGAGATGAAAGCCCTGCTCCAGCTTGCAGAGCCGCCCACTGCAGTGTTTGCAGTCAGCGACCGCGCCGCACTCGGCGCACTGGAAGCAATCAAGGAGGCTGGGCTGCGCATCCCCCAGGACATTGCCCTGGTCGGCTTCGACGACCAGAGCAACGCCGAGCAGGCCAGCCCCTCTTTGACCTCAGTCCACTACGCGCGCGAGCAGATCGGCGCACTCGCTTTCGACCTGCTGCTGGGCCAGATCGAGGGGAGCGCCCACGCGCCAGCCCGCCATGTCGTTCCCTCCAGGCTTGTCGTCCGTGCTTCGACCTGCAGCGCTCGCAGCTGAACGACACGCTTGCTCTCTTTACGTCTGTTGCGTTTTTTGTTTTCTGTATTGAGGAGGAAAAAAAGATGTCGACCCTACATGAAACGCTGGGCAAACAACAGCTGAGCCGCCGCGATCTGCTGCGCTGGAGCGCATTTGCCACCACCGGAGCGCTGCTCGCCGCCTGCGCCCCAGGCGTCGCCCCGAGCGGAGCCACCACCGGCGACAGCGCCCCGGCCCAGGCCAAAGTCCGCATCGTCGCCACCACCCAGATGCCGATCGAACAGTGGCAACCCGCCGTCGAACGCGCCGTCGACCAGCTGCCCGAAGTCGATCTGGTGCTCACCCAGACCAATATCAGCGAAGGTGGCTGGGCAGGCTACTCCGACCGGATCGTCACCCAGATCGCCGGCGGCGAGCAGCTCGACGTCATCATGATCGCAATCGAAGGGCTGGGCCTGCTGACCGACAAAAAAATCCTGGTGCCACTCGACGACTTCTTCCTGGCCGACCCCACCGAAAAAGCCATCCTGGACAACGATATTCACCCCGTCCTGCGCGAAATGCTCCAGGTCGACGGCAAACAGATGGAGTACCCCTTCTCCTGGAACAACATGGTCATGTACTACAACACCGCTGTCTTTGAAGAGGCAGGCGTGGAACCGCCCACAACCGAATGGAACTGGGATGATTTCCTCGACACCTGCCTCAAGGTGGCCAACGTGCAGGGCAACGCCGACGACCGCTACGCCTATTCCTTCTGGGGCAATGGAATGTTTGGCATGGCAGCCTGGTACTTCAACAACGATACCTCCCCCCTCAACGACTCCTGGACCGAATCCAACCTGATGGATCCCAAGGTCGCCGAGACCCTCCAGTTCATGGCCGACCTGATCCTCAAACACAAGGTCGCCCCCAACCCACAAGGCTGGGAAGAGTGGGCACAGTTCCACGCCGGCCACCTCGCCATGCGCACCTGCGGCCGCTGGTGCATCGCCAGCTCGCTGAACGAGAACTTTACCACCTACGACCTGCAATACCAGCCCCACCGCGCCGGCCCGCTCCGGACCGTGGCCGGCACCGATGGCTGGGGCATCGCCGGCGCAACCAAAAGCCCCGACGCAGCCTGGAGTGTCACCAAGTTCCTCTCCAACAAGGATGCCTCGATCGACATGACTACCTCGGGCGGCAATATCCCGACCCTCCGCTCCGTGGCCGAACTGCCTCTCTTCGCCGAATATGGCCCAGCCAATACCGCTATCTTCTACGAGTCGCTCGACTACGCCAAAACTGTCCCCTCTCCCAAAAATTTCAACATCGTAGACCCCATTCTCAACCGCCACTACCAGACCATCTGGAACGGCGAAAAAAGCGTCGAAGAGGCCTTGGCCGCCGCCGACGCCGAGGTACGCGTCGAAATGGAAAAACTGCAGGCCGGACGCAGCTCGTTTGCTGGCGTCTCCACCAACAAGCTCGCCGCAGCCTGCGGCTGTGCACAGTAATTCTCCCTGCCCTCGACGGCTGCAAGGACACCCCGGTGCCCTTGCAGCCGGGTAACTCCAGCCATGTGCTTTGCGTCTGCTCGCTAGCCAGGAGGTGAATGTGGCGACCGTGGCCAGCCATTCTGCTTCATCAAGTGTCTCCACCAAGGGCTGGTTTGCCCAGAGACACACCAATCGCGTCCAAGAAATCTTTGCCGGCTACCTTTTCGTGCTGCCAGCGGCTCTCTCACTCTTCGTCTTTCTGGTTGCACCCATCCTGGCAGCTTTTGTCCTGGTCTTTATGCGCTACGATGTGCTCTCCCCGCCAGAATACGTCGGCCTGCACAACCTGAACCAGCTGTTCGCAGACACCCGTCTGCGCGAGATCTACTGGAATACAGTGCGGTTCGTCGTCTTTGCCACCCTCTTCAACAATCTCCTGGGCCTCCTGCTGGCGATGGGAGTCAACCGAACAATGCACGCCGCAGTGAAATACCTGCTGCGCACCGCCCTCTTTTTCCCCGTGCTCACCACCACCGCCTCGCTGGCACTCGTCTGGAATTTTTTGCTCACCCAAGACCGGGGGGTCATCAATTTTCTGCTGCAGCAGATCGGGCTCGAACCCGTTCCCTGGCTCAGCAGCTCCTCCTGGGCGATGGTCTCTGTTGTGCTCTTCGACGTCTGGCGAGCCTGCGGTTTCTTGATGGTCATCTACCTGGCCGGCCTGCAGGCGATCCCCGAGTCACTCTACGAGGCCGCCTCGATCGACGGGGCCAATCAGTTCCAACGCATGCGCTATATCACCCTGCCCCTCCTCTCCCCAACCGCTTTTTTTGCACTGATTGTCTCACTGATCGGCGCAGCACAGGTCTTTGACAATGTCTGGGTGCTCACCGGCGGCGGACCTGCCGACGCCACCCGCCTGATCGTGCTCTATATCTACGAGATCGGTTTCAAACGGTTTGAAATGGGCTACGCAGCCGCTGTTTCGCTGACCCTCTTTCTCATCCTGATCGGACTCACCCTGTTTCAGTTTCGGATGTCGCGCCGCTGGGTCCATTACGACTGAGTGGACGAGGAGATCGTATGGCTACTTCTTTGCAAACTTCCACACCGCAGACCCCATCTGCTCCGTTCCAGCCCAAGCTGCTCCTGCGCCTCGGCGAGCTCTTGATCTGGATCTTTCTGGTCGGGATGGCGCTGATCGAGTTCGCTCCGATCAGCTGGATCTTCGCCACCTCCCTGCGTGCCCCGTCCGAGTCCTTCAATCTGCCCCCCGATTTCTGGCCGACCTCTTTTCGCTGGGACAACTACCTGGCAGTGATCCAATCCCCCCAGATCAATTTTCTGCTCTTTTTTTGGAACAGCCTCAAGATCGCGCTGCTCGCCACCCTCGCCCAGCTGCTGACCTGCTCGATGGCAGGCTTTTCTTTCGCCCGTCTTCGCTACCCCGGGCGCGACACCCTCTTTTTTGTCTTTCTCTCCTCGCTGATGGTGCCAGCCACTGTGATTATGATCCCCACCTTCATTTTGATCCGCTCGATCAATCTGCTGGACAGCCATTGGGCCCTGATCCTGCCGGCAACCACCAGCGCCTTCGGCGTCTTTCTGCTGCGCCAGGCCTTCATGGGGCTGCCCAGCGAGCTGACCGACGCAGCCCGCATCGACGGCGCCAATTACTGGCGAATCTACTGGCAGATCGCTTTGCCACTGGTCGGCCCAGCCCTCTCGGCGTTGGGAATTTTTACCTTTCTCGCCGCCTGGAACAATTTTCTCGGCCCCGTTCTCTACCTGCGCAGCTGGGACAACTATACTTTCCCCATCGCGATCGTCATGCTCAACGGCTACATGGGCTCCGGCAACCGCGCCCATGTGCTGGCAGCGGTCATGATCTCCATCTTCCCTGTGCTGCTTTTCTTCCTGCTGGCCCAACGCTTTGTCATCCGCGGCATTGCAGTCACCGGGCTGAAAGGATAGCCCATGCCCCCCTGCCCGACACCCCAGCCCCAACACGAAGAGGAACGGCTGACCACGCTGACCTACCTGCCCGAAACAGTGCGCTGTCTGTGGGACAACCTCCCCCACCTGCTGGCAGGCTCACTCTTTTTCAGCATGGCCTGCGCCCCCACTTTTGTGCTGACGGTGCTGGGCCTGCCCTGGCTCGCTCTGCTGGCAGCCGCCGGGGTGGCAGCCCCCGCCTACACCGGCCTGCTCGCCTTCCTCGGCGACCTGGCCAGCGACCGCCCCCCCCGTACCCTGCTGACCGGCTACCGCCTGCACTGGCTCGACAGCCTGCGGCTGGCCGCACTCGGCAGCGCACCGCTGGGCCTCGCCCTGGCCACACTGCCCCCCCTTCCCCCCAATCTGCTCTCCCCACTCGCCCTCTTCTGGGTGGCACTGCTCCTGCTCTGCTGCCTCGTCGCCACAGTCATCTTTTTGTATGCGTTCCCCCTGCGAGCCCTCTACCCAACTCGCCTGGGGCTCCTCCTCCAAAACAGTTTTCTGCTCGCCGCCCGCTACCTGACCCATACCCTGGGACTGCTGGCCCTGGCCGTGCTGATGGGCTTCGCCGTTGTCTATGCCAGCCTGGGGCTGCTGCTGATCCTGCCAGCCATGCTGGCTCTGTTCGCTGTCACCAACTGTCTCCTGGTCGTTCGCACCGAATTGAGGCACGTATGACCCTCCCTCTGATTCTGGTCGGCGGCTTTTTGGGCGCTGGCAAGACCTCTCTGCTGCTCGCAGCTGCCCAAAAACTTGCCGCCCGCGGCCAACGGGTAGGGCTGGTGACCAACGACCAGGGCGACCAGCTGGTCGATACCGCTCTGCTCGAACACCACCAGCTCCCCGTCGTCGAAGTGGCCGGCGGCTGTTTTTGCTGCCGTTACCCCGATCTGCTGCGGGCACTCACCACCTTGCAGCAGCGTGTCGCCCCCGACGTGATCCTGGCCGAACCGGTCGGCAGCTGCACCGACCTGCACGCCACCGTGATCCGCCCCCTCCAGCGCCAGCCCGACAGCCCCTTCCGCATCGCCCCCCTCTCCATCACCTATGACCCGCTGCGCACACCCCGCCGTTTTGCCGCCGAAGTCGACTACCTGTTCCAGCGCCAGCTCGCCGAAGCCGAGTTTGTCGTGCTGACCAAACAAGATCTGGCCGACGCACGCGCCGCCAGCCAGGCCGCCGCCAGCCAGGCCAGACATTCAGGCGCCGAACAAATCTTCGCCCTCTCCTCCGCCACCGGCGAAGGGGTCGACAGCTGGCTGGACGCAGTGCTCACCTCGACCAGCCGCACCGACCGCCAGATGGAGATCGACTACGCCACCTACGCCGCCGGCGAAGCCGCACTCGGCTGGCTCAACGCCAGCGGCACCCTCTCGGCACAACAGCCCTTTTCACCCTACAACTGGACCAACGCCCTGCTCCGCATGCTGGAAAGCTCCCTCAGAGAGCGCAGCTGCGAAATTGCCCACCTCAAGATCTCCGCAGAGACCGCAGCAGGACTCTGCAAAGCCAGCATTACCCAGAGCCACGGGCCAGTCAGCTGGGACTCGTCCCCAACCAAGCAGCCGACGACAACGCTCACCTTCCTCCTCAACGCACGCGTCCAATCCCCCCCCACCACGCTGGAGTCCGTCGTCCGCAGGGTCTTCGACGAGCTGACCCCCTCCCCCGATTTCCACTGCCAGTTTACCCAGTTTGAATGCTTTAGCCCCCTCCCCCCCACCCCCACCTACCGCATCTAACCCTTTTGTATCCGTTCGCCCATCACAAAGACGAGGTTTTCATGGCCGACTTTACCTACCAAGGCAGCAAGACCACCCAAATCAGCTTCCCCCTCGGCGGCATCGGCAGCGGCGCCGTCGGGCTCGCTGGCAACGGGCGCCTGGTCGACTGGGAAATTTTCAACCGCCCCAACAAAGGCAGCGTCAACGGGTTTTCCCACTTTGCCATACGCGCCGAGGCCAACGGCGAGATGCTCGACGCCCGCATTCTGCATGGCGATCTGGTCGCCCCCTACCAAGGAGAATTGCACGCCCCCCACTTTCAAAGCCTGGGCTGGGGCCCGCGCCGCGAATACATGACCGGCCTTCCCCACTTCGCCGATCTGACCTTCCAAGGCGAATACCCAATTGCCACCCTCGCTTTCGCCGACAGCCGTTTTCCAGGCAGCGTGACCCTGGATGCCTTCAGCCCGCTGATCCCCCTCAACGACCGCGATTCGAGCCTGCCAGCGGCCTTCTTTGCTTACACAATCACCAACACCACCCACCAGACCCTCGACTACACACTGGTCGGGGTGCTCGCCAACCCGCTGCCCGCCAACAACCTGAACAGCGTCGCCAGCCAGGAGTGGGGCCAGACCCTCCACCTGCGCTCCGACAGCCTGGAACCGGGCACCCCCCACTTCGGGGATCTGACCCTGGCCACCGATGCCGGTCTGACCCGCGACACCCAGGTCAGCTGGCAAGAATACTGGTTCCGCGGGGTCTGGTTCGACAGCCTCGAAGTCTACTGGAAAGATCTGACAACCCCCGGACCCTTCCAAAATCGCCTCTATCCCCCCGAACGGGCCGGCAAAGCCAACGAGGGCATGCTGGCCGTCCACTTCCAGCTCGCCCCCGGCGAATCGCGCACCGTACGGTATGTCATCTCCTGGAGCTTCCCCACCTGCGACAATTACTGGAAACCCGACCAGACACTGCCAGAAGGTGTGAACCCCACCTGGCAAAATTATTACGCCACCGTCTGGCCCGACTCTCTGGCCAGCGCCCGCTATGCCCTCGCCGAGTGGGATCGCCTCTTCACCGAAACCGACCAGTTTCGTCGAGCCCTCTTCGCCTCGTCGCTGCCCCCCGCCGCACTCGATGCCATTTCAGCCAATCTGGCCATCCTCAAATCCCCCACAGTGCTGCGCCTGGAAGATGGCACCTTCTACGGCTGGGAAGGCTGCCACCCCGATGCAGGCTGCTGTGAAGGCAGCTGCACCCACGTCTGGAACTACCAGCAGACCCTGCCCTTCCTCTTCCCCGCACTGGAACGGTCGATGCGAGAGGCAGATTTCCAGTACAACCTGCGCCCGGACGGCGGCATGGCCTTCCGCCTCCAATTGCCGATCGGCGCCAGACGCTGGGAGTTCCGCCCCTGCGCCGACGGCCAGTTCGGCGGCGTGCTGAAAACCTACCGCGACTGGAAGATCTGTGGCGATACCGCATGGCTGCGCAAGCTCTGGCCGGCTGTCCAACAGTCCCTGGAATTCGCCTGGCACCCCCAAAACGAAGACCGCTGGGACCCAGAAAAGAGTGGCGTGCTCTGGGGACGCCAACACCATACCCTGGACATGGAACTCTTTGAACCCAACGCCTGGCTCACCGGGATCTACCTGGCCGCGCTCAAAGCCGCCGCCGAAATGGCCGAACATCTCGGCGACTCCGACGCAGCCGCCGAATACCGCACCATCTTCGCCAAAGGCAAGCGCTGGGCCGACACCCACCTCTTCAACGGCGAATATTATGTCCAGCGCATCGATCTCAACGACCGCGCCGTTGTCGAAGCCTTTGCCGGAGATGAAAGTGTGCTGATGGGCGGCTCCACAATGGAAGCCTACTGGGACGCAGAACACCAGGAGATCAAGTACCAGATCGGCGAAGGCTCCAGCATCGACCAGGTGCTGGGCCAATGGCACGCCAGCCTCTACGGGCTCGGAGAAATTTTTGACCCGGCCCAGGTGCGCAGCGCCAACGCCGCCATCTACAAATACAACTTCATTCCAGTCATGGGAGAGGTATACAACCCCTGCCGCATCTACTGCCTCAACGACGAAGGCGGGCTGGTCATCTGTGCCTGGCCCA
>CAIOHJ010000204.1 GCA_903858085.1 uncultured Chloroflexota bacterium
GATCCACGAACCCGCCGCCTGTACGACCAGCTCTACCGGCGCATCTATCTGCGTCTGTATGACCGGCTCAGACCGTTGTATGAGGAGCTCCAGCAGCTCAGTGGCCGCTGAAGCGCGCACCAGGACAGCTTTTGGGGCGACACACAGGTGCACAATTGACTGTCTTGATGTAGAGTAGAGATCAGAACGCTGCCTGGCCTGCGTGTGCAGAGCAGCCTTTGTCAAGAGCGAGGAAAGGGTTCGATGGCAAAAAGCAACGGCGCCAGCAACGGAGAGCTGGACAGATCCACCAATGCAGGGTTGGTGAAAGCGGCTGACATCATCCAGGAGATGCAGACCGCCTATCTGGACTATGCGATGAGTGTGATTGTCGCGCGTGCGCTGCCCGACGTGCGCGACGGGCTCAAACCGGTTCATCGCCGCATTCTCTATGCGATGTGGCACGATCTTTCTTTGACCCACGACAAACCACACAAGAAAAGTGCCCGCATCGTCGGCGAAGTGCTCGGCAAGTACCATCCGCACGGCGACAGTGCTGTCTACGACGCCATGGTGCGCATGGCCCAGCCCTTCAGCCTGCACTACCCGCTGATCGACGGGCAGGGAAATTTCGGCAGCATCGACGGCGACAACGCCGCAGCCATGCGCTACACCGAAGCCCGTCTGGCCCGCCTGGCGGGTCTTATGCTGGAGGATCTTGAAAAGGAGACGGTCGACTGGCACGAAAACTTCGACAACACGCTGCGCGAGCCAGACATTCTGCCCGCCGCCTTGCCCAATCTGCTGATCAACGGCTCCAGCGGGATCGCCGTCGGGATGGCGACCAACATCCCCCCCCACAACCTCAGCGAGGTTGTCGATGCCTTGACCTTCCTGATCGACCGTTTCGACAGGGTCGACGAAGTGACAGGCGACGAGTTGATGCAGTTTGTCAAAGGGCCTGACTTTCCCACCGGCGGCATTCTTTACCGCTACCGCGAAGAGGGAAAGGACGAGGAGGACACCGATGCCATTGCGCAGGGTTATGCGGTCGGCAAGTCGCGGCTGATTCTCCAGGCCAAAGCCCACTTCGAAGAGATCAGCCGGGGCCGGACACGGATCGTGGTCACCGAGCTGCCCTACCAGACCCACAAGACAGCCCTGCTGGAGCGGATCGCCGATCTGGTGCGCGACGGCAAAATCGAGGGGATCAGCGATCTGCGCGATGAGTCCGACCGCACGGGCATGCGCATCGTGGTCGAGCTGACCCGCACCGTCGAGCCCAAGGCGGTGCTGGCCGATCTTTTCAAATACACGCCCCTCCAACAGACCTTCGGCATGCAGATGTTGGCGCTGGTCGATGGCCAGCCGCGCCTGTTGAGCCTCAAGCGCGTGCTGCAGCTCTTTGTCCAACACCGCCAGGAAATTGTCCGCCGCCGCTCCGAGTACGATCTAAAAAAAGCACGCGAGCGTGCCCATCTGGTCCAAGGGTTGCTGCGCGCGCTCGACCTGCTGGACGAGGTCATCCAGACGATCCGCCGCAGCCAGACGGTCGAGAGCGCGCGCAACAACCTGGTCAGCCAGTACCAATTCACCGAAACCCAGGCACAGGCCATTCTGGAGATGCAGCTGCGCCGGCTGGCTGCCCTCGAACGCAAAAAACTGCAGGAAGAGTTTGCCGAGCTCCAGCAGCGAATCCTCTATCTGGAAGCGCTGCTGGCCGACCCGCACAAGCTGCTTGGCGTGATCCGGGCAGAATTGCTGGCGCTCAAAGCCCAGTTCGGCGACGCCCGCCGCACCCAGATTGTCGACCGCACCAAGGGCACGCTGACCGCAACCGACCTGTTGCCCGACCAGCGGGTCTGGGTCAGTATGGGGCGCAGCGGCGACCTGCGCCGCCGCCCTGTCAGCAAATCCACCTTTTCGACCCTGCTCGAAGTCGGCAAAGACAGCCAGGTGGCATTGCTGGCAGCCAGCACGCGCGATCTGCTTTACGTCTTCAGCAAAGATGGGCGCTGCAGCCGCATCGGCATCCATGAACTGCCAGAAGAGGGCAGCAAAAAGGTAGCCGAGTTGACCGGCTTCTCTGGCCGTGACACCCTCACCGCCGCGCTGGCTCTGCCCCGCGAGCGGGACGAAGAGAAGGAAGGCTATCTCTTCTGCGTCACCGAACAAGGCATGGTCAAGCGCGTCACCGTGGCAGATGTCCAGAACAACACCGGCAGCGAGTACGTGGTGATGAACGTGGACGACAAGGATCGTCTGGTGGCTGTCCTGCAGACAGAGGGCACCCAGGAGGTGATCCTGGTCAGCGCCCAAGGTCAAGCCATCCGGTTCAGCGAGGAGGATGTACGCAGCATGGGGCTGCCCGCCGGCGGTGTCGGCGGCATGAAGCTGCGCACCAAAGACCGGATCGTCTACGCCGGGGTGGTGGCAGGGGAGGGAGAATTGCTGACCGTGACCGCCACCGGGTTCGCCAAACGTTCGGCGCTCGCCGAATACAGTCTGCAAGGGCGCAACGGGGGGGGGATCGTCACCCATAAACTGACCGACAAAACAGGAGAGCTGACCGCAGCGCAGCTGTTGCCCCCCAAGGTGGACAATGGCTGGCTGGTCTTTGTAACGGCCCGCGGCGGGGCCCGGGCGGCGCTGGCCGCCGAGATTCCGGCCATGGGCCGCAGCGTGTTGGGCAAGCAGGTGCTCGAAGTCTTGCGACAGGAGAGCATCACGTCGATCTGGCGGCCCGAGGGGAGTGTCGGCAGCGAGAGCCTGGCGGAACCGCCTGCCCCAGAGCGTCCCGTCCTGCCCAGCCCAGCGGCACCTGCCCGGTCTGTCCGGCCGCGCGCCTCGGCCGAAACATCGTCAAACCCTGTTCTGGGGGAACAACGGTCAGGAGAGCCCCCCTCCGCAGAGGCCCCCGTCGCGCTGGCGTTCGACTTCATCGAGCCAACAACGACCGAGGGCACAGAGCCCCCCGCGCGAAGCCGGAAGAAGCCTTCGACGGGCGGCAGCGTAGACGACGATCGGGGAGCTCAGAAAAAAACGAACGCGAAGCGGCCGAGCGCTGCAGGCAGACCACAGACAAAATAAATGGGTGGCCAGACACTCTGTCTGTTGCGCACAAACACCCAGCACAAACACCCAGCACAAACACCCAGTTGCTGAGAAGCTACTTTTTCCACTCGCTGAGCTGACCAGCGTTGGCATCCAGCACGACATGTGCCCCTTCGACCAACGACTCCAGGTTGCCTTCGACACCAACCAGGGCAGGCAGGCCCAACTCGACCGCAGCGACTGCGCCTGGGCTGTCCATCCCCCCTTGGACCGTCAACAGCCCTCCACTCCGCCGCAGCAAGCTGATACAACTGCGGTCGATCCGCTCCGCAAAGATAATGTGCTGGGGGCCCACCACGATCTCTTCAGGGTGGAGGATCGGCGGCTGAATCTTCATGAGGGTTCCTGCCACCTCCCGGCCGCCAATCCCTGTGCCCCGCACCAGCACCCGGTCGATCCGGCGCACCATCATCAGGTTGGTGGCGCTGCGCACGTTGCCCACCACCCCGGCTGTGAGCACCACCGTGTCCCCCTCCCCGATGTAGCCTTTGGCGTAGGCCAGGTTGATCGCATCTGTGACCACCTCATCTGTGTTGCTCAGCCGCTTGGTGAGCAGCGGGTAGGTCCCCCAGCAGAGGGCCAGCTGCCGCTGCACCATCGGGCTCGGTGTGACTGCGATCAGCGGCGCGTCTGGCCGAAACCCTGCCATCAGACGGGCCGTAGCGCCGCTGACTGTCGGGGCGATGATGGCCTTGGCCTTGACTGCATTGGCCGTATGCACGGCAGCATGGCAGATGGCGCCCGAAGACGAAAAGACACGGGGAAGGCCATACTGAATCTTCTGCCCCAGGTTTTGGCGCAACCGCTCAGCCTCCTCGGCAATTTTGACCATGGTCGTCACCGCCTCCACCGGAAACTGCCCGGAGGCTGTCTCACCCGACAACATGATGGCATCGGTGCCGTCCAAGACCGCATTGGCGACGTCGCTGGCCTCGGCGCGCGTCGGGCGCGGGTTGCGAATCATCGAGTCGAGCATCTGCGTCGCCGTGATCACGGGCTTGGCTTCCGAAATACATTTGCTGATCAGCGTCTTTTGCACCCCAGGCACACTCTCCGGGTTGGTCTCGATCCCCAGATCCCCGCGCGCCACCATGATCCCATCCGATGCATCGATGATCGAGTCGATATTTTTGACCGCGTCCGGCTTTTCGATCTTGGCGATCACGGGTGTAGAGCGGCCAAAGGTCGTATAATTCTGGATGATCGACTTGAGTTCCAGCACCTCGTGGGCCTTGCGCACAAAGCTGAGGGCCACCCAGTCCACCTGATGGTCCAGTGCAAATTTGACATCCTCGATGTCTTTGTCGGTGAGCGCAGGAATGTCCAGCGAAGCGTCCGGCAGGTTCATCCCCTTGTTGCTCTGCAACAGCCCCGAGAGGATGATCCGGGTTCGAATTTCGGTTGGGTGCGTTTCCAAAACTTCCAGCTCCAGCATGCCGTCGTCGAGCAGAATACGCTCGCCAGCCTTGACCGCTTTGGGGAGATCCTTGTACTGGATCGGGACACGGCCCGGCTCGCCAAGAATGGCGTCTGTGGTCAACACCAATTCTTCCCCCTGCACCAGCGGCACTCCCCCCTCGCGCATCTTGCCTGTACGCAGCTTGGGCCCCTGCAGGTCGGCAAGAATGGCGATCGGCTTCTGCAGCTCTTCTGCGACAGTCCGGACCCGCTCAATCGTTTCGGCATGGTATTCGTGGGTGCCATGGCTCATGTTGAGACGTGCCATGTTCATGCCAGCGGCGGCGATCCGGCGCAGGAGAGGCAATTCACGGCTGGACGGGCCAATGGTACAGACAATTTTGACACGCAACATGGCTCAAAAGTTCCCTTGCTTGGCTGGCGATTGTTTTTTTGCATCTTACCATATCAGACAACACAGTGGAATTGGCCTGCCTCCTGCAGCACAGTTGGCGCGTTCTCCTGCTCTGCCTCTGTTGCCGCGTCGCTCTCTACCTCAGAAAGCGTACGCTCGCCGGCAGCATAGCGGGCACGCGCGTCGTCGAACTCCTCCTCCGACATTCCCAGCGGTTTGTCCAGCTCTCCCAGCACGCGGTGCCAGTTGAACTTGAGCGTGCGCACCGCCTGTTCGAAGGGCCGGTCGCTGTGCACCTGGGC
>CAIOHJ010000205.1 GCA_903858085.1 uncultured Chloroflexota bacterium
GTCGAAACCATCGGTGCCTCGCTGACAGTCACAGCCGACACCCACAGCACCGATTTTTCGATCACCTGCCTGGCCGAGGATTTCATCGGGTTGCTGGCGTTGTTGGCCGACAGCCTGCGCCACCCTACCTTCCCAGACGACCAGCTCGAACGGCTGCGCCGACGCCGGCTGGTGCAGCTACAAGAACGGGAGCAGGATACTGCCAGCGTGGCGACCCGCCACTTCTACGAAGCCCTTTTCGGACGATCTCACCCCTACGGCCAGATGAACGACGGGTATCCGGAGACCGTGGCCGCTTTCCAGCGGGTGGATCTGGCCCGTTTTCATGCGCACCACTACAGCCCCCAGGGCGCTGTGCTGGCGGTCGCCGGGGATGTCGACCCCAGCCAGGTGGCCGAGGTCGTCCAACAGTGCTTCGGCGACTGGCAGACCCCACCGCCTGTCCAGCCCACGATTGAGCGGATCCGCCGGACAGATGCCCCCTGTATCCGGGTTGCAATGGCCAACAAGGTGCAAAGCGATCTGGTGGTCGGCACCTACGCCGTGCCGCGCAGCGACCCGGCCTTTTACGCGCTGCGGGTGGCAAATACCCTCCTCGGCCAGTTTGGCATGATGGGACGGCTGGGCGAGCGGGTGCGCGAGGAAGAGGGACTGGCCTACTACTGCTACAGCAGCTTCGTCGCCGAACAGGAGGACGGGGTCTGGCTGGCCGCGGCTGGGGTCCCGCCGACCGCTGTCGACGCCGCGCTCGAGAGCATCCTGTCCGAATTCGAGCGGCTGGGCACCCAGCCGGTTCCAGCCGACGAACTGGCCGACAGCCAGGCGTACCTGACCGGCGTCGTGCCGCTCACGCTGGAGACCAACGACGGGGTTGCCTCCACATTGCTCAGCATCGCCTGGCACAACCTGGGTCTGGACTATCTGCAGCGCTACCCAGGGCTGATTTACGGGGTGACCCCCAGCGATGTGCAGCGGGTGGCCGCCACCTATCTGGATCCTCAACGCTGTGTGCGGGCCATCGCTGGCCCAGAGGAGCCCTGACAGCCATGCTGCGCACCGGCGTCGACCTGGTCGAAATCGAACGGGTGCAGGCAGCGATCACCCGCTATGGCCAGCGTTTCCTGAGCAGAGTCTACACAGCGGGCGAACGCCAATGCTGCGGACTGCGCAGCGAGTCGCTGGCTGCCCGTTTTGCGGCCAAAGAAGCAGTCGCCAAAGCGCTGGGCACCGGCATCTGGCGCAGCGGCGTCGACTGGACAGACATTGAAGTTCTCAAAGATGTGCATGGCGCCCCCGAACTGCATCTGCACGGGGCAGCACAGGAGCGTGCAGCGCAGCTGGGGCTGGATACCTGGTCGATCAGCCTGAGCCACGACCGTACCCATGCGCTTGCGTTTGCGGTCGCCCTCCAGGAGGGGCGACAACAAACGCACGGTGACAGCCACAGTGACAGCCACAGTGACAGCAAGGAGCCCAACCCACATGGCTGATTTTATCCAGGTGAGCAGTACGGTCGACAGCGAAGACGCTGCACATACCCTGGCTGGCGCAGTGGTCGGTGAACGATTGGCAGCTTCTGCCCAGGTGATCGGCCCGATCAGCAGCATCTACTCCTGGAGCGGCCAGCTCGAAACTGCCGAAGAGTGGCTGGTACTCTTCAAAAGCCGCAGCGACCTCTTTGCCGAGCTGAGTGCGCTTGTCCAGCAGCTGCACCCCTATGATCGGCCCGAAGTCGTTGCAGTGCCGATCACAGCCGGCGCGCGCAGCTATCTGGAGTGGATGAACGGCCAGCTCAAACGCCCGCGGGCAGATTCATAGAACCTCCAGCACCTGGCAGGCAGTCTCGTAGCGGCCAAAGCTGGGCATCAGATAGACCCCCTGGACATAGGGCAGCCCCTTGAGATCGAGCAGCAGCTCCTGCGCCATCCGCACCCCTTCCTGCCGCCCATTGGCCCCAGCCAGCCGCATTCGTTCGAGTGCTGGCTGGCTGAGCGTGATGCCTGGTACCTCGTTGTGCAGAAAAGATGCGTGTTTGTACCCCTGGAGCGGCAGCACACCGATCAGTACAGGGACCGGGAAAGGGCCATGGCGTTCTTCGTACAGACGGACAAAATTCAGCCAGAGCTGGGGATCGAAGATCGGCTGCGTCATGGTGAAATGGGCACCGCCGCTCACCTTCTGGTGAAAACGGTCTACCTCCTGAGCCAGGTCAGCTCGAGTCGGGTCGCAGGCCACGGCAATCGTAAAACCACCCTTCTGCCCCATATCCTGGCCAGCGACATCGACTCCTTCGTTGAAGCGGCGAATGATCCGGACCAGCCCAATGCTGTCTACGTCGTAGACAGCGGTCGACTGCCGGGTATCGCCGAGGCTGGGCGGGTCTCCGGTCAGCGCCAGAATATTGCGCACCCCCAGGGCGTGGGCGCCGATCAGGTCGGCCTGCAACCCCATCAACGAACGGTCGCGCGTGGTATAGTGGACGATGCTCTCGATCCCCACCTGCTGTTGGATCTGGACACAGAGCGAAAGCGCGCTCATACGCACACGGGCCATCGGGCTGTCTGCCACGTTGACTGCATCTGCCCCCATCTGCAGGGCGTAGCGGGCGCCTTCGAGCTGTTTGTCGGCCCTGAAGCTGCGCGGGGGATCCACCTCAACGCTGATGACAAATTTGCCGGCGCGCAGTTTGCGCAACAATTCGGTCGGCGGGACCTCCCCCATGACCCCATAGTCGGCCGGTGCGGCAACTGTCCCTTCCCCGGCAGCAGGGCTGGCGGCTGCTGGAAAAGGCCGGTGGGCCGCCAGCTGTTCGTCCAGCGCCAGACGCATCGCCCGGATGTGCATGGGAGTGGTCCCACAGCAGCCTCCGACGAGACAGGCACCCTGCTTCAAAAACTCAGCCATCTGGCGGGCAAAGTACTCGGGGCTGGCAGGGTAATAAAAGCGCCCCTCGACCCGCTCGGGGAAGCCCGCATTGGGCATCACGCTCAGCAGCATCTCCTGCCCCCCCATCTGAGCGAGCGTCTGCAGCATGGCAGCCGGGCCCACCGAACAGTTGACGCCAGCCACGTCGGCGCCGGCAGCACGCAGCCGGGCGACGACCTGCTCTGGGGTCTGGCCGGCCAAGGTCAGCCCATCCTCGGCAAAGGTCATCGAAGCGACCACCGGCAGATCGCAGACCGCACGTGCGACTGCGACGGCCAGTTCCAGCTCGCGCAGATCGACGAAGGTCTCAAAGAGCAGCAGGTCAGCCCCTGCTTCCCACAACACGCTGATCTGCTCGCGAAAAGCGCTCTCGACCTCGTCTGCTGTCAGCGGGCCTTCCGGCTGCAGCTGCCTGGCCAACGGGCCAATGTCGCCGGCGACGAACAGGCTGCGGCCGCTGACCTCGCGCACGTCGCGCGCAAGTCTGACCGCCCGAAAATTGAGTTCACGCACCCGGTCGGCCAGCCCGTAGTCCGCCAGATGGACCCGATTGGCGCCGAAGGAGTGCGTCTTGAGCAGATCGGCACCGGCGTTGGCGTAGGCCTGATGAATTTCGCTGACCCAGGCCGGCCTGGAGAGAACAAGCTCTTCCAGACATTGTTCGCTGCTGGCCCCTTTGGCGTACAGCATCGTTCCCATAGCACCGTCAGCCAGCAGAGGCCCCTGGGCCAGACGTTGTAAAAATGGATGCTCGTGCATGCTCTTCCTGTTTCTTCGATAGTTTCTTCAAAACCATTGCAGTATAGCATAATACAAAAAACGTGTACCGCTGACCGGCCGTTCAAAAATACACGGCTGTGCGTCGAGCCTGCAGACACGAGAATTGAGCAAAACCAGTGAACGACCCTTTGTCGTCTGCGGCTGTTGAGCCAGCCGTCCTGCAGCAAAAGCAGCTGCGCGCCATTGTCGAAACCGACCTGCGGATCGAATCGATCCAGAGCCCGCGCGACCCGCGCAAGGAGGGTGTTCTGCTCCTCTGTGGCCGCCTGCTGCGCCCCAGCCATCTGGTCTTTGCGCGCTGGCAAGCCGAACTGGGCCAGCTCGGCTTTACCCCGCTGCTGCGTGCGGCCGAGGGGAGCCCGGAAGAGGGCCGGGTCTGTGTGCGGATCATGGCTGGAATCGTGCGTACAAGCCGGCAGCGCCCCTGGATCAATGCCTTGCTCTTCTTGCTCACGGTCGTCAGCACCCTTTTTGTCGGTTCTCTCTACAGCGACGTTGCGTTGGAATTCCAATCGGCCTGGGAACTGCTGCACCCGGCCAATCTGGCCAGAGGGCTGCCCTTTGCGGCGTCCCTGCTTGGCATTTTGGCCGCACACGAGTTCGGCCATTATTTTGCTGCCCGTTACCACAAAGTTGCCGTGACATTGCCCTATTTTATCCCGATGCCGCTCACCTTCGGCACGCTCGGCGCCTTCATCCAGCTCAAAGAACCGATCCCGGACCGGCGCAAGCTCTTTGACATCGGCGTGGCTGGCCCTCTGGCCGGGCTGCTGCTGGCAATCCCGTTGCTGCTGGTCGGGTTGTCGACCAGCGAAGTGGCCATCCCCCCTCCCAACACGCCGTTGATGCTCGAAGGCAACAGCCTTCTCTACCTGGCTGCCAAATGGCTGATCTTCGGCGCTTTGTTGCCCGACCCAGCCACCGGCCGCGACGTGTTTATGAACCAGGTCACCTTCGCTGCCTGGATCGGGCTGCTGGTCACTGCGCTCAATCTGCTGCCTGTCGGCCAACTGGACGGCGGACATACGGTCTTTGCCCTGTTTGGCCGCAAGGCACGCTACATCAACCTGGCTGCTGTCGGCCTGCTGGCCCTGCTGGCGACAGCAGGATTCCCTTTTGTCCAGGAATTGCTGCCGGCGCTGGCCTCGGTCGGCTACACCGGCTGGTTTCTGTGGCTGTTTTTGATCCTGACCCTGATCGGCGTCGAACACCCGCCTGCCTTGGACGATGTGACCACCCTGGACCCGCGGCGGCGTCTGGTCGGGATCGTCGTGATCGTGCTCTTTGTGCTGCTCTTTGTCCCGGTGCCGCTGCGCATGGTATAGAGCGTTTGCAGAGCGGGGGCAGGCGCCCTGTGGTTGTCGGTTGAATGGATTTGGCTGAACCGGTGGGGGGCGGTTGCCCTCTCTCAAACTGTGAGTGACCCTATGTCGAACGCACCATCCATGCAAGAAGTGATCCTGCGATTGCACGAGTTCTGGGCTGCACAGGGCTGCACGATCTGGCAGCCGTACAGCGAAAAGGTGGGGGCTGGGACGATGAATCCGGCCACAGTGCTGCGCGTGTTGGGCCCGGAACCGTGGAACGTCGCCTATGTAGAGCCCTCCTTTCGCCCGGACGACGGGCGCTACGCCGAAAACCCCAACCGCATGCAGATGCACCACCAGTATCAGGTGATTTTGAAGCCAGACCCGGGCAACCCACAGGAGCTCTACCTGGCCAGCCTGGAGGCGATCGGGTTGGAGCGCACCCGCCACGATATTCGCTTTGTAGAAGACAACTGGGAGTCACCTGCGCTGGGCGCGTGGGGGCTGGGCTGGGAGGTCTGGCTGGACGGGCAGGAGATCACGCAGTTCACCTATTTTCAGCAGGCGGGCAGCCTGCCGCTGGACCCGGTCAGCGTCGAAATCACCTACGGGCTTGACCGCATCGTGATGTATCTCCAGCAAAAGACCCAGGTCTGGGAGATCGATGTCGACGGCCGGCACACCTTTGCCGAGCTCTTTCGCGACCCTGAGATCGAAAACTGTGTCTACGAGTTTGAGCTGGCGGATGTCGAACGGATGAAACAGCTCTACGCCCTGTACAAGGCAGAAGCCCAGGCCAGCATCGATCGCGGGCTGGTGGCCCCTGCCCACGACTATGTGCTACGCCAGAGCCACACCTTCAACCTGCTCGACTCGCGCGGGGCGATTGGGGTGACCGAACGGGCGAAATTTTTTGCCGACATGCGTGGCCAGGCCAAGGCACTCTCCGAGCTCTATGTGGAGCAGCGGCGGCGGCTGGGGTTCCCTTGGCTGCAAGGTGCCCAGACGGCAGCTGGGGCCGCTGTGCCAGCAGAACCAAAGGCCCCTGCCAGCCAGGAACCTCAGTCGCTGCTGCTTGAATTTGGCTCTGAGGAGCTGCCGCCGCAGGATGTCGTCGATGGGGTGGCCCAGCTCGAAGAGAAACTGACAGCGCTGCTGGCCCAGTACAAGCTGGGCTATGGCACGTTGTATGTCACCGGCACCCCCCGTCGCCTTGTCGTCTATGTGACCGCCGTGGCGCCGATGCAGACGGACGAGGTGGTGGAAAGACGGGGGCCCGCCCTGGCCCAGGCCTACGACAGCCTGAAGCGGCCCACCAAGGCGCTGGAGGGATTTGCTCGTGGGCAGGGGCTGTCGGTCGACCAGATTGAGGTGCGAGACGCGTATGTCTATGCCGTCCAGCGGGTTGCCGGCCGGCCGGCAACAGAAGTTCTGCCCGCCCTGTGTGTCGAACTGCTCGGCGCGCTGCGCTGGGGAAAAACGATGCGTTGGAACAACAGCGGGGTGGCATGGCCGCGGCCACTGCGTTGGATCGTGGCGTTGCTCGGCGACCAGCTCCTGCCGTTCGGCTGGGCTGGGGTGGCCAGCGGGTGGCAAAGCCGTGGGCCCCGCTTTGCCGATGCGGCAGCCAGCCTGTCGGCAGGTGCCTTCACCACATTTGAGATCCCAGATGCACCTGGCTATTTTGAGGCGGTAGCCGCCCAGGGGGTGATCGTCGACCGGACCGAACGGCGGCGGCAGGTCGAGGCGCTGGTTCTACAGGCGGCCGCCACGCTTGGCGGCACAGTGCCCGCTGAACCTGGCCTGCTCGACGAGGTGACTGACCTGGTCGAGGCCCCGCAGGCGCTGCTTGGCACATTCGAGGAGCGCTATCTGGAGCTGCCGGCACCGGTGTTGGTCGGGGTCATGAAGAAACACCAGCGCTATTTTCCGGTGTTGCAGGCAGGCGAACTGGTCAACCATTTTGTGGCCGTCGCCAACAGCAACGCGCTGGCCCATCCAGAGGTGGTGCGCGCGGGCTACGAGGGGGTCATCCGGGCCCGGTACGCCGATGCGGCCTATTTTTACCGGGCCGACACCGGACGGGCGCTCGAATCGTTCACCCCGCGGCTGGCGACGCTCACCTTCCATGCCCGGCTGGGGTCGATGCTGGACCGGGTCGCCCGGCTTACAGAGCTGGCTCCCCAGATCGCAGAGCTGGTGGGCGCTTCTGCTGCCACCAGGGGAGTGGTCGAACGGGCAGCGCAGCTGTGCAAAGCAGACCTGATGACCCACATGGTGGTGGAGATGACCAGCCTGCAGGGCATCATGGGGGAGATCTACGCGTTGCGCCACGGCGAAGACCCAGCCGTCGCTCAGGCGATCCGCGAACAGTATCTGCCCCGCTTTGCCGGCGACAGTGTGCCAGCGACCCAGGCGGGGTTGGCGCTGGCGCTGGCCGACAAACTCGACGCGCTCAGCGGGCTGTTTGCTGTCAAGGCGATCCCGACCGGCAGCGCCGATCCTTTCGGGCTGCGCCGGGCAGCCTTGGGGGTGATCCACAGCCTGCTGGCTACCCAGACCGACCTGAGTCTGCGTGCGGGGCTGTCTGCTGCTGCCCGTCTGCAGCCAGTCGTTGTCAGCGACGAGGCCACCGAAGAGACGGCGATCTTTCTGGAGCGCCGTCTGCAGGGGGTGTTGGCAGAACAAGGCTACGCCGCAACCATTGTCGAGGCTGTGCTGGCCGTGCGCGGCGACAACCCGGTCGCGGCGCAGCGTGCCTGCCAGGCCTTGAGCAGAGCAGTCCAGCTGCCGGGCTGGAGCGAAGCTTTCACCGCCTATGCCCGCTGTGCCCGTATCACGCGCACAGTGGCCGAAGAACTGCCGCTGCAGAGCGGAGCCTACCAGGAAGCGGTCGAGCACGAACTGCACCAGGCTGTGCTGGAGGCAACAGCCCAGCTTGCGAACGCAGCCGAAGCAGCCGATCGGCTGGGCGGGGTGCTGCTCACCCTGCAAACGCCGATCAACCGGTATTTTGAGCAGGTTCTGGTCAACGCCGATACAGAGCCCCTGCGCCGGGCACGCCTGGCGCTTGTCCAGTCGGTCGCCCGGCTGCCTGGCCGGGTGGCCGACCTGAGCAGGCTGCCCGGATTTTGACGCGACATTGGGGCAGCGGAGGCGAGATGGAGATTGTCCTGACCCACGAGCGCACGGACTTTGACGCGCTGGCGTCGCTGTGGGGAGCTGCGCTGCTCTTCCCCGGGGCGCTGCCCGTACTGCCCCGCCAGCTCAACCGCAACGTGCGCAATTTTTTGGCACTCTACAAAAACCATTTCCGTTTTGTAGCTGCGGACGATCTCCCGCGCGGCCGGGTCCGGCGTGCTATCTTGGTCGACACGCGCTCGGCCAACTCGCCGCGCGGAACCCAGGCCGAGACCGAATATCTCGTGATCGACCACCATCCCCAACACAACCTCCCCAAGGAAACTCTCCCCGAGGGAGCTCCCCCCAAGGGTCCGCTGCAGGCCCAGGAGCTCTGGTGCGAAGCCACTGGCGCCAACACCACGCTGCTGGTCGAAAAATTGATCGAACACGCGGTCAACCTGACCCCGGTCGAGGCAACGCTGCTGGCGCTTGGCATCTACGAAGATACCGGCAACCTGACCTATCCCTCGACACACAGCCGCGACGCAGCTGCGCTGGCCTGGCTTTTGCAGCCAGAACACGGCGTCAACCTCGGCGAAGTGAACGAATTTCTCCACCACCCGGTCACTGAAGCACAGCGTCTGTTGCTGCAGGAACTGATGGATCGCTGCGAGTACAGCGAAATTGAAGGCCACTCTGTGATCTTCACCGCTGTATCGGCTCCGGGGTTTACCGACGAACTCAGCAGCTTGGCGGCCCGGCTGCGAGATTTTCATGAGCCAGATGCACTCTTTCTGGTCGTCGATCTGGGGGATATGGTGCAGGTCGTTGCGCGCAGCACAACCGAGGCGATCGATGTGGGGCGGGTAGCCCAGCAGTTGGGAGGGGGGGGGCACAGCCGGGCAGCAGCAGCACATATTCGCAACAGCTCTTTGGAAGCAGTGCGCGGCCAGATCGAAGCGCTGGTGCGGGCACACACCCGTGCAGCCTTCACGGTAGAGCAGATCATGAGCAAAGGTCAGCCGCAGATGCTGCGGCCGGAGATGAGCGTCGCCGAAGCCGACCGCCTGATGCGCCGGTTCGGACATGAAGGCTTTCCCGTCGTCGCCGAGGATCCGGCAGGTCAGCGCCAGTTGCTGGGGGTGTTGACCCGCCGAGAAGTTGACAAGGCGATCGACCACGGGCTTGGCGACCAGCCCGTGCGCCGATTTTTGCAGGGTGGCCACTACACCGTGCGCGCCAGCGACTCGGTGGCTACCCTGCGCCGACGGATGATCGAAAGCAACTGGGGCCAGATTCCAGTGGTCGACGCCCAGGGCACGATCGTCGGAATCGTCACGCGCACCGACCTCATCAAACTGTGGGACGAAAGTGTCCTGCCTGGGCGGCGGGCCGGCGAGCTGGCAGCCCGGCTGCGCCGGGCCTTGTCCCCCGCCCAACTCCACCTGCTGGAACAGATCGGCCGCGAAGGCGAGGCGATGGGGTTCGCCGTCTATGTGGTGGGGGGCTTCGTGCGCGACTTGATGCTGGAGAGGGCCAGCGTCCAGGCGCTCGATGTCGACATTGTGATCGAAGGCGACGCGCTGGCACTGGCACGGCAGATGCAAAGCAGCTATGGCGGCCGGATCGTGGAACACAGACGTTTCGGGACAGCCAAATGGCTGCTGGCCGGCCACGACCCGCCGGTGCGGAGAGCGGCACTGCTGGCGGGGCTGGAAACAGCCGATGCATTGCCTCCAGCGCTGGACTTTGTGACCGCCCGTACAGAGTTCTATACGACACCGACTGCGCTGCCAACTGTTCAGAAAAGCAGCATCAAGCTGGACCTGCACCGCCGCGACTTTACCATCAACACCCTGGCCCTCTCGCTCAACCCGGACCGTTGGGGAGAACTGCTCGACGCCTGGGGAGGGCTGGCCGATCTGCGGGCCGGCCGCGTGCGCGTCCTGCACAGCCTCAGTTTTATCGACGACCCTACCCGCATTCTGCGTGCGGTGCGCTACGAACAGCGGTTCAATTTTCAGATCGAGCCCCGTTCGCTCGAACTGCTTGGCGACGCGCTGGAACTGCTCGACCGGGTGACCCCGGCCCGTCTTCGCCACGAACTGGAACGCATTCTGCAGGAGGCTGAGCCCGAAAAGCCCTTGCAGCGGCTCGCCGATCTGCAAGTCCTCCACCAGATCCAACCCGGCCTGCAGATGACACCGGCCATGGCAGAGCAGTTCGCCCACCTGCGCGCCCTGCGCCAGGCAAGCGACACAGATCCGCTGCTGCGCGAGACACCGCTCGATCAGCTCTACCTGGCGCTGCTGGGGTACCCCCAGAGCAAGGAGGCCAGCCGGGCGCTTCAGGAGAGGCTCCTGTTGCGCAACGATATGCAGCGGATCCTGCACGGCATGACCTTGCTCCAGCTTGCCCTGCCCCGGCTGGCTGACCCGACACTCCTTCCCAGCCAGATCGTCCAGATGCTGGATCCGGTACCCGCCGAATGTCTGGCACTGTTGCCTGTGCTCTGCAGGGAACCGCTGGTGTTGGCCAATGTCCGGCGCTACCGCAGCGAGTGGCAGGCCGTCCGGCCTGAGCTCACCGGCGACGACCTGCGGCAGCTGGGCATCGCGCGCGGCGCCATCTATCGCAGGTTGCTGGCAGAGCTGCGCGCCGGGCGGCTTGACGGCACGATCCGGAGCCGGGCAGACGAAATCGCCTGGGTACAGGGGCGGCTGACGCTGCAATAGGGGCAGCTGGCAGCCTGCCGCGTCAAATTCTCCTCCCCCGGCTTGTCTGCTACAATAGGAGAGAGCTGACCGCCTGGCGTGCGCCAGACCCTGCGGGAAGTTGTGGGCCAGGCAGTCAGGGTGCCAGCAGTGGGAAACCCCTGGCAACCAAGAGGAGGCAAGGCTGGATGGATCTGGGATTTTGGCGCGACCTTGTGCTTTTTTATCTGCTGTCGATGCAGCTGATCGTCACGTTGGTGGCTGCTGGGGTTCTTTATCTGTGTGTGCGTGGCGCGCAGCGGGTGCGACGTCGGGCAACAGAGGGCATGCACCGGTTGCGCAGCAGCAGCAGCAGCCTGCGCAGCCGAAGCGACCAGCTGGCGGAGCGTGCAGCCACCCCCTGGATTCGCAGTGCCGCCGCAGTGGCTCGCGCAAAAGCCAGTGTGCGCGCACTGCTGCCGGGCCGTTCCAAACCCGTGTAAAAAGCAAGGAGAAGCAACCATGAGTCACCGGATCCGTTCCATCTTGCTCGGCGCCATGGCGGGTGCCTTGTTGGGCGCAACCTTTGCCTGGGTCGCCAGCGACCGGGACCAAGATGGAGAGTCTGACGCCCTCGAGGCCATCAAACAGCTGGGGCCCTCGGACTATTTCTCGCTGGGCATCGCCATTCTGACGCTGGCGCGCCAGTTTGGTGGGATGTTGCGCAAAGGCTGAACCTATCTCCCAATACCCAAAACCGAGAGGGGAAAAACATGACAGAACATCCAGGCAGTGCAGAACGACCGCTGCGGGTCGCCATCGTCGGTGCTGGCCCCTCGGGATTCTATGCCGCAGCGGCGCTGCTGAAGGAGCGTGGCCGGACGACGATCGACCTCTTCGACCGTCTGATCGCCCCCCACGGTCTGGTGCGCTACGGTGTGGCGCCTGACCACCAAAACATCAAGGCGGTTGCGAAACTCTATGACCGCACCATCGCCGACCCGGCGGTCCGCTATTTCGGCAACGTCGACGTCGGCCGCGACCTGACCCACGCCGACCTCAAAAGCCACTACGACGCCATTTTTTACACGACCGGTGCCCAGTCCGACCGCCGGCTCGGCATTCCCGGCGAAGATCTGCCCAACAGCCTGTCGGCGACCGAATTTGTCGCCTGGTACAACGGCCACCCAGATTTTCGAGATCTGGCGGTCGATCTCAGCTGTGAAGCAGCAGTGGTGGTGGGTGTCGGCAATGTGGCGATGGATGTGGCACGGATTCTGGCCAAGTCGGTGGAAGAACTGCAAGAGACCGACATCGCCGACCATGCGCTGGCTGCGCTGGCCCAGAGCCGGGTCAAAGATATCTATGTCATTGCTCGCCGTGGGCCCGCCCAGGTAAAATTTACCAACGCCGAGGTGCGCGAGATGGGACATCTGGCCATCGCTGACCCGATCGTCCTCGACAGCGAACTGCGGCTCGACCATGCCAGCAGCGCTGCGATCGAGGGGGACACAGCGATGCAAAAAAATCTGGACTACCTGCGCGCCTATGTCGAGATCGGTGCCACCGGAAAACCGCGCCGCGTCCATTTTCGTTTTCTGCTCTCACCGGCGGAGATCCTGGCTGAAAATGGCAGGATCGTGGGGGTTACGCTGGAAAAAAATGAGCTGCGTGCGGCGGTGACAGGCGAGATCAAGGCGTCGGGCACCGGCCAGTACGAAATCCTCCCGGCCGGGCTGGTGCTGCGTTCGGTAGGCTACAAGGGGATCCCGTTGGAAGGGGTCCCCTTCGACCGACGCAACGGCGTGATCCCCAACGAAGTCGGTCGCGTGATCGACCTCGACACCGGCAAGGTGGTGGCAGGCGAATATGTGGCTGGCTGGATCAAACGGGGGCCCAACGGGGTGATCGGCACCAACAAACCCGACGCCATCGAGTCGGTCAACAACTTTTTTGAAGACCTGCACAAGGGGAGGCTGGCGTTGGCACCCGATCCGTCGCTGGAAGCCATCCCAGCGTTGCTGGCGGCGCGCGGGGTCCGCTACGTGACCAAAGAGGAATGGCTGGTGATCGACGCCCACGAGGTCGCTGCGGGCAAACCCCAGCACAAGCCACGGGTCAAGCTCGTGGAGCGCGCTCAGATGCTGGCTCTGCTGAAGGGCTAGGTGGATGGCCTGCGCTGTGCAGCGACCTGGTCGGCAAAACGGCAGCAGCGTGCGTAGCTGTGTGCCAGGAAGGCAGCCGGGGTCGAGAACGCAGTGTGGCGGAGCGACAGCTCGAAACTGAGTGGTTTGGTATAGGGGGAGGCAGCGACCCCCGCAGCGACCTCTGTCCAGTCCACAATCCCGTCGTAGGGCGGCAGGTGCAGGTCGTCGCGGCCATCGTTGTCGTTCAGATGCAGCACAGCCAGCCGCTCCAGGTGGGGGAGATACTGTTCGATGCGGTTGCGGCCGAGGACGGCATGGCCCGAGTCAAAGCAGAACCCCAAAAAGCTCGGATCATAGGCGGCGAAGAGCTTCAACAGCAGTTCAGCGTTGTCGTCGGCCTGGGCAGCCTGGATGACCTTGGCTTCGATCGCTGCAAAGTCGATCAGATTTTCCAAAGCGATCTGCACGTTGCAGGCGCGAGCGTAAGGCTCGACCTCGTCGAGAGAGCGGCGGATCTGGTCAAAGAGCCAGGGGTTGAATCGCTTCAGCTCTGGGTGTTGGGTTGGCGGGTAGACATGCATCACGACCGCATCGCCGCCCAGACGGGCGGTCAGGTCGATTCGATTTTTGACCAGCTCGATGCCGGCACGCCGGGCCTCTTCTTCGGGCGCATACCAGAAGTGTTGGATCCCTTCTGAACCGTGCGTGTCGTTGAGTTGAAGCCCATAGGCGGCGAGCCAACGCCCGATCTGGCCGATCTCGTTGTCGCTGTAGACAAAATCGGAATACCATTCGTGGCACCAGTGGACGTGGGTGAACCCCACCTCTGACAACAAACGGAGCGCCTGCTCGGCGTCGCCCTGGTCAGTCAAGTAGTCGCTGGTCAACGAAAACATGGCAGTGCGTTCCTTTCTGAGGCTGGAGGCAATCTATGGCTGAGCCCAAACACCGGGTCGTCTATTCGACCGACCCAACGAGCGAAACACCGCGACCGGCCGTTGCACACACGCCCCCCCCTCGCCAGCAGCAGGTGCGCGTCCACCTGGAGCGCAAAGGACGCGGCGGCAAAAGCGTCTCGCTGGTCAGCGGGGTCACTCCTGCCGAGCTCGAAAAGGTCTGCAAATTGCTCAAGACCCGGCTGGGCACAGGCGGTGCTGTCAAAGAGCAGCTGATTGAAATTCAGGGGGACCAACGGGACAAGGTGGTTGCCATCTTGCTGGAGCTCGGCTACCAGGCCAAAAAGGCAGGTGGCTGACCCTTCAGCGGACGACAAGCTGGGCCAACCATTTGACCTGTTTGAGGGCATCTTCTTTTTCCGTCGGCACAATCAGACGTACCAGCCCCTGCTGCCGAGTCAGGGGTTGCCCGTTGCAGCGGTACGCCAGCAGCACCGGGCGGTCAAGAGGAGCCTCTTCGACTTCGACACGCAGCAGACGGGCCCCAAACCCGTCGACGCTGATCGCATCCACATGGGCCCAGACAGCGCCGACAGCCATCTGAACGGCCAAAAATTGCCGCAGGGAGACCCCACCAAAGGTGAAAGGGCCAGAGGTGCCGTGGCCGGTGCTGACGATAAAACAACCAGCAACTTCGCTGACCGGCAACCTCTGCAAGGCGTCGACCGACCAATCGACAGAGCGCCCGTCCGGCAGGAAACAGCACAGGGTACCGTCGCCTGCCGGAACAGAGGGGTTGGGCTCGTGCGCATGGCCGTGGAGCCATTCGGCTCCAGCAGCGGAGCCCGGCGTCATGCCTCGGGCTCCGCGCTGAAGCGCAACGGGTAGCCGTCGAGCTGGGCACGTGCAGTCGCCACTTTGACCAGACGCAGCGCCTCCTCGCGCGGGCGGACAACAACGACAGCTTGTCCCTCCTGGTGAGCGGTCAGGGCCACATGTTCCGCCAACTCTTCCGAAAGCAAAAATAGCCGGACCAGGATGCGGAGGACATACTCAAATGGCGTGACCTCGTCGTTGTGGATCCAGACATTCCAGCGCGGGGCAAGCTCTTTGGCTGGCTGAGACAACACGCTCTCTGCCGACCGCACAGGCGGTTCGACGATTTGGGCACGCACCGTTCCATCGTTCATACAAGTTGCCCTTCTGCACTCCAAGTCGGGTTGAATTTCTTCCACCCAGTATACAGGCAACTGGCTGTTTTGTCGATGTGACCTCGATTCCAAGGGAGCAGGGGCAATTGCAGATTTTGGCTGGCCCCATGCTACAATTTCGGGCTGGCATACCGATCGTGAGCTGGCATGCCGACTGCAAGGATCAAAATCGGCATGGGTCAGACGATAGGGGAGCGCTGGAAAACCGAGGCAGACCGTGCGGAGATCGCTGTGGTGATCCCGACCTACAACGAAGCACAAAACTTGCCGGCGATCGTTGCAGCGGTGATGGCGCTGCCGCTGGCTGCACTGCATCTCTGGATTGTCGACGACGATTCGCCCGACGGAACAGGAGGCGTTGCCGACCAGCTGGCGGCCCACTACAACTGCGGCGCCGCTTCTGGCCAGAAGCGGCAGCTGTCGGTGCTCCACCGAACCGGCAAGGGGGGGCTGGGAACCGCCTACGTGGCAGGCATGCAGCAGGCGATCCAGGCTGGGGCAGATTTCATCGTCCAGATGGACGCCGACTTCAGCCACTCGCCCGATTACATTCCCCAGATGCTTGGGGTGATCCTGGCAACAGATGCCGACGTCGTGATCGGCAGCCGCTACGTGCCGGGCGGTTCACTGGACGAACGCTGGGAGTGGAGCCGCCGCCTGCTGAGCTGGTGGGCCAACCTGTATAGCCGGGCCATTTTGGGGCTGCGCATCCGTGACATGACTGCCGGTTTCAAGATGTGGCGCCGCTCAGCGCTGGAATCGATCGGGCTGCAGACCGTTCGCAGCAACGGGTACAGTTTTCAGGTGGAGATGGCCTACCTGTGCGAACGGCTCGGGTTTCATCTGATCGAAGTGCCGATCCACTTTGAAGACCGTCGCATCGGGCAGAGCAAACTGGACATTCCGGTCAAACTGGAATCCGCCTGGCGCACCTGGCAGATTCGCTGGCGCTATCGCCATTTGCAACGGCGAGGCCGTTCTGCGGAGATTTCTGGGGTAGGCACGGGGGACGGCAGCAGCCACTGACCGGCGCGCCTTGGCGCCTGCTTGAGGACACACCTTTTATGACACGATTGGTCCGCTTTCGTTCCGACCTGCTGGCTTTGCTGGCCATTCTGCTGCTCTCTCTGCTCTGGTTTGCCCCGGTGCTGATGCCGTCGATCACAGCGGCGACACTGCTGCCCTACGACAATTTGAGCACCTTCGAACCTTGGCGATCTCTGCAGGCGGGCCGAATTCCCTACAACGACCTGCTGTCCGACCTGGTTTTGCAGAACGCAGCCTGGAAGCTCCATCTGCGCGAGAGTCTGGCCGCCGGCGAAATTCCGCTCTGGAACCCCAAAATTTTGACGGGGGTTCCGTTTCTGGCCGGGGGGCAGGCCAGCGCATTCTACCCGCTCACCCTTCTCTTTTATCTGCTGCCGCTGGAAGTCGCCTATGGCTGGTTCACGGCGCTGCAGGTGGCGATCGCCGGAGCGGCGTTGTACGGGTTTGGCCGGGTACTGCGTCTGCGGGTGCTGGCGGCGCTGTTCGGGGCGATCGTCTACATGTTCAGCGGCTTTTTGATCGCCAGCGTCGTCTTCACGATGTTTCTGGCAGCAGTCCCATGGCTGCCTCTTTTGCTGGCGGTGATCGAGCTCATCGTTCGCAAACAAGAAGAAAAGGGGGTGCACAGCTTTCTTCCGATCCCGTACGTTGCCGCCGGCGCAGCAGTGATCGGGCTGGTGGTCCTGGCTGGGCACCCAGAGCTGATCTACTACACGTTGTTGGTCGCTGGGGCCTTCAGCGGGGTGCGGCTGGTCGCCGCCTACCGGCGCCTGCGGGCAGGTTCTGCCTTCTGGCCGGCCCTGGCCTGCACGCTGCGGCTGGCCAGCTGGCTGGTGACCCTGGCGCTGCTCGGCGTGGCTGCCGGCGCAGCCCAGCTGATCCCGCTGGTCGAACTGTTGCCGCTCAACTTTCGTGAAGGCAACGCAACGCTGCAGCAGGTCACCGACTGGGCGTGGCCCAGCCGCCATCTCCTCACCTTCGCACTGCCCAACCTCTTCGGCAATCCCAGCCATCATGGCTGGTTTGACCTCTGGGAGCGTCTCTGGCAGCCAGCGACAACCAATGCGCTGGGCGAGCCTGCCCCTGCCATCTTCTGGGGCATCAAGAACTATGTCGAAGGGGGCAGCTATGTGGGGGTGGTGACCTGGCTGCTGGCTGGAACAGCTCTCCTGGCAGCAGGGAACGCTCTTTGGCGACGTGACCGTCCGCCTCCCCTGCCAGGAAGCGTGATCCCCGGTTTTTTTGCAGCGCTGGCGGTCGTTGCGCTGCTCTTTGCTTTTGGCACGCCGCTTTACTCGCTGCTCTTTTATGGGCTGCCCGGCTGGAACCAGCTGCACAGCCCTTTTCGTTGGGTCTTTCCCTTTACACTGAGCATGGCCGTGCTGGGTGCGATGGGCGCACACCACCTGTTGGGGAGCGCTCCCTCCGGGGGCTTGCCACGCCCGGTTCGACGTGCCGTGCAGTCGCTGGCCCTGCTGGCCCTCCTGGTCGGCGGGAGCGCGATCGGCCTGGTGCTGGCCAGCATTTTGCTCCCTGACCCGTTTATCGCGTTGGGCCAGCGCATCGTCGATGGCAGCGATCTCGCGCAAAGGGCCTTTGCCAGTGGCCGAATGTTTTGGAGCTACCAGGCAGCCAATCTGGTGCACGGTGGGCTGGCTGCACTGCTGGCCGGGCTGCTGGTGGGGGCAGGGGTGCGCTGGCCAGCGACACGCTGGCTGGGAGCAGCCCTGGTGACTTTGGTGTGCGTCGACCTCTTCGTCGCGCACGGCACCTTCAACCCGGCGAGCGACCCGACACTGGCTCCTTGGAAACCGGCGGGGAGACCGGCAGTCGTCGAGTTTCTCAACGAACGCGAAGCGACCCGCAACACGCCCTGGCGTTTCACGACCTTCAACGCGCCGGGTGAAAAAACGTTCAACGCCAACATGGGGATGTACTATGGCTGGCACGACGTGCGCGGCTACGATTCGGTCATTCTGCGCCAGTATGTAGACTTCATGAACCGTCTTCAGCCACAGGCCAACGAGCTGCTCTACAACCGGATCGCGCCGATCTACGCACAGCCGGGCGGCGACGTCTACGCAGCGCTCGACAACCCGCTGCTGGACCTGCTCAACGTACAGTACCTGATCACCGAACATGCCGTCCCCAACCCGGGCTGGGCAGAGATCTACCAAGACGACAGCGTGCGCGTCTACGAAAACCTGGAAGCCTTCCCGCGGGCGCTGATCCTCCCTGCAGCCAGCGTCGTGCCGGCAGCGGAGCAGCCGCTGGCCAGCGCGGATCTGCGCAGCCAGCTCTTTCTCGAGGAGCCACCCGCAGACCCGAATGGCCTGCTGCCCGCCAGCCCGACGCTGCGCGCGGCGCAGATCAGCCGCTACACAGCCAACGAAGTCTTTGTCGACGTCAATTTGAGCGACCGGGGCTGGCTGTTGCTCACCGACGCCTACTTCCCGGGATGGAAAGCCTATCTGCGTCCCTTTGGCAGCGATGAAAACCAGGAAGTCGAACTGCCCATCCAACGGGCCAACAGCGCCTTCCGGGCCGTCTATCTGGCACAGGACGGGCAGTGGACGGTCCGTTTTGTCTACAGCCCGATGAGTTTCAAACTGGGACTGTATACGAGCTTTTTGGCTGGGATGACAGTTTTGATGCTGCTGCTCTTCTGGATTTGGGGGCGCTACTACCGACCCGAGATCGAGGTGCATGACGTCAAGCGTGTGGCCAAAAATTCGCTGGTGCCGATGGGGTTGAGCCTCTTCAACAAGGCAGTCGACTTTGCCTTTGCCCTGCTCTACGTACGCCTGCTGGGGCCTGCCGGGACTGGGGAGTGGTACTTTGTCGTGGCGATTTATGGCTTTTTTGAGATCATCAGCCGTTACGGCTTGGGCACCTTGCTGACGCGCGATGTGGCAGCCGACAAAGACCAGGCCAGCCGGTATCTCACCAACGTTCTGGCGCTGCGCACCCTGCTCTGGGCCGTCAGCCTCCCCTTGATGGGGCTGGTGGTCTCCGGTTATTGGGCGGTCGGTGTGGTCTGGCCTGATTTACAGTCGATCCATGCGCAGGAGATCCAGGCTCTGCTGCTGCTGGCGTTGGCGATGCTTTTTGCCAACTATGCAGATGCCCTGAGCAGCCTGTTTATGGCGTTTGAGAAGATGGAATACCCGGCGGGGCTGACCAATGCAGTGGCCCTGATCAAGGTGGCGCTGGGGGCGCTGGTGCTGCTGCTCGACTGGGGCTACATCGGGCTGGCCGCGGTGGCGCTGGCGGTCAATTTGCTGCAGGTTGCCTGGCTTTATGGGTTGCTGCGTGCGAAGCTGCTGCGTCCACGCTGGCAGTGGGACGGAGCGCTGCAGCGGTGGATGCTGGCCTACAGCGGCCCCCTGATGGTCAACCATCTGTTGGCCACCATTTTCTGGCGGATCGACGTGTGGATTTTGCGTCCGCTGGCTGGCTCTGCTGCGGTCGGGCTTTACAGCATCGGGCTGAAATACCTGGATGGGCTGAACATCATTCCCAGCATGTTGACGATGGCAATTTTTCCGTTGATGAGCCGTTTTGCGCGCAGCGAGCGCAACAACTTGCTGCGCGCCTATGTGCTCAGCCTGCGGCTGTTGACGCTGCTCAGCCTGCCGATCGCAATGACGGTCACATTTCTGGCCACCCCGCTCGTCTATCTGGTAGGTGGGGCGCAATACTTGAACATCCCGGGGGAGTTCCAGATTTTCGGGCGGAGCATCGCGTACATGGGCGGGGCGGACGTCGCTTTTCAGGCGATTGTCTGGAGCATTCCGATCGGTTTTGTCAACAGTGTCACCCAGTATGTGTTGATTGCAGCCAATCAGCAGCAGATGTTGACACGCGCCTTTGTGCTCGGGGTGATCTTCAACGTCGTCGGCAATCTGCTGCTGATTCCCAGCCTGGGCTATGTAGGGGCGGCAACAGCCACAATTCTGAGCGAGTTCAGCCTGCTTTTTCCCTTTTACTGGATGGTGCGCCGCTCTGTCGGCACAGTGCCGTGGGGCAAGGTCTTTGGCCCACCGCTGCTGGCTGTTGCGGCGATGGGGGGCACGGTCTGGCTGCTCCAGCGTGCAGAGGTCTCGCTGCTGCTGGCCCTGCCTGCCGGGCTCCTGGTCTATGGGGCAGTGCTGCCAGTTGCCGGTGCTTTTCGGGGCGAGGAGATGGCGCTGGTGACACTCCGCAGGCGCTAAAGCCCTGCGGCTTCTTGGGGGGGCACACACGCCCCCCAGCCTCGCTGTCTGCGCCTCGCAGGCCAGCAGAGTACCTCTTCACCGACCCGTTGCGCGCGTGCGTCGTCGATCCCACCTGACGACCTCCCCCGCGCACGACCTGGGGCCGATCAAGACCGAAGGTACGCTCACCATCGCCAACCCTCTCTGCTGCGAAGCGATCCTACGCGAAGTGACCTGCACCACCCAGTTGACCGTCAGTGAACAGACAGCCTGGTACATCCAGCCTGACGGTCGTCTCGACCTGTCGGAACTGTTGGGCTACAGAGATGGGGGGCCGCCGAGAAACCGAGTTTCTTGAAGAAACTCGGTTTCTGAGCGTCCA
>CAIOHJ010000206.1 GCA_903858085.1 uncultured Chloroflexota bacterium
GCTACACGTTCGAGCTGCCGCCCACACTGGTTGCAGGCGAGTACCAGACGGTGGTGGGGGTGTACAACACGCAGACTCTGGAGCGGCTCCCGGTTGGACAGACCGACACCTATCTGCTCGGCACTGTCACAGTGCCCTGACTGTCACAGTGCCCTGACAGAGTGCCCTGGGGCCGCCGCGACAGCGCCCGCTCATCGCTGCGGCATCACTGCGGCATCACTGCGGCATCACTGCGGCAGGAGAGGGAGGAGCACAAATGAGTCGGCCAGGGGGGTGTCGCCGGCCTGCACGGGCAGTTGGCGGCCGCTCACCAGTTCGTAGAGGCCCAGGCGCAGCCGCAGTGCAGCCAGGTCGGCTGCAGGCGGGAGGGTCAGCAAAAACTCGGTGCGCGTTGCTTCCCCCGGCACCCACAGCGAGGTTGGCACGGAAGATTCGCTCAACAGGCGCTGGTCGTGCTGGCTGACAATCTCCCCCTGGGGATCCAGCAGATGCACAAACGCGCTGTAGTCGGTTCCCATCCGGTCAAGTGCCTGCCAGCCAAGCGTGACCTGGAGCTCACCGCCGGCTGGCCCAGCACGTTCCTGCCGGATGCCCAGCAGAGCGATTGTCTGGTCAAACCGAAGGTTGCTGGGGGTCAGCCCTGCGGTGTCGAGCTGGGGAGGGAGGGTACAGAAGAGGAACGGGGCCAGGCGGACCTGGTCGGCAGCCGGGCGACCGGCGTCGTCGAGGATGGCATAGCGCTGGTATTCTCCAGAGAGGTCACGCCAGAAAAGTCCAAGCTCGAAATGAGCGCGGCCCGGCTGTATGCCGTCGGGCAGCACGAACTCCCGGCGCTCTGCCACGATCTCCTGTTCTCCCCAGAGGATTGGCGGGTAATTTTCCTGGAGGATTCGGTGGTCTTGCAATTGGCGGTTGAGAAGTTCGAGATGGACGAACAGGCGCGGGGGAGAGCGGTGAACGGCGGCAGGGGTCAGCTGCCAGAAGGTGGTCAGGGCCACCGACGGAGGGTGGGTCTCTGGGCAGGGGAGACTGTCCGGCTCGACGGTGTAGCCGAGCAGGGTCAGGCCGTTTTCGAACCGTGTTCGCAGCGGGTAGCGGATGTTGCTGGCGGGCTGCTGGGTTCCGACAGGCTGGTAGGCCGCCTGTGCGACCACGTCGGGGTCGTTCCACCAGGCGGTGTAATGGTGGAGAGTCATCCAGAGGTTGACGGCCAGCAGGCTGGCTGCCACGCCGAAGGGGATCCAGCCTTTGTGGGCTGCGGCGGGGAAGCAGCGGCTGAGCAGGGCATTGCCGCCAATGGCGGCGATCCAGGTTGCCGGCATTGCCAGCCCGATGAGAAAGAGCAGGTCAGGAGGACCTGTTCTGCCGAAAAGGGCAGGGAGCAGCATGGCAGCCAGCCAGCTGGCCGCCAGCCGACAGCTGGGGTCTTGCAGGCGCCGCAGGGTTGCCACGCAGCCGGCCAGGAAAAAGAGCAGCGTCAGCCAGTTGTGCAGCGGCGCGCCGAGCAGCGGGGCCCGCAGCGGGCTGGCGTCCGCCGTGTAGCCGGGATAGAGAAGATCCTCAAACAGCGCCTGATAGTTGTCTTTGAGACGATCCTGGCCGCTCTGGGGGGTGGCGGCATCTTGCACGGCAAAGACTGTTGCGTTGCCAAGCCAGGTTGCGAACAGGATGGGATTCGTGTTGTACAGCTGTGGGGCGGAGCAGAGGAGGGTGGTGCCCAGCAGCAGGGCGGCGGTTCCGTTGCGCCGCCAGAGCGGGACCGCCGTCTGTCCGGCTGCGGTCAGCCAGCTGGTCGCTGTGAAGAGCAACAGGGCTACAGCCAGCCAGAGGGCATGGAGGGTGACGTAGCCAGCCAGACTGAGCGCAATCCCCCCCAACAGCGCATAGGGCCAGGCGCCGCGCGTCCAGGCCCGCCAGAGGCAGAGCAGCACCAGCGCGGCCAGCGGCAGGAGCAGCCCGGCGTGCAGCCCCAGCCGACCGGCTGTGACCGGCCACAGCGAAGTAGCCAACCCGGCCGCTGCCAGCAGCGGAACCCAGGTGTCTGAGTGCTGCCCAGGATTGGCCGTACGGGGCTGGCTGGGGGTTGCCCGATCGCGGGTCAGCCGGTAGAAGAGGGCGACCGCCAGGAGCCCCCCCATTCCGCCGAGCAGACGCACAGCGAAGTGTGAATCAGACCAAACCAGCCGTGTCAGAGCCAGTGCAGCGTGCAGCAAGGGGGCTCCGCCGTCGGCGCTGTTCAGAAAAACCGACCCGCTCTCCAGGCGTTGTGCAGCCAGGCGGTGGATCGCCTCGTCCTGAAGCCACTGGGCTGGGCTCTGGTCCAGCCAGACTATGCGGGCGCCCCACGCGGTCAGCAGGGTTGTCAAGAGGAACAGCCGCTCCTGGCTGGGCACAGGTGGCTGGAAGGTGCTGACAGGCAACAGCGCAGCCAGCTGCTGCACGGCAAGCGCCACACAGAGGACCCCGATCGGATAGAGCTCGTAATAGACGCGAAATTCGTATGGAAAGCCGAACAAACCATAGAGGCCTGACAGCGGCAGCAACAGCACCAGCGCGCTGCGCACCAGCTGTGGGGCGCGCGGCCAGGCCAGGAGGAGGGTGGCTGCGACCGCAGCGGCGAGCGCCAGCAGCGGCCAGGGGTTGCTGCTGTAGGTGTCCAGGTGGGCATGCCAGTGGAGCTCCAGGCTGCTGCCTGGGTTGGCGCGGAACCACCACTGTTGGGCCACCCAGACGGCGCCCACAATCGCTGTCTGGCCGAACAGAAACCGCCAGTAGGGGAGCTGGGAGCGCTGCTTCCACCCATAGACCAGCCAGAAAAGCGGGGCCAACAAGGCTGTCTCTTTGTTGAGGGCCAGCACGACAGAGAGCAGGAGGGTGGCCAGCCAGCGTTGCCGGGCGATGCCAACGAACAGCCAGACCCAGGTCAGCAGCACACTGAAATCGTAGAGGTAGCCATGACGAAAGAACAACAGCAGCCCTGCTGTCCCAAGCAGGGCGGTGGTGCGGGGCGCTGTCAGCTGCACTGTTGCTGCCAGTGCGCGCAAGCCCAACGCAAAGCCCGCCAGACAACCCCAGGCCAGCCCCCCATAGAGGAGCAGCTCGGGTGCATAGGCAGGGGGGACCGCCAGCCAGTCCAGCAGCAGACGCAGCGGAAACCGGGCTGCCTGCGCGACCAGCGCTTCCTGGAGCGCTTCGGGAATCAAAGGGGCAAGGAGGCGCAAGCTGCTGGGCACCAGCATGCGGGTCACATAGGGGCGGTGCGCAGTGCCTTCCACCATCTCGGCGAACTGGGCCGGGCGATGCAGATTGACGCCCGAAAGCAGAAGAAAGGCGCTGAGCACGATACCGGTCACCAGCGCAACCGCAACCCCAAACCTTCTAGGCGAGACAGGCTGGGTTTTTTTTCTGTCCTTCCAAGCGGCCCATCCAGATTCCATCGAATATGTCCCAAGCTGACAGTTGTGGCGCAATCAGAGAACGGCAATAAAAGATCGTAGCGGCGAATTCTGCCACGTGCAAGTTTGTGGGGGCAAGTTTTCTGTCGGCCTCCCCGAATTCGGGTCAGTCCAGCCTCTGTTGTAAACTTCTAAAGAGTGATCTGCGCGCGGACAGACAGGACGAGCCCTTTGACCCATTCAGCCGCCAGAGAGTCTGGCCCGGATTCTACCTCTTGGGGGCATTTCATGCCTCGCAGCCGTGCTTTGCTGTACGGCTCTGCCGTGCTGCTGGTCGTGGCGGTTTCGATCGGGGGGAGCCTGGCCTGGATCGCTCAGAATGTCGTCCTGATTGGCCGCGATGCCGGAGGCCATCTGCTCGATACGCTGGAGCAGGCCCACATCTTGCGCGAGGTTTCGGCCCACTCCCTGCTGCAGGCTCTGAGTTTCAACGACTATCGACCGCCAGCCTTTTATCTCTTCACACAGCCATTTTATGCGCTTGGGGGCTACTCGGCCGATGTGGCCCAGCTGCAAAATGTGTTCTGGCTGGCCGTGATTTTGGGGCTGACCTTTGTCTACGGCTGGCGTTTTTATGGGGCCTGGGTTGCGCTGTTGGCATTGACGATCGTGGCTTTTTTGCCGATGCTGGCCAGCATGACACGCATGTTCTATATCGAAAGCTTTGTCGCGGCCATGGTCCTGCTGAATCTGCTGGCCCTGCTTCAGAGTCAAGGTTTTACAAAACGGGGCTGGTCGCTGCTCTGGGGTGTCAGCGCAGGGGTCGGCCTGCTGGTCAAATGGACCTTTCCGATCTATGTGCTGCTCCCTGTCGGGATTGTTGTCTGGCCGCTGCTGCGTTCTCGCCTGCCAGGTCTGCAGTGGGGGACCCCACAACGCTTTGGCCGCGCAGCCGGGATCAGCTTGTTGTTCAGTGCCCTGCTGATCGCCCTGCTGGCGGCCGACAGCGCCCCCTACGTCGCCACTCTGGCGCTCGGCAACCTCCTCTTTGGGATCTGGTTTGTGTTGCTGGCGCTTGGGCTGCTGCTGTTGCAGGCGCACGCCACCCCCTGGAGCAACCTGTTGGCCAGCGTGCTCTTTCTCTGCCTGATCGCCAGCGTCTGGTATCTGACGCGCATTGAGTTTGTCACAGCGCTTTTCGATGCAGCGTACGGCACCTACGGCGGACGGCGGGGCCAGGGCATCGACCTGCTGGATCTTCGCTATTACACACGCAACGGGAGCTATCTCTGGCGAATGCACCTGGGGCCCCTGCTGGCCGTGGCGATGCTGCCTGCGGCTCTGGCTGGGCTTCTGGATCTGCTGCGCTGGCGCAAGATGTCTCCTGCATCCAGGGTGCTGTGGGGCAGTGTCGTCTCTGCCTGGCTGTTTTTAACCTTTATCGCGCAGGGCAACGAGCGCAACCTGGTTCCCTTGCTGCCGGTGCTGGCGCTGTTGGCAGCAGCGACCCTGGCACATTTCCCCCAACCCTGGCGCAGCGGGCTGGCGGTGACCTGGGTCTTCTGTCTGGCGTTGCAGTGGTCAACATTGACCTTTGATATGCTGGAAAGCTTTGCCCAGACAACGGCTCCGCTCTGGGTCGAAGGCGAGTATGCTGTGCGGCCAGCCAGCGGTGCGACCCACCCTGATTTTTGGATCGGACCGGATGTGCTGGCCAGGGTCGCTGCGGAAGCCCCAACAGGCTTCCCAGCTTCGCTGGGCATGCTGATCAACTCGCGTGAGATCCACCGAGGCCCGTTGCGCTACTGGGTCGACCTGCAGGATCTGCCCGTCACGGTCAGAACGCTGGGAGAGATCGAGATGCAAGGGGTCGGCGAGATCTTTGCCAATGGCTGGGTGTTGTTCAAAGATGGGGACAACCGCGATCTGGAGGCCCCTGGGCGAGCTGCTGTCGCCCGCCTGCTCGACGGAGACAGCCTTTTTCGTCAACTCTATACCGAAGCGGCACGCTATCCGTTGCCCAACGGCGAGACTGCCTGGCTCTACCGACGCGTGGGGCAGAACGGGCATCCTTACACCGATGCAGAGTGGCTCCAGAGTGCAGCGGTCGTCGTCGACCATCTCAACCGCTGGTGGAGCCCAGGGGCTGTCTTGTGGATACCCAATGCCGAATTGGCGACCTGGATTGGGATCGGCGGGCTGGACGATCCCTGGAGCAGCGCCCGGATTGTGGTCATAGAGCAGGGGGCGAGTCCGGGCCTGCCAGCCCCAGAGGCATCAGTCCCAGTGCAGTTTGTCGTCGGGAGCCGCGAGGCTGTTGTGGAAGAACAGATGTTGGGGGTGGGTGCTGTCAAGGCATTGGAGGTGGGCGACGAGAACCTGGCAGTGGCGGTCTATGGGCGTCGAAGCCCTGCCGCCCGCCAGCAGAGGGTTGCTGTGCAACGGGCCGGCACCCACATCGACTTCGTCGTCGCCCCACCGTCTGTGGCTGCCGGCCAGGTGGTGGTGTTGGATCTGGCCCTGCAGGGCGAATGGAAGGCGGATCGGCGGATTTCGCTCCGTCTGGTGGATGCGGCTGGCAATTCGATCGCCCAGAACGACCAGGTGGTGGGGCCGACCGTCACCGCAGGCTTGTTCGTGCCCCCCGGGACCGCTGCAGGGACCTACAGGCTGGTCGGCCTGTTGTATGATCTGCCCGAACTGCAGCCGTTGGGGGAGGGTGAGCCTACGGTTGACTTGACGGCGGTAGAGGTGCGCTGAGCAGCTCTTGGTGGATTTGCACGGTTCCCAGGAGAGCAGTGTCTGCGCCATCGGCCAGCAGCAGCCGAACCCCGCTGCTGTCGTACAATCCGACTCGGACGGTGAGCAGCTGGGGCGGCAGGCCAGCAGGCAACTCGATCTGATACCGATCGCGAATCACCAGGCCGGGTTGCCAGAGCCGGAGCGGAGCAAAACCTTGCTGTGGTTCGCGATCCTGTTGTGCGACGATCTGGCCGGCTGCATCCAGCAGATGCACGAATACGGTGTAGTGCTCGTCGGTTGGCTGCAGACTTTCCCAGAGCAGCTCGAACTCAAGTTGCTGGCCAGCGGTGCTGGGCAGCGTGGCGTCAGCCAGGCGTGCCAGGCTGCCAAATTCCCAGCCAGCCCGCCTGGGGGCTGGGGGGGGATCGCCAATCTGGAGCAGCGCCAGCCTTGCGCTCTCTTCGCCGGCGGCCAATCCTGCGTTGCCCGGGTAGGTGACGGGCAGCATCGCCAGCGTTGTGTTGTCGTAGAAGGAGAGCGACAACAGATACAGCCCGGCAGGCAGTGCTGTCGGCAGGGTGAAGAGGTGGGCGTCGCGCAGCACGCTGCGCAGCGGCCATGTGCTGGTGGGCTGCCCATACGGCCAGCCTTCGCTGCGCCAGACTTCCTGGCCGTCGGCACCGGTCAGGCGTAGCAGGACACTGGCGTTGTGCGGTCGGGGGCCGATCTTTTTGAGATAGAGTGCGACCTCACCGCTCTGTCCTGGCTGGGGAGTTTCCGGCCGGATTTCGTGGTCGAGCAGCCGGAGACTACCTCCGAAGTCCACGATGCGGCGGGCGTTGATCCCAGAGGAAGGGGGGGGCAATGTGTCCAGCAAGTCATAGACTTCGACCAGCTTCAGCCCCCGAAACGAATAGGTGTAGACCGGGGTCTGGGCAGCGAAGAAGGCGTGGAGGGCTGGGTCTGGCAGGAGGCGTTGTTTTTGGTTGAGATAGGTGACGGCGTAGTCGCTTTCCAGCCAGGCCCGTCTGGATTCGTCGGAAAATGAGATGACCGGGTGTTTGTAAAAATAGGAGACTGAGCCGAGCGAGTAGGCTGCGCTGGCGGTTCTGCCTTGGCCCTGGTCGTATTCGTTCAGCCACAGCCCTGCCTGGTCAAGTCCCTCGCCCCACCCGACCACCAACATTTCTGGCGCAGCCTCTGTGCCGCCGGCCAGCGGGTTGAAATAGGTGAAGTAATAGGGGGCGTGGTACAGGGCAGGAGCGCCGTGCAGAACGACCAGGGGCAGCGCAGAGAGCAGCAGCGCGGCGGGAACGCCCGGGCGAACGCGCAGCGTGGGCAGCGGCAATCGCTGGCTGGCCAGCTGTGCCAGCGCAAACCACCCGGCAGCCCCGACCAGGTCGACAGCCAGCAGCACGGGCAGCAGATAGCGGTCGGACTTTTTGCCGCCGAGGGAGATGCCCAGCACAAACAGCAGCGCAAACAAAAGCACAGCCAGGAGCGTCTGTCGCTCCGGGCGCCTGCGCAGGAAGGAGGGGTTGGGGAGTGCCATCAGCCCCAAGGCCAGGGCCAGGCCGATCGCAGAGGCAGGGGTGGTGCGAAACCAGAGTGCCACCGGATAGAACAACCAGCCAGGGTCCTCGCGGATCTCGCCCCAAAAAAAATTGGGGTTCGAATGGCCTTCTGCATGGACCCCCATCCCGGCCAGCACCTGGCCAAGGGTTTGGAGGGGCTGCACCCACATCGCTGGCCACAGGGCAAAAAAGAGGGCCGCCCCGACAGCAGCCCACAGGAGCAGCCCGCGAGCCAGCGATGACCGGGCTCTGTGATCGCTGCGCAGCCACTCGATGGCGGTCAACGCTGCCGCAGTCAGCACCAGAAAAATTGCCGGGGTCTTGGTCAGCCCGGCCAGCGCAGTGGCGGCAGCAGAGAGGAGCAGATAGGGCAGGCGGCGGCCAGCGTAGAGCCAGGCCAGAAAGGCCACCAGCCCCAAAAACAGGAACAACGACATCAGCCCATCTGGATGCAGACGCTGGGAAAGCGCCAGCCCCAGCGGGGACCAGCCCACAAAGAGCAGGGCCAGCAGCCCAGCAGATGGGGTGAGCACCCTGCGCAGCGGCAGATAGGCGAGCAACAGCAGCGCTGTCGCCAGCAAAATGGTGGCCCACCGGGCGCCGACCAAAAGCTGCAGCGGGGTGAGCGGCGTCTGGTCGATGATCCACTGCTCCATCGTGCCGCGATCCCAGTCGAAAGGAGCGGGGGCCTGGGTGCCAAAGGAGGGGTACTGAGCCAGGAAGGTGGTCATCCCGACATACATGACTGCCACGCCAGGATGTTCGACCTGGTAGGTGCCAGCCCAGTTTTGGTGGGCCAGGGCATGGTAGAAATTTCCCGATCGTGTCAGCCATTTGGGCTCGTCCGGGCTGACAGCCAGCGCCAACCCGGGCAGGCGTGGAAGCAGGAGCAAGCAAAACAACACGGCAGCGCCCAGCAGCTTGGCGGATAGCCTGTTCATCATCGGTCTGGCGGCAGAAATCACCCTGGTGGGTGGAGGAAGCCGCTTTCTTCCTTTCGTGGTACAATCGTTCGCATCAGCATTTTTTCCTGCGAGGTCTGTGGTTTTTCTAGCACCTCGACCAGAAGTAGTGTATCTATGCAGGGAGCAGATCGACAAATATCCGATGTGAAAACTGGCTGCAGTTTTCTCTCTCCGACGAGTCTGTGATGCAACCCCGCCACATCCACGGGGGGGTGTCTGTGTTGCGTTGGTTCAGGAGCCATCCCTGGGGGTGGCTGCCGCTTTTCAGCGTGCCTGCGCTTTGGCCGCTGTGGACTTTGGGGTTGACTGCCTCGGCGGATGGGGCAACCCATCTGATGCGGATCGCCCTGTTGGTCCACCATTGGCGGCAGGGGCTCTTCTACCCGCGTTGGGTGCCCGAACTGGTTGCAGGGCTGGGGTATCCAGTGTTGAGCTACTATGCGCCGGCGACCTACTATCTGGTGGGGGGCTTGCATCTGGTGGGGGTGCCGCTGGCCGGAGCCATGGGCGGGGTCTTTGCGTTCTGCGTGCTGGCGGGCGCGCTGGGCATGTACCGGCTGGCCAGCGAGTTGTACGGGCAGATGGGGCGGGGTGCGAGCCTGGTTGCCGCCGTCGCCTATCTGTATGCACCGTATCTGCTTGCCAATGTCTATGTTCGTGGCGCGCTCGCTGAGGTCGGCGCGCAGGCGCTGCTGCCCTGGATTTTGTGGGCCGCGCGGCGGCTGATGGGTGCAGATCGTCCGGCGGTCTTTGCGGCCACGCTGGCTGCCCTGCTGGGTGCCCTTGCGGTCACCCATACAGTGACACTGATCTTGTTTCCCCCTCTGCTGGCCGGTTATTTGCTGGTGCTGTGGTGGCAGCAGGGGCGTTCGGCTTCCCGTCTGGGGTGGGCCCTGGCAGCGTTGGGGGGGGGCATGGGGCTCAGCGCCTTCTTCTGGGTCCCCCTGCTGGCAGAGAGTGGGTTCCTGCGCCAGGATGCCTTCACCACGTCGATCGAGGTGTTCATCCCCGAAAATTTGTGGAACTGGAACACGATCGTCGATCTGAATTTTCCATTTGAGTATACGTTCGACGTGCCCTATCAACTCGGCATACTCCAGCTGGTGTTGGCTGTGGCTGGGATCGCCAGCGTGCGCAGGTGGACGTTGGAGTGGCGCTACTGGCTGGGGGTCACTCTGTTGGCCGGGCTGGCGATCGGGGCCTGGAGTGAACCGCTCTGGCTTGGCAGTCGGGCCCTGCTGGCCATCCAGTTTCCTTGGCGGCTGCTCAGCCTCCTTTCGGTGAGCCTGCCGCTGTGGGCGGGGTGGATTGTGCTGCGCCTGCAGCGCCGCACGCTGCAAATGGCTGGGGTCGCTGTTTTGTGTGGGGCAACGCTGCTGTGGCAACGCCCTCTGGTGGCGTGGATGGGGTCTTTGGCCACCGAGCAGGGGGGGGTGCCGTTGGCTGCCATTGCCCGGCACGAAGCGATCACGGGGCAGTGGGGCACCGGGCCGACACGCGAGTTCATGCCGCGCTGGAGCCAGGCGCTCTGGTACCAGCCAGAGGAGAAGGATGTCGCTGCCCCCGTACAGATTCGTCTGCATGCGCTCAGCGGGGAGGGGGTGGACGCGGAGGTCACTTCAGAACAGGGGGGGGCTGTCCGGTTGACCAGTTTTTATTTTCCAGGCTGGCAGGCCACCCTGGGGGACGGCACCCTGCTGGAGCCACTTTCAAGTACTTCTTTGGGGTTGTTGACCGTCGATGTGCCGCCGGGCAGCCACCGTCTACGTCTGACCCAGCCGGGCACAGCGCTGCAACGCTATGCCACCTGGCTGACATGGGTGACCCTGGCTGGGCTGGTGGCTCTGGCCTGGCGGGTTCGCTGGTATGGGGCGGCTGGGCTGGGCGCAGTGCTGCTGCTGGCTGGCAGCCTTGCGGTGCTGCGGGGACCGGTGTTGACCCCGGTGCTGTCTCCAGCCCAGCCCTTCGCCACCGCAACATTGACGCTGCTGGGGTATCGCATCGAACAAAAAGATCCGGACAGGTTGCACATCTACCCTGCCTGGTTTGTCATGCAGACTCCGCAGCAGGATCTGCGTCTGGGCTGGGAAGTGTTGGACAGCACAGGGCAACGGGTGACCTTGGCGGCCACCCGTCCCTATTTCAACAGCCAGCAAGCCAGCAACTGGCCACCTGGGACGTTGGTCGACGACGCCTATGAAGTGATGTTGCCGGCCGGTCTGCCGGCGGGCAACTATACGGTACGCCTGCATCTGCTCGACGCTGAAAATCGGCTGCTTCCGCCAGCGACCTTGCTCGGTGTGGTCGCGCTGCGTGCGACCTTGCCTGCACAGGCGTCCGGGGCTGAACAGCCGTTGGCGCTGCGTTTCGGTGAGACGCTTCGTCTGAACAGCTACACGCTGGGGGGGGGGCAGGCAATGGCGGCAGGGACAACGCTGCCAGTGGTGCGGGCGGGGGAGACGTTGGTCTACAGCCTTGCCTGGTCGGCGATCGCGCCTCCGCTGCAGGACTACCACGGCTTTGTGCACCTGACCGACGTGCAGGGGGCGGTTGTGGCACAAGATGACCATCTGGCTGGAACGTTTTTTCACCCACCGATGAGCTGGGGCACGGGGCATGTGCAGCTGGACTCCTACCGGCTGCAGGTGCCGGCTGACACGCCGAACGGGTTGCTCTGGCCGGTGTTGGGTCTGTATCAGTTTGACAGCCTGCAGCGTCTGGCTGTTGCCGACAGCGCGGGCCAGCGGGTGGGGGATGCCTACCGGTTGCCGCCGGTCAAGGTCTACACTGCGGGGGACAGAGCAGCCCCGCAGCAGACAGTCGATGCGACGTTTGGAGATCTGGCTGTGCTGCTGGGCTACGACCTCGTGCTGCCAGCCACCGGTCTGCAGCCTGGCAGCGAGTTTCAACTGACGTTGTACTACCAGGCGCGGGGTCCGGCTGCAACAGACCTGACCCAATTTGTCCATCTGTTCGACCCAGGACGGGGGATGGCTGCACAGCTGGATGCGCCGCCGTTGCGCGGAGCCAATCCGACAACTGCCTGGCAGGCTGGGGAAGTGATCGTGGAATCACTCACGCTGCGGGTGGAGCAGCACGCTGCAGCGGGGCTGTACACGCTGGGAATAGGGCTCTACAACCCGCTGGATGGCGCGCGGCTGGCTGTATTCGACCGGGCTGGCCAGCCGCTGCGCGACCAGATCGTGCCGTTGACCCAGCTGCTCCTCTCGGAGTGATGGGCAGTTCCTCAGATAAAAGGAACTCGGCCCGGATCAACAGAACCGGTGCACCCTGCGACGTTGGCACAAGTAAAAAGTTTTCAGAAAATGGGCCTACGCGAACGAACGCTGACGAATCAGTAAATGAAGCCGTTTTTGAAGTGGGCAGGCAACAAATTTCAGATTGTGGAGCAGATCCGTCAGAGTTTGCCGATGGGCAAACGCCTGATCGAGCCGTTTGTCGGATCTGGGGCGGTGTTTCTCAACATAGACGCTCCTCGGTATCTGCTGTCGGATGCCAACGGGGATCTGATCCATCTGTACGCTACGCTCCAAGAGGAGGGTGAAGGCTTTGTGTCGTATTGCCGGCAATTCTTTGCTCCTGACCACAATGACCCGGATGTCTATTGTCGTCGGCGAGCATTGTTCAACGACACGGAGGACAAGCGGCTGCGGTCTGCGCTGTTTCTGTATTTGAACAAGCATTGTTACAACGGTCTGTGTCGGTATAACTGCAAGGGGAGATTCAATGTCCCCTTTGGTCGGTACAAACAGCCCTATTTCCCTGAGAAGGAACTGTTATTTTTTGCGGCCAGGGCGAGCCGGGCAGTATTCCAGCAAGCTGATTTTCTGGAAATAATGCTGCACGCTGAGCGCGGGGATGTCGTATATTGCGACCCACCCTATGTGCCGCTTTCCGAGACGGCCAACTTCACCAGCTACAGTGCGGGTGGGTTTGGGCTGGACGCGCACCATGGCCTGGCCGATGAGGCGCGTCTGTTGGCCAGGCGAGGCATTCCGGTATTGATCTCGAACCATGACACGCCGTTTGTGCGTGAGATCTATGCTGGGGCCGAGATTGTGGGGTTGCAAGTTCAGCGCTACATCAGTCGGGATGGAAACAACCGAAACAAGGCGGGGGAGGTGCTGGCACTCTTCCGATAGAACTGCTACTGGCCCAGCCAACAAAGTATCGTGGACCCAGAACTTTGGACAGCACAACGGACTGAAAGAAGATCCTGAGCTACCCTATGACCAAAAGATGACGGAACTCTATGCTGAGATCGGACGGCTGACAGGGTTGCAGTTTCGTTGACGGTACTTGATAGGCATTCTTTGTGCAGTGTCACCGAAACTGATGCATCCATGACACAAAGCCGGACAGCAAGATGCCAAGGCTCGTTGTCTGTGGCGGGCGGGGCGATGCATTGGCAAGGAGCGGGCTGTTCAGCGCACCTGAACGGTGGCGGCCGCAAACGCATCGCCGCCGCCGTCTTGGAGCCAGGCCAGCCGCTGGCCGGTGTTGGAATCGTACAGCCCGACCCAGAGTTGGTACTCGCCCGGTGGCAGGTCAGCGGGCAGGGCCAGCGGAGAGTGGTCGGTGACCGAGATCCCGGTCAGCCAGTCAGAGGTAGGGTAAAACCCGCCGAAGGGTTCCTGGTCGTGCTGCGCCATCAGCCCAGCCGGCCCGACCAGATGGACAAAGGTGGTGTAGCGTTTACGGTGTGGAGCTGTTGCCTGCCAGGAAAGCTGCACCGGTACAGTCTGGCCGGCTGTCCAGTGCCCGGCTGGGATCTCCAGCCCAGTCAAGACAATGCCCTCCGCAAAGACAGCCAGTGGCTTTGGGGGCGCCAGCGGTTCAGGCGGCTCATCGGCCACGATCAGATAGCCGGCAGTGACCGGTGTGTCCAGCAGTTCGAGGGTGGCCGGGGAATAGAAACTGACCTCGACTCGATAGGGGCCGGGCCGGGCATCGAGCGGGAGCGACCAGCGATGCCCGTCGGGCCAGATTTCGCCGGGGACCCAGCTGTGGGTCGGACGTCCCCACGGCCAGCCCTCGCTGCGCAGCAGATCCGACCCGTCGGGTGCTACCAGACGAACCAGAACGTTGAGATCTTCATGAATTGGCTGGCGTGCCTGAAGGTAAAAGGTGGTGAGGAACGATTGTCCGGGGATCAGCGCCTGCTGGGGCAGCAGCGCAGCTGCCAGGACGATCGTTTCGCCCCAGGCCGCCTTGGGCAACAGCCAGAGGGTGCCTTGGCCGGGAAA
>CAIOHJ010000207.1 GCA_903858085.1 uncultured Chloroflexota bacterium
CCGAACACATCGTTGGGGCGGTCGTACAGTTCGCGCGGGGCTGCATACTGGACGATGCGTCCATCTTTCATCAATGCGATCTGGTCTGCCAGGGTCATGGCTTCGGTCTGGTCGTGGGTGACGTAAAGAATCGTCTGGTTGAGGCGGGTGACCAGCTCTTTGAGGGCTCGTTTGAGCTGCAGTTTGGAGGAGATATCGACATTGGTGATCGGTTCGTCGAAGAGGATGATCTGGGGTTGGCGGGCGACGGCGCGAGCGACAGCCACTTTTTGGCGGGTCCCGTTGTCCAGATCTTCGATATCTGCGTCGGCTGCGTGGCGCATTTCGAGCAAGTCGAGCACCTCTTCGGTGCGGCGCGTTCGTTCGGCTGGGCTCAGCTTTTCGGCACGCAGGGGTAGCTCGATATTGGCGCGTACGTTGCTGCCGCGGTAGACGACCGGGTACTGGAAGACCATCCCGATCTTGCGTGCGTAGGTGGAGAGGTGGGTCACGCGTTGGGTGCCGAAGAAAATTTCGCCTTGGGTTGGGCGTTCCAGCCCGGCGATCATCCGCATGAGGGTCGTTTTGCCACACCCAGAGGGTCCAAGCAGACAGGTTGTAGTGCCTGCGGGAAATGTCAGGGTGAGGTCATCGACCGCGACCACGCTGCCGAACTGTTTGCGCAGATTGTCGACTCGAATATCAAGCACGGTTTACTCCGATCCGGTGCAGACGCCGATCCGGCGGCCCTGTTGAAAAACAATCAGCTGTTGTGGCTGCATGCTGATGGTGACGGACTGGTCGATATCGACGTGCTGCTGGGTCTGGTCGTCGCTGCGCAGCACGGTGGTCAGCTGCACCCCTTGGGCGTCGAGATAGAGGATCTCTTCGCCGCCCAGATCTTCGCGCAAGAGCACCCTGGCCTGGCAGGTCAGTCTTCCGGGGGCGGTGCCGATGCGGATCTGTTCTGGGCGGACACCGATCTGCACCTGGGGGGTGGGTCCGTTGGGCTGGCCAGAAAAGCCGGCGCGAAACGCAGGGGTTTCGATGATTTGGCGGTTGCCCTGCGTGGAGAGGGTGCCGTCGATCAGATTGGCTTGGGGGAAGGCGACAGACTGCAGGGTCCGGGTGTGTTGTGGGGATCTGTACAACGTTTCTGGGGAGCCGCTTTCGATAATTTCGCCGCCATCCAGCACTGCTATCTGGCTGGCGAGCATGAGCGATTCCACTGCGTCGGAGGTTGTGTAGACAAAGGTGACGTTGAGCATTGCTTGGGTGCGTTTGAGGTCGTCGATCAGCCGTTCGCGCAGTTTGAAATCGAGGCCGACCAGTGGGTCGTCGAGCACGTAGAGATCGGTGCGTTTGATGAGCCCGCGTGCGATCGCGACGCGTTGTTTTTGGCCGCCGCTCAACTGGTCGGGTTTGCGGTCGAGCAGCGATTGGATCCCGAGCAGCCCGGCCACGCGCTGCACCTCTGGTTCGACTTCGGGTTTGGGCACACGTGCCAGGTGGAGGGGGTAGGCAATGTTCTGGTAGACGGTGAAATGGGGGTAGAGTGCGAAGGATTGGGGGACGTAGCCGATATTGCGTTCTCCGGGGGAGAGGCGGGTGACATCGGTGCCGCGCAGGAAGATATTGCCCTGGTCAGGAGCTTCCAGCCCGGTCAGCAGCCGTACGAGCACGGATTTGCCGGAGGCGGGCAATCCGAAGACGACCATGAACTCGCCGGCGGGCACGCTCAGGTGCAGGTTGTGCAGGATTTGTTTGCGTCCGTAACTTTTGGCGAGGTTGTTCAGTGCAATTGCAGTCATGCCAGTGTCGTTCCTGTTGGGGGCCGTCAGCGGCCCAGCGAAGCCAGCCAGGGGGCCAGCACGATGCTCACGGCGAAGATGACAATCACGAGAAAAACGAACCAGAGATAGAGCAACGCAGAGCGTCGGGCATTGGCGGTAGCTGGGATATTGCCGACGGCGATCTGGCTGATGGCAGAGGCGACCAGCGAGATCAGCCCGACCCTGTACAGCTCGATGCTGGCCTGCTGTCCGATCAGGACAATACTGGCGAGCATCCAGACGACCAGGATCAGCTGCAGCGTGGCGGCAAAGGGTTGTTTGTGGCCTGGCATGCTACACCTCCCCGCGCACGGTTCCGAACGTCATCCCGACCAGCAGATATTTTTGGAAGAAAAAGATCATCAGGGTGGGGAGCAGCACATAGCCGGTAGAGAGGGAGGCGACGAAGGCCCAGTCGACATTGCCGCCGGAGTCGGTCAGGCCGACAGCGAGTGCGTAGGGGATCATCTGTGTGCCGGGTCCTCCCAGGATAAAATTGAGCAGGAACTCGTTCCAGACAAAGATCAGATTGAAAATAAATGCGGCGATCAAGCCGGGGCGCACCTGGGGCAGCACGACGCGAAACATGACATGCAGCCGGGAGGCGCCGTTGACAAAACCGGTCTCGTCGTAGCGTTGGGAGACGCCGTCGATGAACCCTTTGAGGATCCAGAGTGAGAAGGGGATACTGAACATGGTATAGAGCATCAGGACGCCGAACTGATTGCGCCACTGAAATGCGTTATACATCTGGAAGATTGGCACGACCAAGGCTGCGGCGGGCACCATGCGTGTGGAGAGGATCAAAAACATCAAAAAATTGGTGGCACGAAATTTGTAGCGGGAGAGGGTGTACGCTGCCAGAAACGAGACTGCGAGTGCGAGTGTCACCGAAAGGATCGACAAGAAGAGGCTGTTGATAAAATAGGGGATGGTATTGGGGCGGGTCAGCATGGAGACGATATTGTCCACGGTCGGCTGGAAGAGAAACCGGGGGGGGACGGCCAGGATATCGTCGGGCGTCTTGAAGGAGGCCATCAGAATCCAGAAGACGGGCAGAAAAAACAGCAGTGCCACCAACCAGAGGAGCGAGTAGTAGACGGTAGTGCGGGTGCGTGACGGTTGCATATCAGACTCCTTCTCGGTAGCGGCGCAGATGGAGCACCCAGAGATAGATGGAGGTGAACGCGATCGCGATCAGCAGCAAGATGACGGCCAGTGCGGAGGAGAAGCCGATATTGAGGCTGGCAAACGCGTAGCGGTACAGTTTCAGCGCGATCAGTTCGGTGATATTGCCGGGCCCGCCGTTGGTCATCAGGAAGACAAGATCGGTTGTCTTGTAGGCGTCGATCGTGCGCAGCAGGATGCCGAGCATCAGGATAAACTTGCCGTGGGGCCAGATCACATGCCAGAGCCGCTGCCAGGCCGTGAGTCGGTCGACTTCGGCGGCTTCGAGTTCGGCTTTGGGCACGGATCCGAGTGCGGCGAGGGTCATCAGAATCATAAAGGGGGTCCACATCCAGATATCGACAAAGAGTACGGCCCCGAACGCCCAGTCGATATTGGTGAGAAAGTCGATTTTTTGTCCGCTGAGCTGTTGGAGCAGGTAGTTGGCGACGCCGAAGGTTGGCTCGTAGATCAGGCGCCAAAAGAGCCCGGAGGCCACGGGGGTCACGACCATGGGGACGAAGAGCAGGGTCAGGGCCAGGCGGCGGCCTGGCATGTTGCTGCTGCCCCAGAAGAGAAAGCCCAGCAGCACGCCGAGTGTGGTTTCAAGGCCCACGGCCAGGACGACGAAGACAAAGGTGCGTCCAAAGGCAGACCACAGGTCGGAGTCGTTGTAAATTTTGACAAAATTGTCAACCCCCAGAAAAGTGGGAGGGGCGGGGGACATCAGGGAATAATTGTAGAAACTCATGCCGATCATCCACAGGGTTGGGATGACATTGAGCGCCACAAAAAAGATCAAAATGGGCAGCAGGAGCGTGAATGAGAAGAAGCGAGACTCCTCAAATGTGCGCAGCGGGCTGCGTCTGGCGAGGAGCATCGGATCTGCACTGGGCTGGCCGGGATGGACTGAACGCATGCGGTCCCTTCGCTTCGCTACAAAGAGAGGGTGCTGCCGGGAAGCAGACCCGCTTCCCGGCAGCGAAAAAGGGTGCAGGTCAGCTCAAGGTCAGGTCGAGCAACTCTGCAGGCGGGGCGGTCTGTGTGCGCCCCTTGTCGAAAAGAATCTGCTGCTGGCGACCGGCGATGTAGTCCAGCACCCGTTTGGGGTCGTTGACCTGGCCGGAAGCAAAGGCGCTGTAGGCTTCCTGCTGGACGGCGAGCAGCTCGGCGTATTCAGGCAGGTGCCAGAAGTCGCGCGAGCGGCCCTCTTCGAGCATGTATTTGAACGCTCGGGTATAGGGTTTGGACTCTTCGAAGCCTTCGGCTTCGACACCCTTCTTGCTCCAGGGCAGCCCGCCTTTCGACACAAACTCTTCCTGGGTGTCGTCTTGGTACCACCACTTGAGGAAATCGATGCAGACGCGCATGTGGTCGTCGTCGTTGAAGGCGTTGATCACCCAGGGTTGGCCGCCCATGGCGCCGATCACCTTCTTTTCGCCGTCGGGGAAGATAAATTTGGGGTGGGGCACGGCCATGACTTTGCCTTCGAGCTCGGGAGAGATCATGAAGAGGCCGACAGCCAGCCAGTTGAACGCCGAGAAGACCTTGCCCTGGGTGAAGAGGTCAATCATCGATCCGATGGTGAAATCCGAATAGCCGGGTGGCATATATTGTGTCAGCGAGCGGAAGTATTCGAGCTGTGCTGCGTTGGCGTCGGTGTTGAGCATACCTACGACATTGCCGGTGGCCGGGTCCCAGATGTCGCCGCCGGTTGCGTAGACATACGGGTGGTAGGCGCAGGAGAAGAAGTCATATTCCTTGCTGTACTGGGCTGCGGTGCCGTAGAATTCCTGGTCGGGGCGGTTGAAGAACTCAAAGATCGGCTCGTATTCCTGGATGGTCAGTTCTGCAAACTCGTCGTAGGTGGAGGGCAGTTTTGTGCCGTATTTGGCTTCGAACGCCGCCTGCTCGGCGGGGTCTTCGACCAGATCTTTGCGGATGAACAGCCCCTGGGTGTCGGGCATCTGCGGGAAGCCCCAGCGCTGCCCGGAGCCATCCGGGTAGACCTGGTAGGTATTGACCACCAGGCTGGAGAAGGGTTCGAGATCGAGTTCGGGGTTGACGGCATAGACATCGTCGGCTTTGATGATCCAGCCTGGTTCGGCCAGGGCGCCGAGCCACTGGCTGTCGGAGACGATCAGGTTGAACTCTTGGGATTTGGCGGCCAGGGTGGGGGCCACGCGTTGGAAGAGGGCGGCGAAGGGGGCTTCGGTTTTGCGCACGGTGACGTCGTAGCCATATTTCTCCTTCACCGCGGCAGCGAAGGAGGGGAACATTTCGATCGGCAGCTGGCTGGGGGGCCAGCCAGCGATGACGGCCAGGCTCAGTTCGAGGCTTTTGCCGCGCATTTCGTCGCCGACAGTGCCTTGAAGCGGGCTGGCGCCCTCCGCTGCTGGAGCGGCAGCCGGGGCACCGGCGGGCGCACAGGCAGCCAGGGCATTGGCGGCCACCGCAGCTGCGCTGAGGGCGGCCATTCCTTTGAGCAGAGAACGGCGTGAAAACGGTTGGGAAGAAATCGTCTCGGACATTTGGGTTCTCCTATGAACGAAGTGGACAGTCCTTTATTGCTCTGCGCCGTTTGACCAAGGTCATCGTCGCGTGGAACACAAATTACGGAAGACAAACCACGGAAGGCAAACACGGAAGAACGCGAATTTGGATGTAAAAAATTGGAGGCGTCGCCCCAACGGCTCCAGACTGTCTACAGTGCGGTATACCCGCCGTCGATCAGGATCGTCTCGCCGGTGATCAGGTCGGAGGCTGGCGAGGCGAGGAAGAGAATCAGGTCGGCCACTTCGACGGGCTGGCCAAAGCGTCGCAGGGGGATTTTGGCCAGCATCGGCTCGGCCTTGGCCGGGTCTCCCCAGACCTGTGTGCCCATGGGGGTGAGGATGACGGTCGGCGCCACCGCGTTCACCTGGAGATTGTGCGGCCCCCATTCGAGCGCCATGACCTTGGTCAGCATGTTGAGCCCGCCCTTGGAGGCTGCATAGGCCGCGTGGCTGTCGAGCGCGATCACGCCGGCCTGGGAGGAGACATTGATGATCTTGCCGCTGCGCTGTGCGATCATCGCAGGCGCAAGCGCCTGGGCCAGCAGATAGGGCGCACGCAGGTTGACCGCCAACGTCTCTTCCCAGTCTGCCAGATTGGCTTCCAAGATGGGGGCAACCCGGGCGATTCCGGCGTTGTTGACGAGAATGTCGACGGTTCCAAAGGCGGCCAGCGCGGCCTGGGCAGCATGCACTGGGCCGTCGGCGCTGCGCATGTCCGCCTCGAGGACGATGCAGCGGCGCCCTGCAGCCTCGATCTGGGCGGCAGTGGCGTGGAGCCCGGCGAGATCGCGGCCCACAATCGCCACGTCGGCGCCAGCCTGGGCCAATACAACTGCTGTCTCGGCACCGATCCCTTTGGACCCACCGGTCACCAGCGCGCGCTTGCCGGTGACTGCAAAACGTTCAAGCGGATTGGCCATCTCTTCACCTCTTGGAGCTTGTTGGTATACGCACTGTGAGAATTCTGCTTGCTGTGGAGGGGTCAAAACAACACTGTCCGAGCTACCACCCAAGCGAACAATGTTGTCGAGCAAGCAGATATTTTTTGCACAGATAAGTATCAGAATAGCACACTCTGCTCCATCTGTCAACTAAATTTGACGTTGAATCGTACCCGGCCTGGGGATGCTGCTTGACAGCGTCCCTCCTCCTGTGCTATTGTAGCGCACATTTACGCGGCCAATGAACAGAGCTGTCAATGCAAGGATCAGGGCTGATCCGGGCCTGTTTTTTGAGTGGCCCGATCGGCTGGCTGGGAGACCGGAAAGGAGAAGGAGATGGCCAATCCAGCAGGGCATGGGCCGCTGGTGATTGGGGTGGACAGCAGCACGACCGCGTGCAAGGCGATCGCCTGGAACCGACAGGGTGTCGCTGTCGCTGAGGGGCGTGCCAGTTATCCCCTGCTCCAACCTGAGCCAGCCTGGCACGAGCAAAATGCTGAAGAGTGGTGGGCCGGTCTGTGCCGTGCCCTGCGCGAATGCCTCAGCCAGGTCGGTGCAGCAGCGGTGGAGGCGCTCTGCATGACCCATCAGCGGGAGTCGTTCGTGCCTGTCAATGCCGCCGGCCAGCCCTTGCGCAACGCCATTCTCTGGTCGGACGAACGCAGCCGTTCCCAGGTGACCCGACTCGAAGAGCATTTTGGCCGCGACGTGCTCCACCGGCTCACCGGCAAGCCGCCGTCGATGACCCAGTCGCTCCCCAAGATTCTCTGGCTGCTCGAAAATGAGCCAGAGAGTGTGCTGCGCGCCGACAAGCTCTGCGATGTCCATGCCTTCCTCGTTCACCGCATGACTGGCCACTTCCGCACCGGCCTTTCCAATGCCGACCCGATGGGGCTCGTCGATCTGGTTCACCGGCGGTGGGCCTGGGAGCTGATCGAAGCCCTGGGGCTGCGTGCCAGCCAGTTCTCCGAGCTTTACGCAGCAGGTTCCGTCCTTGGCCAGGTCACCGCCGACGCGGCACGTGCCACCGGACTGCGGGCTGGGCTGCCAGTCATTGCTGGGGCTGGAGACGGCCACTGTGCGGGGCTGGGGGCCAACGCCACGATCCCCGGGCGTGCCTATTTGAATCTGGGCACCGCTGTGGTCAGCGGCGTGATCAGCGCCGACTACCCCTGCGACCGTGCGTTTCGCACCTTGCTGGCCCCGATCGACGGCCACTATTTTGCCGAGCATGTTCTGCGTGGGGGCGTCTTTATGATCGGCTGGTTTGTCGACAAATTTGCGCCCGATCTGCGTTCTGGCTGGCTGGCGCTCAGCCCGGAAGAGCAGCTGGAAGCTGCCTGTGCAAAACTGCCCCCGGGTGCTGGTGGGCTGATGCTGGTTCCTTATTGGAACAATGTCATGAACCCTTACTGGGACCCGGCCGCTTCTGGCATTGTCCTGGGCTGGACCGGTGCACATGGACGCGAACATCTTTACCGCGCTATTTTGGAGGGAATCGCCTACGAACAGCGCCTGGTTGGGGATGCAATGATGGCTGCAGTCGGCCAGCGTTTCAGCGAATATGTGACGATGGGGGGGGGCAGCCGCAGCCGGCTCTGGTGCCAGATTATCGCCGATGTCACCGGGGTTCCGGTGCTGCGTTCTACGTCGACGGAAGCCACTTGTCTGGGTGCGGGCATCCTGGCGGCCACAGCTGTAGGCTGGTACCCAGATGTGCGCGCAGCCGCCGATGCCATGACTGCTACGGCCGACCACTTTGCTCCACAGCCAGAGGCACAGGCCCGCTACGACCCGCTCTACCGTGAGGTCTACCAGCCGCTTTTTCCGGCTGTGCAACCCCTGGTCGACCGGCTCGCTCTTCTCTGCCCACGCTAAAGACGATGCGCCAGCTGATCTGTGCTGCGACCGGCGTGCTTGAAACTGTCGAAACCGCGGTGCCTTCCATCGGCGCCGGTGAGGTGCTTGTCCGTCTTCGTTGCTGCGGCATCTGCGGCACGGACCTTATGAAGGTCTACGACCCCAGCGTCGCCAAACCGGTTGCACTGGGCCATGAGGTGGTCGGCACCATTGCAGCTATGGGGGATGGGGTGAGCCGTTTTGTTGTTGGAGAGCGGGTGGCCCTCGCCCACCATGTGCCCGACTTTGGTTCGCACTACACACGGCGGGGCAGTGCGCCGATGGATCCTCTGTTCAAGCGCACCAACCTTGACCCTGGCGGTTTTGCCGAGTTCATCCGTGTCCCTGCCCTGCATGTCGAGCAGACCCTCTGTCCTCTCCCTGCCACCCTGCCCGACTTGCGCGCGGTCTTCATGGAGCCGCTGGCCTGTTGTCTGCGTGCCCTGAGCCGGGTTGACCTGGTCGAGGGAGATTCGGCTCTGGTGGTGGGGGTGGGTGCGGTCGGTCTGCTGTTTCTGCCGTTGTTGGCTGACCGCAGCGTCACCACCTTTGCGGTTGATTTGCGACCAGAGCGGCTGGCGCTGGCCCTGCGGTGGGGGGCTGAAGCGGGCTTTCTTGCCGGAGAGATTGGGTGTCCGGCAGCGCTGCGTGCGCGCACTGCGGGCCGCGGCGTCGACGTCGTTCTCCTCACCGCTTTCACCCCTGCCACGTTGGAGCTTGCGCTGGCTGCGGTGCGGGATGGCGGCACCCTTCTGCTTTTTGGGGCCAAACCGGGTCTATTGCTCTCGCTCAATGGCTGGGAAATCTGGCGTCGCGAACTCAATCTGGTCAGCAGCTACTCGGCAACTCCTGACCTGCTGCAGCGAGCGATCGCGGTGCTGCAGCGCCCCCACTACAGCTTGGAAGATACAGTCAGCCACGCATTGCCGCTCACCGCTGGCGCTGAGGCCTTTCGGATTGCCCAGAGCGGATCTGCTTCCAAAGTGGTTGTTCAGGGTTGAAACCGAGCCCCACCCCTGGACCCTGAAGCTGCTGCCAGCAAGACTTCGGTCAGCTCGGTGTCGTCGAGCAGAATCGGGTTGGCTTTCATGCTGGAGGCGGTCTGGGCCTTGGCGACGACGTAGGCTGCATCTTCTGGCTGGAAGCCGTAGGCGGAGAGCGGCGGGATTTCGCACTGAGCGACCAGGGCCTGGAGCCAGTCGAGGGCGTCCTCGACGGTGGCGGCGGCGTCGCCAGTGAGGAGCGTGGCCAGTTCGGCATAGCGCTGCAGCGCAGGGTGTTGGGGCGCTCGTTGGCGCAAGGCCTGTACATTGGCGGCACAGACACCTGGCAGCAGGGCGGCGCAGACTGCGCCGTGGGGGGCGTCGTACATACCGCCGAATGGGCCTGCAAAACCGTGCACTGCGCCCAGCCCGGAATTGGCCAGGGCCAGGCCGCCGCAGAGGCTGGCAAAGGCCATCTCCTGACGTGCTGCGCGCTGCTCTCCCTGGCGCACGGCGGTGACGAGCGAGCGGGCTGCGCGCGGCAGCGCTTCTCGGCAGAGAGCGTCGGTGAGCGGGTTGGCACGGCTGGAGACGAAGGGTTCGATCAGCTGGGTCAGCGCGTCCAGCCCGGTGGCGGCGGTGACTGCGGGTGGGCAGCTGTAGGTGAGTTCTGGGTCGACCAGGGCCACGCGGGGCAGCATGGAGGGGCTGCGCATGCTGACCTTGACACGGTGTTCGGGGGAGGAGAGGACTGCGTTGCGGGTGACTTCGCTGCCGGTGCCTGCGGTCGTGGGCAGGGCGATGAGGGGGAGGGAGGGGTTGGCCAGCGGCTGGGCGCGCCCGATCACCTCGAGGTAGTCGAAGGGGTCGCCCGGGTTGGTGGTGAGTGCGGCGACCGCCTTGCCTGCGTCCAGCACACTGCCGCCGCCGACGGCGACAACGAGTTCGCTGTCAGCGGCGGCGGCGGCCCCGGCGATGGCATCGGCGACTGTGGGTTCACCGCTGACGCTGAAGAGGGTGCTCTGTACACCTGCACCCTGGAGCAGTTCGAGCAGGGAGTGGGCGCGTGCTGGGTGGGAGCCGGTGACCACCAGGGCGCGCGTGCCATAGCTGCGCGCCAGGCTGCCGAGCTCGCGCACGACCCCCTCGCCGAAAAGAATGCGTTGGGCGGTGGCAAATTCGAAGCGCATCAGAAACTTCCTTTCGGATCAGAGCGGGATTCAGAAATCTGCGGGGCCTGCAAAGAAGGCGTCCCAGGGGAATTCGACCGGCGCGTCGTGGCAGACGATTTCGATCATCCGGGCCAGCAGGGGCAGGGCGGTGCGGTCGAGCAGCCCCTGGTCGAACAGGGCCTCGACGGTGGGGCCGATTGCCTGAGCCAGCTGGGCGCCCTCGATTGTATCGTCGGGCATCCACTGGCTTTTGGCGACTGAGTAGGGGAGGCCTTGGCCGAGGTGCCAGCCCATCCGGCTGTTGCGTCCGCCCATGCTGGTGACATAAAGATCTCCGGCGCCGGGCAATGTGAAGACGCTGCGGCGTTGGCCGCCCATCTGGTGGACCAGGTAGGCGGTTTCCCACAGCCCCTGGGCAAAGATCGCGGCGGAGAGGTTGTGCATGGCGGCATGGTTGGGGGCTTCGCCTGCCTTGGCGAGCAGCCCGCCGACACAGCCGACGGCCAGCGCGTAGACATTTTTGAGGGCGACGCAGGTTTCGACCCCGACCATATCGGTAGAGGTCCAGACGTGGTAGTAACGGGTGCGCAACCAGGTAGCGACCTGCTCGATCCGCTCTGCATCGTTGCCGGTGAGCACCACACAGGTGTCGCGTTCGGCGGCAAGTTCGGCGGCAATGGAGGGGCCACCGATCGCCAGCAGGGGGGTAGAGCCCTGCTGGGCCGGGGTCAGGTGGCTGCGCAGGCGGTGGGGGAGCAGCTCCAGATGGTGGCCAGCTCCAGAGAGGCCTTTGGTCAGAAAGAGCAGGGGGGTCTTTGGGGGCAGGACCGGGCGCAGCATCTGGCCGGCCCAGTCGATGCCCAGCGAATTGACCCCGACAACGACCAGGTCGGCCCCGGCGACCACCTCGCCCAGCCGATCGTAGGGGTAGGGGGTCACCTGGTCGCGCAGACGAGTGCGCAGACGGGGGTGGACGTGGTTTTCGTGGATCTCTTCGATGATGTCGTTGTCGAGGTGGGTACCGACCAGGCTGATGGTGTGGCCGTTGTCAGCGAGCGGCATCGTGAATGCGCTGCCCATGACCCCGGCTCCGAGCACGACGATTTTTGCCATGGCAAACTGTTCTCTCTTTGATGTAGAGCAGGTTATGTTGTTTGAATGGACGCCTGCCTGGCTGCGGCCAGGCGGGGCAGCATGGTGACGACCAGGCCTCCGCCGATGCTCAGCAAATTGAGTGCGGTCGTTGCTGGCAGGCTCCAGCCCCAAAACCAGATGCCGATCAGCCCGAGGACGCTGGTCCCGAGCACGGGGATCTGCATGGCGTTCTGGGTTTGTGTGGCTTCTTTGGCCAGTTTGAACAGCGCTGGCAGCGCTGTGAGGTTGGGCTCCAGCAGGACCGCATGGGCGCTGCCTGTGGCCAGCGGTGTGGCCCCTGCGATCGAGACCGAGACATTGGCCTGGCGGAATGCGATGGCGTCGTTGATGCCGTCGCCGACGAAGCAGACGTTGTGTCCGGTGGCTTGCAGGTGTTGGAGGATCGCCAGTTTGTCGGTTGGGAGCGCCTCGGCATAGAAATCGTCGGCGCCGATCTGGGCGGCAAGTTGGCGGGTGGCTGCGGCCCGGTCGCCCGAGACGACGATGATGCTGCGGATCGAGGTCTGTTCGCGCAGCTGGGCGATCATGGCGGGCACCTCGGCGCGCAACACTGCGCTCAGCTCGATGGCGCCGATCGCGTGGCCGTCGCGTGCGACCCAGACCTGGGAGAGGCCGGCCTGGCTCTCTTCCACAAGGGTTGGCAATGTAGGAAAGGCAACCCCCTGCTGTTGCAAGAAGCGCTCGCTGCCGACGTGAATGGTGTGGCCGCCGATGCGGGCAATAACGCCGAGCCCGACCTGCAGTTCGGCGTCGTCGAGGGGGAGAATCGGGAGGTCACGCGCCCGGCTGGCGGCCAGAATGGCGTGTGCGATCGGATGAGTCTGGTGCTGTTCGGCGGCTGCGGCATAGGTCAGGAGTTCTGATTCGGTGGCGGTGCCCAGCGTGTGCAGTGTAGCCACCAGGGGGGTTGACTCGGTGAGTGTGCCGGTCTTGTCGAAGACGATCGTGTCGATCTGCGGCAGCAGCTCGAAGGTGCGGCCATCTTTGATCAAAATTTTGTGTTCGGCTGCGAAGAGAAAAGCATTGAGGAGGCCGATTGCCCCAAAGTTGCTCAGCTGGCGGAAGGGGTGAAGGTCGATCATGGCGGCAGCCGGGTAGGGGCCGAGCAGCGGCAGGGTGAGGGCGGCGGCGCCCAGCGTAGGGATCATCAGCCTGTCGGTCAGGCGGTCCATATTCAGCTGGTGGGTGCTGCGGTAGTCGGCTGTCTGGGCCAGGAGCTGGCCGACCCGGCTGGCCAGGGCGGTTGCTGGGTCTTGTTCGACCCGCACCTCCAGTCGGCCGGTGAGCAGCAAGGTTGCTGCAAAGACCCGATCTCCGGTCTGTTTTTCCACCGGGTGGGACTCGCCTGTCAGCATATCTTCGGCCACAGCGGCGGACTCGCTGTGCAGGATCTGTCCGTCGACCGGGATGATTTCACCGGCGTAGACCACGACCACGTCGCCCACCTGCAGCTCAGTGCTCTTGCGGTCGACAGCGACGCCGTCGACCTGTTGGTGGGCGTTTTGTTGGTAGGAGACCAGGTTGTCGATCAAGGTCTGGGCCTGTTGATCCCGGAGGGTGTTCAGGAGTTTGGCGTTGAAGAAGAAGGAGAGCACAGTAAAATTGCCCAGCGCCCAGTAGCCCCCGGTGATGTACGCCGTGTTGACCATGGCGATCAGGAGGTTGATGTCGGGGCGGCGTCGCGTGCGCAGGTTCTGGTAGGCAGCGACATAGAGATGCCAGCTGCCGTAGACCAGCCCGGGCAGGCTGAGCAGCTGCAGTGGCCCGGACCACACGAGAGCTGCTACGGCAGCGGTGGCGGAGAGACCGGTGATGGCCAGCCCTCGGTTGAGGGCGCGGTCGGCGGGAGAGAGCTGGGCAGGTTGGCTGGTTGGCTGGAGTGCCTTGGCGAGCTTCTGGCGTGGGTCCCCGTAGCGCACAAACAGTTGATGGATCGTGGGGGCCAGCCAGTTCTCTTCAAATTCGTTGAACCTGTTGTGCAGCAGCGTACCTAGCTGTTGAAAGCGGGTTGGCCGGGCAAGGGTGTCGCTTATCGACATAAAAATTACTCCGATCCAAGGCTGGCTGTGAAAGCGCTGTAGGGATTTCCCTGCTTTTGATTGTAGCCGAAGGGAGATGGTTTTTCAATTGTGGCCAGCGGTGTGGCTGTCGAACACCCTGGCTTTCATCCAGTCGTTGCTGTTGTGAAAATCGGCGACAGCGGTGCCTGGATGGACCAGCGCGTCGAAGAGAGGGCGGTCGCTGTCGGCCAGGTTCAGGTCGAGCAGGGGCAGGGCGTCTTCAAGATGGGCGAGTGTGCGCGGGCCAAGGATCGGGGCGGTCACCCCGGGCTGTTCCATCACCCAGAGCAGGCCCAGCTGTGAAGGGGTCAAATTGCGTTCAGCTGCCATCCGGCTGACAGCGACGGCGACGTCGATGCCGCGCTGGGTGATGCGGTCGCGGAAGGTCACATTGGTGCGGTCGGCGCGCGAACCCGCTGGAAAGGAGTGTCGGCTGGTGTAGCGTCCGGCCAGGATGCCGCCGGCCAGCGGCGACCAGGGGAGCAGTGCCAGCCCGTGCTGCTGGGCCAGCGGCACCAGCTCATTTTCGATGCGGCGGTCGAGCAGATTGTAGGGAGGTTGTTCGCTGATGTAGCGGACCAGGTTGTAGGATTGGCTGACTGCGAGTGCTTCCATCACCTTCCAGGCGGGGAAAGTGGAGCAGCCGATGAAACGGACCTTGCCAGAGCGGACCAGATCATCGAAGGCGCGCAGCGTCTCGTCCTGGGGTACGGTGAGGGAGGGGCGATGCAGCTGGTAGAGGTCGATGTGGTCGGTCTGTAGCCGGCGCAGCGAATCTTCGCAGGCTTTGAGGAGATGGTAGCGGCTGACGCCTTGCTCGTTGGGGCCCTCGCCCATCTTGCCGTAGACCTTGGTGGCGAGCACGATCTGGTCGCGACGTCCGTTGGCGGCCAGCGCCTTGCCGACAATTCGTTCGCTTTCGCCGGCATTGTAGACGTTGGCGGTATCGATGAAGTTGATCCCGCCGTCCAGGGCACGGTCGAGGAGGGTGATCGACTCGTTTTCGGGCGTAGGCCCGCCAAAATTCATAGCTCCCAGACAGAGAGGGGAGACCTGGACGCCGGTGCGTCCGAGAGGGCGATAATTCACAGCTGGCTCCTTTCGCAGCGGATTGGCGGTTTAGAATTGCGCCACCAAATGTGTAGCTTGTCTTGTCCTGGGTGGGGGTGGCCCGACTGCACGTTGGCTTTTCGACCAGAGCGATCGTAGACGATTTTGGGCAGATCGTCTAAAATAGAGAGCGACGATCTGCTCTCTGGTCTGCAGGCAGGGGGCTGGGTATTTTGCTCATCTGGGCTACCGAATTTCAAATCAAACGACGAAGGGATTCTCGAATGAACGCACAAGTGACCTGGCAGGGCGGGATGCAGTTTGAGGGCACTGCCGACAGCGGCCACACGCTCGTGCTCGATGCATCGCAGGAAGTAGGCGGCGCGGATCGGGGGTTTCGCCCGATGGAATTGATGGCAGTCAGCCTGGCGGGTTGCACGGCGATGGATGTCATTTCAATTCTGCGCAAAAAGCGTCAGGCGGTGACGAGTTTTGAAGTCAAAGTAAGCACCCAGGGTGCGAGCGGGCACCCGCACGTCTTCACGGCGATCGAGCTGACCTACGTGGTGCGTGGCAAAGGGATAGACCCTGCTGCGGTAGAGCGGGCGATGCAGCTTTCTGCGGACACCTACTGTCCAGCGCAGGCGATGTTGCGCCAGGCGGCGCCGATCACGTTGAAGTACGAGATCATCGAAGAGGGATGAAGAAGCGGGCGAGCGTCAGCCCGCCCCACACGGCCAGCAGGCCGAGGAGATTGTTGCCGGCCAGGTTGAAGGCCAGCAGCGTCCAGCTCTGGTTGCGCAGCAGTGCAAGGCTGTCGTAGCCAAAGGTGGAGAAGGTGGTGAAAGCGCCCAGAAAGCCGACGACAAAAAACAATTTGAGTTCAGGGGCCACTGCGACGCGCTGGCCAGCGAAGCCATAAAAAAGTCCAGCGAGAAAACAGCCGACGACATTGACGATCAACGTGCCGTAGGGAAAGGTGCCACCCAGCCGTTGGGTGGCCCACAGGCCGATCCAGAAACGCAGGTTGGCGCCGAGCACGGCACCTGCCGAAACAGAAAAAAAAGTGTACATCCTGCTGGACAGTCTTTATTCTTTGGATTGGGCCTCACGCTTGGCGCGTTGGAGATTTTTGGAGCTGCACGACTGGGCCCACAGACCGGTGAGCTGGTTTTTGGGGTCGTTGACCGGGTAACCTTCGACAATCACCTCGTCCTGGGGGTCGGCTTTGAGTGCGGCCTCGACTTTTTCCCACTGTTTGTGGGCCACAAAGACAGCGATCGTGGCCTTGCTGGTGTCGGGGATGGGGGGAAGCCCTTTGGGCATGATGGGCGGCGTTTTTTGGCCGAGGATCAGCAAGGTACAGGTTTCCAGTTTTTTGATCTGTTTGGGGCGGCCGATGAGGGTTGTCTTCATAATTGCCAGGCCTCTTTTGAGTGGGTCGATGGTCAATGCCGCCTTGAGCAAGCCGATCGCTTGTTCGAGTGTGGGCGGTGAAGGTTTGGGCGCAGGTGGAAGTGGATTGGGCGAGGGCTCGGCGGATTTGGGTTTTTTGTTGTTGAGTGGCGAGGGGGGAAGCCCAAAGACCTTGCGGCGTTGGCGTGCGGACATCTGGTCGCGGGCCAGCAAAAAAAAGACCCCACCAGCTGTCCGGCGGCGCTCTCCTTGTTTGGTCAGCATTCCCCCGGCAGCCTCGATCTCCAGCGTGCGTTGATAGGTGCTCTCGACGCTTTCCATCCCCACCATGGCTGCGACCGAGCGCATCAACCACAGATTGGGCTCTTTGAGCTCGGTTGCCATTTCCCGGATACGGCCTGCATCGACAGGATGGGTGCCGACCGGTTCTTCATGCGGCTGATCGGGGGGCGGTGGCTCCCCGGAGAGTGGATCGGGCGGCAGCTGGGACAACAGTTCATCGGTCATGGCAGCATCTCGGTTTCGCTGTAGGGCAGAGAGCGGGTCAGGGTGTCTTTGCGGCGATCAGCGTTTGTTCGACGCCAGTCAGCCCTGAGATCGCTTCACCAAACTGGGTATCTGCGGTACGGAGCAGTTCCAGACTGCCGGCCTGGACTGCGCTGGCCAGAGAATCGGCGGCGGCGGCATAGGCGAGGGCCGCTGATTCGAGCTGGGTATGCAACGTCTGGGCGGAGGCCGGGACAGCCAGTTCGCCGACGCTGGCGGCTGTGCGCCTGAGCAGGGTCAGTGCGGCATTGGCACGTGTCTGCCAGCTGCTGTCGTTGACGAGCGCCCCATTGTTGTTGGCTTCAGCCAACAGGCTGTCGATGCTGGTCTGGACAACATCAAACTGGCTGACCAGCCCCAGCGCTGCGTCGACGTAAGAAGCGAGCTCGGTATCGACGGCAGCTGGCAGCGGCGTCGGTGTGGGCAGCAGGGCCCCGAGCCCTGCTGCCGGCGATGTGGCAGGGCTCTCTGCCGGTGTACCGTCGGGGTTGACGACCGGAACCGTGTTCAAGTCTGGCAGATCGGCGACGAGCGTTGCGAAGACCCAGCCGCCATTGTCGAGACGCAGCCAGCTGCCGTCGGCGCTGCGGCCGACGACGGTGATCTCCTGGCCGGTTACGGTGCCGCCGATCGTTTCGAAGGTAGTACCTGGGCCAGATCGTAGATTGGCGTCTACAGTGACGGTGGGTTTGGGAGTCGCCGGGGGGGGAACTGGTGTGGCGGTCGGTGCAGCTTCGCCGCCGGTGGCTTCTGTGCTGCCCTGCACTGCCGCGAGAATTTCGTCGGTGACTGTCGGCACACTGGCCGTCAGTTCGGCGACCAGGAAGGCGGCGATCCACTGATTGGTGGCCAGCAGGTACCAGGCGCCGTCTGTGCTGGCCGCGGCAACCTCCAAGAGATCGTTGGTTCGGGCCTGGCCGACCACGGCGAAGGTGGTACCAGGGCCGCTGCGCAGATTGGCGTTGTCGGTGAGCACGCTCGTGTTGACAAGGGTCAGGTCAGCTGTCTCCGTCAGGTCAGCTGTCTCCGTCAGGTCAGCTGTCTCCGTCAGGGCGGCTGTCTCCGTCAGGGCGGCTGTCTCGGTCAGGGCGGCTGTCTCGGTCAGGGCGGCTGTCTCCGTCAGGGCGGCTGTCTCCGTCAGGGCGGCTGTCTCGGCAAGGGGCTCTTCGATGAGCACCACATCGACGGAGACGGAGCCATCGGGGAGGGGAGCGACCACAACTTCGACCGGGATGCGTTCGGTCTGGAGCGGGGAAAGCTGGACTGTGACCGAAGCAGGCACGGTGGTTGTCAACGTCTGTGTCAACACGAAGTCAAGTTCGAGTTCCAGGGTCACGGGGACCGTGCTGGCCAGGGAGGTCGGTGTGAGGAGTTCAGTGGCTGCGAGGGGCTCTTCGGGCAGGGTGCTCTCTGTTGCGGCGCTTTCTCCGTCTGTGGCTGTTTGGGTGCTGGTCAGCGCGTCGCTGGCCGTCAGCACCTGGGTGGCAGCCAGTGGATTGCTGTCTGGGGGGAGGCTGGTTGCTGCCGTCAAGAGTTCGGTGCTGCTCAGGTCTGTGGCGGTGGTCACAGTGGTGGTCACAGTGGTGGTCACGGCGGTGGTCACGGCGGTGGTGGGCAGCAGGGTGATCGTGAAGGGAATTGCCTGTCGGATTTTGATACGAAGTGGCTGCTCCAGCAAGCGGGGGCTGCCACTGTCCGCAGGCGTTTCAGCCTGTTCAGCCATTGCATCCTGTTGCAGTGGGGCTGCCTGCATTGCTGCGCTGTGAGACAGCTGCAGCCAGAGCACAGCCAACAGGGTGAAGGCGATTGTGGTCATGGCAATACTTTTGCGGTGCATTGTGGCCCTCCCAGTGTGGGTAAGGAATTCTATTCCAGTGGTCTATAGCGTATATGGCAAAGTACATTTTGGCAAGTTCCCTAAAAATAGGTACCATGCTCTCTCAATTATAACGCACAGGATGGACAGAGGGGGTCTGGGGATGAGTACAAAAATCATTTATTCGATGATGGGGGTGGGCAAGACGTACCCTCCCAGCAAACAGGTGTTGCGTGACATCAGCCTCTCTTATTTTTACGGTGCGAAGATCGGTGTACTTGGCCTCAACGGTTCAGGCAAAAGCACCTTGCTGCGCATCATGGCGGGTGTCGAAAAAGAATACAACGGCGAGACCTTGCTGGCCCCTGGGTATACGGTCGGCTACCTGGAGCAGGAGCCGCAGCTGGATGCGAGCAAGAGTGTGCGTGCGATTGTTGAGGAGGGGGTGCAGGAGGTGGTGGACGCCCTGCACGAGTTTGACGAGATCAACGCCCGTTTTGGCGAGGATCTTACGGCGGAGGAGATGGACGCGCTGATGGTGCGTCAGGGAGAGGTGCAGGACCGGTTGGATGCGCTCAACGGCTGGGATCTGGACAGCCGGTTGGAGCTGGCGATGGATGCGCTGCGCTGTCCGCCAGGGGAGACGGCGGTCAGTGTGTTGTCGGGTGGCGAACGGCGCCGGGTGGCGCTTTGCCGGCTGCTGCTCAAAGAGCCGGACATCCTGCTGCTCGACGAGCCGACCAACCATCTGGATGCCGAGTCAGTGGCGTGGCTGGAGACGCATCTGCGTGAGTACAAGGGGACGGTGATTGCTGTCACGCACGACCGTTATTTTTTGGACAACGTTGCTGGCTGGATATTGGAGTTAGACCGCGGCTATGGGATCCCATGGAAAGGCAACTATTCGTCCTGGTTGGAGCAGAAGCAGCAGCGGCTGGCGCAGGAGGAGCGGCAGGAGGCGTTGCGGCAGAAGACGTTGCAGCGTGAGCTGGAATGGCTGCACATGAGCCCCAAGGCGCGCCAGACCAAACGCAAATCGCGCATCAACGCCTACAACGACCTGCTGTCCCAGGAGAAGGAGCGGGCAGCGGAGGAGCGGGAAATTTACATTCCGCCGGGTCCTCGGCTGGGGGATGTTGTGATTCGAGCCGAGGGGATCAGCAAAGCCTACGGTGACAATCTTCTTTACGAAAACCTGACGCTCGACATTCCGCCGGGGGCGATTGTGGGGATCATTGGCCCCAATGGGGCTGGCAAGACGACCTTGTTTCGGATGATTGTGGGGCAGGAGAAGCCTGACAGCGGGACATTGACGGTCGGGGGGACGGTCAAGCTGGCCTATGTCGACCAGGCGCGCGACTCATTGGATGGGAGCAAAAGTGTGTGGGAGGAAATTTCTGGTGGCGCCGATTTGTTGCAGCTGGGCGACCGGCAGATCAACTCGCGCGCCTATGCGGCCCGGTTCAACTTTGCCGGGCAGGACCAGCAGAAAAAGGTGGGGATGTTGTCTGGGGGGGAGCGCAACCGGCTGCACATGGCCAAAATGCTCAAGTCGGGCGGCAATGTGATCTTGCTGGACGAGCCCAGCAACGACCTGGACGTCAACACGCTGCGTGCGTTGGAGGATGCGTTGGAGGGGTTTGCGGGCTGTGTGCTGGTCATTTCGCATGACCGTTGGTTTTTAGACCGGATCGCCACCCATATTTTGGCTTTTGAAGGAGAGAGCCAGATCTTTTTCTTTCCTGGCAACTACAGCGAATACGAAGAAGACCGGCACCGTCGGCTGGGTCCTCTGGCCGACCGGCCCCATCGGATCACCTATCGCAAGCTTCGCCGGGCCTGAGCGTCCAGGGCAAGCCAGCTCTTTGGGGGCCCTGGACGAAGGGTTTCAGAGGGCGGTCTGGGCGGCGAGGTAGTGCCAGGCAGAAATTCCGGCTTTGGCGCCCTCGCCGATCGAGACAGGTACCTGTTCTGCGTAGATGGTGGTGACGTCGCCGGCGGCAAAGATGCCGGGGATGCTGGTTGCACAGTGGGCATCGACCACCACATGGCCGCCATCGTCCAGCTGCACCAGATCGCGTACGGCGTTGTTGTTGGGCAGCAGGCCGTACTGGACAAAAATGCCCTCGACTGGCAGGGTGCGCACTTCGCCGTTGATCCCGACGATATCGAGGCCGGTCACGAAATCATTGCCCAGGATCTGCTGGACTTCCCAGCCGCGAAAGACACTGATGTGTGGGTGGTTGAGCAGAACTTCGGCGCGGGCGCGGTCGGCGACGGGTTGAGGGCGGGCCTCGATATAGTCGATCCGCTTGACCAGCGGGAGGAGAATCTGCAGCGCTGCGATCGAGCGTTCGCCGCCACCGATCACAGCCACGGCGCGCCCTGCAAAGAAGGGCGCGTGGGAGACCGCCGAATAGCTGAGCCCGCGCCCCCAGTATTCGGCCTCGCCGCTGGCGAAGGTACGCTGGGCACGCACACCGGTGCAGAGCACCACGGCTCGGCAGCGGACGCTGCCGCCTGCGCTCAGGGTCAGCTGGAAGCTGCCGTTCTCCAGCCGTTCGACACGTTCGACGGTGTCTGGCAGATGGTGTTGCAGCCCAGAGGAGACCCGCTCGGCCAGTTCGTGGACCAGCGAGGCTCCCCAGACGGTGTCCTGGCGGGGGACATTGCGCAGGGCAAAGGGGTAGGAGACTTTGCCGCCCAGGTCTGGGCTGATCAGGGCGACATTCAGCTGGGCGTAGAGCAGGTAGGCGGTGGCGGCGAGCCCGGCGGGCCCTCCACCGAGCACGACTGCGTCAAAGTGTTCTGGCATGAAAGACACCTATTCTCGATACAGGCCTGATCTGGCAGCAGCACAGGGCAGGCGGCGGACCGGTCGCACTAGCCGTCGCGTTCGCGCGGGGTGTGGACCAGATTTTGTTGCAGGGCATAGGCCACCGCTTCGGTGCGTGTTGCCGCCTGCAGTTTGGAAAGAATATTGCTGACGTGGTATTTGACGGTCGAACGGCTGACGATCAACTTGTCGGCGATCTCACTGTTGTTCATGCCGGTCACCATCAGGGCCAGCACATCGTGTTCACGTTCGGTCAGGTCGAAACCGAGCGGCTGTGAGCGGTGGTGGGTGGCGCTGTGGATCAGGACCTGGGTGGCTTCTGGGGCCAGGGTTGGGCGGCCGACATAGGCGGAGCGGATGGCGCCGACCAGCTCGTTGGCAGAGATATTTTTGAGCAGGTAACCGATCGCGCCAGCGGCCAGTGCGCCCTGCACCAGGTCATCTTCTTTGAAACTGGTGAGTGCAATGACCTGGATGTGGGGGTGGCGCTGGCGGAGTTGGCGAGTGGCGGTGGCACCGTCCATCTCCGGCATCATCAGGTCCATCAGCACGACATCGGGCTGGCAGCGTTCGGCAATCCAGAGCGCTTCGGCGCCATTGGCTGCCTCCCCGACCAGTTCCAGATCTTCGTAGGCCAGCAAGAAGGCGGAGAGCCCGCCGCGCACCACTGCGTGGTCGTCGACGACCATGACTCGGATCGGGGCTGCTGGGGGAGGAGCAGAGAGGTTGTTCTGAATCATGGCACCAAACCATCTGGGGAATTCCAAGCCAGGGAGACTGTTGTACCGGCCCCCCGTCGGCTGTCGATTGTCAGCTGGGCCCCGACCGAATCAGCCCGCTCGCGCATGATGGCCAGCCCCAGATGTTCTGGGGGGACGGCAGCCGGGTCGAAGCCTTGGCCATCGTCTTCGATGGTCAACCGAAGTTGGCCGGGTGCACAGTGGAGCAGCAACTGCACCTGGCTGGCCCGCGCATGTCTGGCCACATTGTGGAGCGCCTCCTGTGCGACATAATAGCAGGCCACCTTGACAGCTGGCGGCATCTCGGCATCGCCCAGCACGGTGACGGCGATCGGGATGCGAGCGCGTCCGCGCGCTGCCTCGGTGAGCTGGCGCAGCAGTTCTTCGATGCTGACCTCCATCAGCGTCGCCGGGCGCAGTTCGAGCAGCAGCGTACGCATCTCGGCGAGCGCTCCCCGTGTCAGCTGGCGCAGCTCTTCCAGCCGGCGCATGCCCTCTGCCGGCTGGCGTTCGACCAGCCGCGGCAGGACATCGGCGATCAGGCTGGCTGAGAAAAGGGTCTGTGTCACCGAATCGTGCAGGTCGCGGGCGATGCGATTGCGTTCTGCGGCGACGGCTGTCTGTTCGGCCTGAATGCGCAGCCGGGCATTTTCGATGGCCAGGGCGGCCTGGTCGCCGAACATGACAGCAAG
>CAIOHJ010000208.1 GCA_903858085.1 uncultured Chloroflexota bacterium
AGTCAGCTGGCGCCGGGCACACGGCTGATGGCTGTCATCAAAGCCAATGCCTACGGCCATGGGGCACCCGTCACAGCCCAGCTGCTGCAGACAGCCGGGGCCGATGCCTTTGCCGTCGCCAGCCTGTCAGAAGCCCTGGAGCTCCGCCAGGCTGGGATCAGAGTGCCGGTGCTGGTGCTGGGCTACACGCCTGGCTGGCAAGCCGACCTGGCGCTGGCCTATGGGGTGACCCTGACCGTTTTTGACATGGAGACTGCCGCAGCGCTGCAGGCGGCTGCGGCGATGCAGCGCCAATCCCTGACCCTGCATCTCAAGGTCAACACCGGCATGAACCGTCTCGGTGTGAGCCCCCCAGAAGCGCCGGCTCTGCTCTCCGCTCTCCAGCAAATGGAGTGGCTGCGGGTCGAAGGGATCTTCACCCATTTCGCCACCTCAGATGCCGCCGACAAAGTCCACGCCGATCTGCAATTTGTTCGTTTTCAGCAGCTGCTCACCCAGCTGGCAGACGCCGGTCTGCGCCCACCCATCGCCCACGCGGCCAACTCGGCCGCCCTGCTGACCATGCCACAGACCCATCTGGAAATGGTGCGCTCGGGCATTGCACTTTATGGGCTCGACCCAGACCGCGACGAATGCCGGTTGCCGCCAGGCTTTTCTCCGGTGCTGAGCTGGAAAGCCATCGTCGTCCAGGTCAACAGCCTGGCCCCGGGCGAAGCGATCTCCTATGGTCGCGAATACATCACCCACAGGCCGACACGTGCGGCGGTGATTCCAGTCGGCTATGCCGATGGATTTCCGCGCCGCCCCCACCACTGGGGCCATGTGCTGATCCACGGCCAGCCCGCTCCTATCTTGGGGCGGGTCTGTATGGACCAGACCATCGTCGATGTGACCGAGATCGAACCGCTGTGGGGGACGGTCTGCCAAGGGGACGAGGTCGTGCTGATCGGCCACCAGGGAGAGCGTTCGATCACGGCGGCCGACGCTGGCGACCGCGTTCAGACCAACAACTACGACATCGTGAGCCGCATTCTGCCACGTGTCCCCAGAGTCTATGTCCGGTAAAGGAGCAAAAGATGGCAGCCGCTGCAGCACTCGTACAGAAAGCCTGGCAGGTGCATACCACCTTGATCGAACAGTATGGAGAGGCTCGTTTTCAACGAAGCGAAAATCCGGTAGACGAATTGATCGCCACCCTCCTGAGCGCCAACACCAACGATGCCAACAGCGGCCGCGCCTTTGCCCAGCTGAAGGCGCACTTTGGCGACGACTGGGAGGCGGTGCAAAGGGCGCCGATCGAGACCCTCAAAGCGTTGATTCGCCCTGCAGGGATGTACAACCAAAAAGCCCCGGCGATCGTTGCCACCCTGGAAAAACTTCAGAGAGACTGGGGCTGCTACGATTTGAGCCATCTGGCTGACTTGCCAGCCGCTGAAGCGCTGGCCTATCTGACCACGCTGCCCGGCGTCGGCCACAAAACCGCCAGCATTGTCCTTCTTTTCTGCTTCAACGGGGCAGCCTTTCCCGTCGACACCCATATCCAACGGATCTCGCAGCGCATCGGGCTCAGTGGGCGGCGAGCCTCCCCCGAGAAGATCAAACAGATCTGGGAACAGCTGCTGCCCCCCAGCACCTTCTACCCACTCCACCTCAACTTGATCCAGCACGGGCGCCGTACCTGCCAGGCGCTGACCCCGCGCTGCACCCGCTGCCCGCTGCAGAGCCTCTGCGACTACGACCAACAAAGTGGGGAGTGGCACACAGAGAGCCGCTAAACGCAGGAAACACAAAAAGGCGGGCACGATGCCCGCCTGGCGGAACCCTTGTTCGGTTCAAAAACAATTCAAGATCAGACCCAAAGACACAGCTGCTGCGCTCAGGCTGTTGCACCCTTATTCAACAACAAGGCAAGCCGTCCTGTGCGGCGGGATGCATTGTTGGCATGAATGGCACCTTTGCTGGCAGCCCGGGCCAGCACCCGCTCGGCGTTGCGCACCAGTTCAGCAGCGTTGGAATCGCCGTTTTCAATGGCCAGACGCGCCTTTTTGATGGCCGTGCGTGCACTGCTGCGATAGACCCGGTTGCGCGCCATGCGCTCTGGATTTTGACGGCTCCGTTTTTCGGCTGACTTTGTGTTTGCCATCCTGCTTTTGCTCCCAAATTTTTATCGACCTGAATTGTCGACCCTGTCCTGAAAACGTTTTTGTGTCAATCGGTTGACAGCGATTGGTATCGGTCGTCGTTGCCATCAAAACACTTTTTGTCTTCTACCACAAGCCTTTATTATACAGAGGGCAGGCCCGTTTGTCGAATTGGCCACAAAGCCAACAACCATTCTCGAAGCTGGAGAACGCAGGTGCGTTCTGGGAGGGCCCTTGCTACCGGAGACGAGCAACACGTCGGGCCAGCTCGCTCTCCAGAACCTCGGCCATCGCTTCCTGGATGTAGGGATAAAGCAGCCAGACCGCTGCCATTCCAAAGAGTGCACCGGTAGCAGTGCGCAACAGCCAATCACTTTCGCGCAGGCCAATCAGCTGTGTCCCCCCGTCGATCGCAATGGGCAAGGCCAGCAGGAGAAAGAGCTGCCACGGCAGCGGGCGAGCCCCCCGACGGAACAGCGCATAGGCCATGCCCGCCACCAAAATTCCTGTATAGATGGCTACGTCGCGCTGGCAAAGCGCCACCTTCCAGCCCAAAGCAGCGCTGCCCAGAAACGAACGGTCGGCAAAGGGCGAATCAGCCACCGGCATTCCACCGGCAATCAGCTCCGGGGTCTGGGGGATCCAGGTCGGCCCAAACAAAAAGTAGCTGTGGTCGGGCAGTTGGTGGCACAGCATCGAATAGATGGCGTACAGGAGCTCTGCAGGCCCACTCCAGCCCAGTTGCATGGCCACTGGGGCCCCAAACGCAAGCAACAGGTAGAGTGCCCAGAGCGTATTGAAAATTGCCAGCCAGTGGCGAGCCACGCCGATCACCAGATCATTGGCGTACGCCGCCAACAGGCCGTCCTGTGCGTCACGCATCGTTCAGAGGGCGGGAAGAAGTAGCCAGCACCGAACGCAGCTTTTCCCAGGAATGGGGCGGATACAGCAGCAGGCCGCCTTCGATCTCCAGCACAGGAATCCAGCTGCGATAGCGTTCGTAGGCGGCTGGATCTTCCAGAATGTTCTGTTCGCGCAAGACAAAGGCCCTGTCGCTCTGGAGTTCGGCCAGCATCGCTTTCAGCTCGTCACACAACCCACAGTCGGGTTTGCCGTACAAAGTCAGTTGGATCGGCCCCAGGGTCATTGCTGCGTCCCCACCGCTGTTCCGCTCAAATACCCGATGTAGGCGGGAACCAACGGCAGCACACAGGGGCTGAGAAAGCTGATCAGTCCAGCGCTGAAGGCCAGGATCAGCTCCGTCGTCGTGCCAGCGCCCACCAGATTGCCCCCTCCTGCCAACAACACCGAGATCTGCTCCTCGGCCTGAAAGACCATCTCGTTGAGCGCGACAAACTGGGTGGTCAGCAGAGCCAGACTGTCACTCCACAGCAGATAGGAGACATAGAGCATCAAAATGCCGCTGAGAATGCTGATCAGCCCCAGATGGCGGTTCATCGCCCGCAGCCAGCGCGTCATGCTGCTGAACATCAGACCTGTCAACAAAAAAGGGATGCCCAACCCCAGGCTGTAGACCCACAACAACCCTGCACCTTGCAGCGCTGTCTGGCTGTCGCTGGCCAGGAAGAGGATGCTGGCCAGAATCGGACCGATGCAGGGAACCCAGCCAGCAGCAAAGCTGACCCCCATCAGGCTGCTGCTCAGATACCCCCAGCGGCGGCTGACGGTATGCATCGCTGCGACCCGTCGCTCGGTGTAGAGCAACTGGTTCGGCACCTCGAGCAGCGAGACCAATGCCTCTGCAGCTGGGTTCTGGGCCAGATCCACCCGGCGCTGGATCCGATCGACCAGCCAGCGAAAGACACCGAGTGTGGTCAGGCCGAACAGGGTGAGCAGCACAGCGCCCAGCTTCTGCACCAGAGGCATATACGGGTTCAAGCTACGCCCCAGCAGACCTGCTGCCGACCCCAGCAAAACAAAGACCAAAGTGAACCCGAAGACGAACAAAAAAGCATGCAAAAACACCCCCCCACGCTGTGCGGAGGGAGACTGCGCCATCGATCGAACATCTTCTGCTGCACCGACTGCCTTTGCCATCTCGAAGCCTCCCATTTTGATGAGGGCACCCCGTCAGGATGGGCGCCGTTTTGCTGCCAGCTCCTCGCGCAGTGTCTCCATCTCGCTGTCCAGCTGGCGTTGACGCACACCCAGGTAGACCAGATAGAGGGTGACCAACAGCCAGACCGCCACAAAGCCCATCACAAGGTAAAACATCAGCTCCCCACTTCCTCGCGCAGCTCGGCCAACGCGTCTTCGTTGCGCAGCTGGCGCCAGCGCAGCACGACCAGCGCGCTAAAGAGTATACAAAACGCGACCAGATTCCAGGAAAGCACCTGGGTCATTGTCTCCCCAACACGAAAATCGCCCTGGGCATCGGCATTTTCAGCGCCGTAGACCACAGGATGGATCGAGCGAAACAGACGGGCGCTGTAAAAAGTCAGCGGCACACTCAAAAAAGCGACGATCGCATAAATGCTGCCAAAGCGCGCTCGCACGCTCCGGTCGTCGATTCCGTTGCGGAAAAGCAGGTAGGCCAGATAGACCAGCACCGTAATTGTCGAGGTCGTCAGCCGTGGATCCCAGGTCCAGTAGGTGTTCCAGGTCGGCTTGGCCCAGAACATCCCGGTCAGAATGGTCCCGATTCCGCAGAGCAGACCGGCCTCGATCGCTGCCTGGGAGACGCGGTCCCAGTCCAGCTCCCGCCGCACAAGATAGACGCTGCTTGCGACCACCGACAGCACAAAGCCGGCCAGGGCACCGATGTTGCAGCCCATGTGCACATAGAAAATTCGCTGAGCCAGCTGCTCGTCTCCGGCCAGATTGCTGGCGGCTGGGGCGTACGCCAGCGACAGCCACATCGCCACAGCCATCGAAGCCACCGTCAGCCCCCCCAACCCAAGCTGAAGCAGATCCACGCCACGCCAACCGACTGCATTGGATTTCACTGTTGTCACACCCATTCGCTCCTTTTTTAGGCGTCCTCCCAGATCAGATCGAAGAGCAAAAACGCCACCACGACAAAGATCGCATCAAAGACCGCCAACAAATTGAACCACTGACTCAACTCGGCGAAATTTTTGCCGTCTACAATGGCGGCAGTCAACCCAACCCCCGCCACAAAGACCGGCACCATGACCGGCAGCAGAAGAATCGGCAGCATGCTTTCCCGCGCCCGATTGTTGGCCGTCAACGCCGCAAACAGCGTGCCGACCCCGACATACCCGATTCCCCCCAGCAGCACCGCCAGCAAGTTGTAGGGGTGAAAGAGATTGACGTCGAAGATAAAAAACATGACTGCCAGAATCACCAGCGTGGTTGCCAGTGTAAAAAACAGATTGGCCAGCACTTTGCCAAAATAGATTGCGCTGCGGTCTACCGGGGCCAGCAACAGCGCAGAAAGGGTGCCCCGATCCACTTCGGCACCAAAGCTTCGGTTCAACCCCAGGACCCCTGCAAACAACACGACCACCCACAAGACACCCGGCGCAATCATCTCCGACCGGGGCACCCGCAAGTCGAAGGCCAGGCCAAAGATCAACACGGCCAACACGCTGAAAGAGGTCATTGTGCTGAAGACCTCACGCCCGCGCACCTCAGCGCGCATATCCTTGGCAAAGATGGCCCCCACCTTGGCAAAATAGGCGGATCCCCCGCCGCCGGCCCGCATGGTCGCCGGGTGCGCCGCCAATCCCTCTGCAGCCCTCTGTTCGGCCCTCTGTTCGGCCCTCTGTTCGGCCATCTTCGTCGAATCTTTTGACACACACTCCCTGCCTTCCGAGAAGGGCCGTTGACGATCAGATCTCGGCCATCCAGCCTCGCACTGTCTCGGCCGTCAACCGAGCTGCCGGTGCGCTCTGGGCGATCTTTCCCTCTGCCAGCAGCGTGATCGAATCGGCCCACAAAACAGCCCGTTCCAGGTTGTGTGTCGTGAGCAAAATCGCCCGGCTGCTGGCGCCCAACGTGCGGATCAGGTGGGCCAGCGTCTCGGCGCTGGCTGGATCCAGCCCGGTATCGGGTTCATCCAACAACAGCACTGGCGGGTCGTGCAGAATTGCACGGCCGATCGCCAGCCGCTGGGTCATACCCCGGCTGTAGGAGCGCACAACATCGTGGCGCCGCGGCCACAGATCGACTGCATGCAAGACAGCTTCCACCCGTTCTGCCGGCCGCTGCAGGTCGTAGAGCCGCGCAAAAAAGAGCAGATTGTCCCAGCCGCTCAGGTTGTCATACAGCAGGGGGGCATGGGCGACCAGCCCGATATAACGACGGATTTCGTGGCCAGCTCGGCGGGTGGAGACCCCGCCCAGCAACACTTCGCCGCGGTCTGGCTGGGTCAACCCAGAAATAATGCGCATCAAGGTCGACTTCCCTGCCCCATTGGCACCGAGCAGCGCCATGACCTCTCCCTGGGGCACCACAAGGTCGACGCTGTTCAGCACCCGTTTGCGCCCGTACCGCTTGGCCACTTTGCGTGCAACGATCAACCCTTCTTCGCCCACTGGTTTCCTCTTGCCCTCTGCGGCTGGCAGACTGTACCCCTAGCGGACAGACTCGACAAAGACTTCTTCGGGTTCTTCTTCGTAACGGCTCGGACATTTGAGCAGCAACGTCTCGGCCTGAAAAGTGCCGTCTGGCAGCAGCTCCCCTTCGATAATCGCCGAAGCAGCCCGGGTAAAATTGTCTGGACGCGGGCCGAAGAAGACGATCGGCAGCTCCTGCAGGCTCTCGTCGGCAATTTTGAACCGTAGCGTCACTTCCCGGGAATCCCAATCTTCGCTGTTCGCCACAACCTCACCGCTCACCCGTACCCGCTCCCCATAAATTTGTGGGGTCCGCTGATAGAGTTCAGCGACGGTCAGGTAATAGGCCCCTGTCGTCGTCGTCGCCGTGTAGACCTGAAAAATTAAAAAGCCCACAAAGGTCAGCAACAACAGCCCACCGACCAGATATTTTGTGTTGAAGCCCGCTCGCGTTCGTTCCCCTAGATGGCTCGGAATTGAAAGAGTGTTGAGTTCGTTGCTCATTCCAAAATCTCCTCTTCACCGTCCCCAGTTTCACCGTCCCCAGTTTCATCCTCTGCATCCAGCAGCAAGGTCAAGGCCTGGTCAACCAGCGGCGCGGGCACCAGCACCTTGACAACCGCCAGGCTGCCGGCTGTCAACCCATAAATCGCGCCCACTGCCTCGCCGCGGATCAACGCAGGAATTCCCTCGCTCTCCAGCCGCCCCTTGACCACATAGGCTTCCATCAGGTTGGCGGCTTCCCACACAACGACAGGCTCGTTTTCAGATCCTCCGCCGGTGGTGGTGGCTGCCCCAGTGGTGGCTGCCCCGGTCGCTGGGTCCCCGGCGGCCCCTCCCTCTGTGCGGCGGCGCAGCAGACCAGGCAGCCGCTCAATCAGTGTGCTCATCGGTTGACACTCCCAACTCCTGCGGCAGCTGAAAAGTTCCGTCCTCTCCACGTGGAAAGGGCACAATCCGCTCGACAGCAGTGCAGTTCAAAGGCCCATAAAGGTGTGGAAAGAGCTGTCCATCGGCCTCTTCCCAGCGCAGTTCAGCCACCAGCCGCGCAGGTGCGATACAAAGAATCATAAACACCCCCGGCACCTTTCGATAAAACTGCTCCGCCACTGCAACCAGCTGCCGACGCTCGCCCGTGCAGTGGATGAATCCCTCGGCGGCCAACGAAGGAGCCACATAGGCTGGCTGCGCCCGTTGCGTTTCCCAGCTGGCTGCGGGCACGATATGGTAAATTTCGCTCGGCTCAGCCATGGCGGGAAGCATCCTGTTGCACTTGTTCGCCTACATACGGGTTGTGCAACCGTTCATAGCCGATCGTCGTGGCCGGCCCGTGCCCGGGATAGACCGCATAGTCGTCGGAGAGGCTGAGCAGCTCTGTCCGGATGCTGTGCAGCAAGGTCGGGCCGTCGGCGCCCGGCAGGTCGAACCGACCGATGCTGCCCTGGAAAAGCGTGTCGCCAGCAAAGACCCTGCGTCCCGCATGGTGGACAAAAACGACATGGCCGGGCGCGTGGCCTGGGGTCCAGCGCACCTCCAGCTCTTCGTCGCCGACCTGGATCACCTGCCCATGCTCCAGATACTCGTCCGGGTCCTCGACTGGCTCGATCTCCATCTCGAGCCAGAGGCGCGCTCGGTTCGGCAGCTCATGCAAAATCGGGAGATCGGAACGGTGCAGCCAAAACGGTGCACCCGTTGCCCCCCGAATCGCATTCACCGCCATCACATGGTCGAAGTGCGCATGGGTGTTGATGATCTTTTCCACAGTCAGCGCCTGCTGATCCAACAGACGCAAAATGGCCCGCGCATTGTCGCCAGGATCGATCACCACAGCCCGACGAGTTCTGCTGCAGCCGAAGAGATAACAGTTTTCCTGCAAAAGCCCTACAGTCAACCCTTTGACAATCATCGCGTTCCATCCACCTGTCTACAACGACTTGTTATCTGCAGCGCCCGCACAACCAGTGGTTGCTCCAGCGGGTCACCTCACGGATCACGCTGCCCAGGTCACACCCCATCTCGGTCAGGCTGTACTCCACATGGGGCGGGATCGCCCGGATCTGGTTGCGGCGCACAAGCCCCTCTTCTTCCAACATCTTCAACCGGCTGCTCAATGTGCTGGGGTTGACCCCACCCAGCTGTTCCTGCAACTCACAAAAGCGCATCGAACGGCCGTCCAACAAAAAATAGACGATCTGCAGGGTCCATTTCTGACCAACGATCTGCGCAGCGGGTTCGACCGGACACAACGGCTGCTCGACCGCCAACATGCTTTTCACAGAACTGATCATGGCCCCTTCTTTCCTTCTCCTCATTCTTTTGCCACTATACTATAGCAAATATAGCGCTATGTCAAAGTATAGCGGGCAGCTGCACCGCAGGTTGCAGGTCAGCGCACGGGGAGGGGGTGCAGCACACTCTCAGCCCCATCGACCGTCACCACAGGCTGGCGGGCAGCCCCGGTATAGACCAGGTCGACCGTGCTGCGCACCAACGCGCCGGGCGGCCACACTCCTGTGGGGTAGCCATCCCCCGCCAACGGGACCTGAAGAGACTCTTCTCCCAGCTGCACGGTCATGACCAGCCGCTCTGGCCATCTGGCCGGCAGTGGGTCTGGCGCCTGCCAGTACAGGGTCAGGCTGACGGTATCCCCTGGTTCCACGGCAGTCTGCGGTGCATGGGCAAAACCGCGACGGTAGAGGTCGTAGCCGACCAGCTGCACCGGGCCTAGCCAGAGCTCGGTTCGCTGCAACATCGGGAGCAGTTCTACCGGGACAGGACGCTCTGTCGGAACCACTGCCACCTCACCCAGCACGACCAGTTCTTGCCCTTCCTGCCGGAGGCGCGCCCCGCTCTCCCCGTCGTAGAGCACGACAGCCAGCCGGTAGGTACCGGGCGGCACGCCGAACGGAATCGCCACCCCATGGTTGTCGGCGACCCGTTCGCCGGCACTCCAGCGGTCGGTCGGCAGTGCGCCGCCAGCTGGTTCGCTGTCGTGCTGGGCTACCACCTGGTTGCTCCCATCCAGCAGTTGCAGGCTCACTTTGTACCGTCGATCCAGCGGCTGCTCGGTCGTCCACCAGAGCCGTACCAAAGCGGCGCTGCCTGGCTCGACCTGCTGCGGAAGATGCCCTGCCTGCTCGATACCGGTGAGCACAATGCCGTTTTCCCACCGCACAGGCGCCCTGTGCACCGGCTGGAGGTCGTCGGCCAACGCATACACGACAAAACGCAGCGCCCCCTGCCAGCTGTCCAGCGTCTTGAACGCATGCAGATCCAGCCAGCGCTCGACCTGCTGCTCGGGATCCGCCTCCACAGTGGCCCAAAACAGGGCATAGACCTGGCGGCGGCCCACGGTGGCCTGCTGCAGCGCTGCTTCCACAGCAGCCGGGTCGGAGGGACGCTGCTGGGGCAGCGCCAGCACAGGCAGGCCCGGGTCGTAGTAGCGCCAGACCTCCTGCTGCCCCGGGGCATTCAAGACCACCAGGTCGCGCTGCCGATCTCCGACCGCCGCCAGGTAGCGGGCGATCCCCTGATAGTTGTCGCGGACAGTTGGAGTGGTGTAATAGCCAGGCAAAACAGCCCCTGCGGCCGCCCCTACAAACAAGAGCAGACCGAGCAAAAGTACCCTTCCTCCTTGGCGGCTGACCTGCCCTCCGAGCCATGGGGCGGCTGCCACCAGCAGGCACCAGGCAGGGGAGGCTACCAGCAAAAACTTGAGAAACGCGTCGGTAAACAGCCCCAGCCCGAACATCATCGCGACCGGCAGCAGCCACCCACAGAGCGCCAACACCGCCAACCGCAGATTGTGGCGCAGAGCGACCCAGCCGGCCAGCGGCAGCCCGGCAGTCAGCGCCAGCCAGGGCCACAGCGGCTCTGGCAGAGCCCGGAGCGGGCCAAACAGCAAAGTGCGCAAGGTCAATTCAAGGCCAGCCACCAGCCCGCTGCTTTCTCCGGCGCGCGGCCAGTTGAGCAGACGATCCGCCGCAATCGGCAGCCACGGCAAAAATGCAGCCAGCACGATCAGGTTCAAACTGGCGTACCCGATTCCCCTGGCCCTGACCTCTGGCTCTTTCCGCCGCAGCGCACCGACCCAGTCGACGCTCCACGCCACCCCGGCCGACAGCAGCAGCACTGGAAAGCTGTAATGGGTCCACAACCCAGCCACCCCCCACCCTACAAAGGCCAGGGCATGACTCCACCACCCTGGCCGCCCCGGTGTGCTGCCCATCAACCCATAGGTTGCCCAGGCCAGCCCTGCCCCCTCCACAGCGAGCAGGAGATACATGCGTGCTTCCTGGCTGTAGTAGATCTGAAAGGGATTGAGTGCCGCACAAAAGGCAGCCAGCAGCGGATAGCCCTTCCAGCCAACCTGTCTTCCGGCACCGCGTTGGGCCAGGGCCGCCACCAGCCCGACCAAAAACACCCCCAGCAGGGCAGACAACCCGCGCATCGCTGCCGCGCTCGTCCCAAACAGGGTCGACCAGAGCTTGAGCAACCAGTAATAGCCAGGCGGGTGAATATCGGCGGCGGCAGCGGCGGCAATCTGGCGGTACGAGCGGGCCAGCATCGCCCAGGAATTGCCTTCGTCGTTCCACAACGACGAAACATCCAGCTGGTAGAAACGCAGCGCTGCAGCCAGCACCAGCACAGCCCCCACCCACGGCAGTGCGGTACGATGGAGCCCCCTCCTGCTCAATCCTCTGCGTGCCCCTGCCACGCTCATGGCCGCTCATTCCAGCGCTGAGCAAAGGCGCGCAGCGTGGTGTAGGCCGGTTGGGGCGTGAAGTCAGGAGCCAGCAGCCGGAAATAGGCTTCGGGCTGACGGTTCTGTTCCCAGAGATCGGTGGCGCGCTTGAG
>CAIOHJ010000209.1 GCA_903858085.1 uncultured Chloroflexota bacterium
GGGAAATCCCCGCCAGGGCGCTGGTGCCATCCTGGTTGCGCTCCTGGAAACTGTGTGGGTCGATCTGGTAGAAGATCGTGGTCTGCCACCAGGCAGTGGAAGCTGACATCAGCGGTTCAATCCCTGTTTTTGCCAACGCAGGGTTTTGGGCTGTTGGCTGTGGCGTGTTGGGCTGCGGCCTGTTGGGCTGCGGCATGTTTCAGATCGGGCATCGGTATCTGGGACCGGAGAACGCATGCACTTGACTGTTTTTTAGGATACAATAGGACAGAGCGAGGAGCAAACCTTCTGCCGGGCAAGTTTGGACAAGAAAGGTCGCCGTATGATGACACAGCGGGTGTTGATTCTGGGGGCAGCCGGGCGAGATTTCCACAACTTCAATGTGTTCTTTCGGGACAACCCGAACTACACGGTCGTTGCCTTTACAGCGACCCAGATTCCCTACATCGAAAACCGCCACTATCCCTCCAGCCTGGCGGGTCCTTTGTACCCGGCTGGCATTCCGATTCTTGCCGAGGAGCAGCTGGAGCGGCTGATCGTCGAGAGCAAGGTCGATCTTGTGCTTTTCAGTTACAGCGATGTTTCGTACGAGCATGTGATGCACACCAGTGCCCGTGTGATGGCAGCGGGCGCCAGTTTTTGGCTGTTGGGGCCGGAGCAGACGATGTTGGCAGCGGCGAAACCGGTTGTGGCTGTCTGTGCGACACGGACTGGGGCGGGCAAAAGCCAGAGCTGTCGGGCGATCGCGCGCGATCTGCGCAGGATGGGGCAGCGCATTGTCGTCATTCGCCATCCGATGCCCTACGGCAACCTGACGGCGCAGGCGGTTCAGCGTTTTGCTTCTCTGGCGGATCTGGACACGCAGCATGCGACGATCGAGGAACGAGAAGAGTATGAGCCTCACCTGATTGCCGGCAACGTCGTCTATGCTGGCATCGACTATGCTCAGATTTTGCGCCTGGCGGAAGCAGAGGCCGATGTGTTGATCTGGGAGGGGGGCAACAACGACCTGCCGTTTGTACGGCCGGATCTGTGGGTTGTGGTGTTGGACCCCCATCGGGCAGACCATGGTGTGCGCTACTTTCCCAGTGAGGTCAATCTGCGCCGCGCCGATCTGTTTGTGCTCAACAAAGTCGAGACCGCCTCGTTCGAGCAGGTGGAGCAGGCGCGAGCTCTTGCCTTTCAGCTGAACCCGTCGGCCCCTGTGATCGACGCTGCCAGCCCGATCGTTGTCGAGCAGGGGGCCCTCCTGCGCGGGAAGCGTGTTTTGGTGGTCGAAGATGGCCCGACGGTCACCCACGGGGGAATGCCGTATGGGGCGGGCTGGGTGGCGGCCCGGCGCTACGGCGCTGCGGCGTTGGTCGACCCGCGTCCCTATGCGGTCGGCTCGTTGGCCGAGACCCTGGCCAAATACCCGCACATGGGGCCGGTTCTGCCAGCCATGGGGTACAGCGACGCGCAGATCGCGGATCTGGAAGCGACGATCCGGCAGGTTCCAGCGGAGGTCGTGCTGATTGCAACGCCCATTGACCTGCGTCGGCTGCTCCACATCGACCCGCCGGCGCTGCGGGTCAGGTACGAGCTGCAGGAGATCGGCGAGCCGACATTGTTTTCCTTTCTGCAGCGTCTACACGCTCCGTAAGGGGGGGCGTCTCAACGGAAACTCCTCTTTTTGTTCTGAATCGGCTCTGCAACAGCGTGCCATAAATTTTTCCATGGCAAACCGAACACAAACCTGGGAGGCCGGTATGTCTGGACAACCGATCCAAGAGCGAACCAGCGATCTGTTGATTGTGGGGGGGGGGCTGGGGGGGGTGGCGGCTGCCCTGGCGGCGCTGCAGCTGGGGCGCACCGTGGTGTTGACCGAAGAGACCGACTGGCTGGGGGGGCAGCTGACCGCCCAGGCGGTGCCGCCCGACGAACACCCCTGGATCGAAGCGACCGGCTGCACTGCGTCCTATCGTCTGTTGCGTGCCAAAATCCGGGAGTACTACCGGCGCAACTATCCGCTCAACCGCCGTGCGCTCGGTGCACTCCACCTCAACCCTGGGCTTGGCACTGTCAGCCCCCTCTGTCACGAGCCGCGTGTCGCCCTGGCTGTGATCGAAGAGCTGTTGGCTCCCTACCGTTCCAGCCGCCAGGTCGATCTGCTGCTCTGCCATCGCCCGGTGGCTGTTGAGCTGGACGGCGATTTTCTCCGTGCAGTGACTTTGCAGGACGAGCGCGGCGGCCAGGTTGTCTGTCGGGCGGCCTATGTGCTCGATGCGACCGAGCTGGGGGATCTGCTCGAGCTGGCCAAGGTGGAGCATGTGGTCGGCGCCGAGAATCAAGCGCAGACGGGGGAGCTGCACGCGCTGGCGGGCGATGCGGACCCGCTCGACCAGCAGGCGGTCACCTGGTGTTTTGCTGTTGACCATCTGGAGGGGGAGGAGCAGAGAATCGAGCGTCCTGCCCAGTATGCGTTCTGGCGTGACTATCAGGCGAGTTTTTGGCCGGGCAGGCAGCTGGGCTGGCTGGATGTGAACCCGATCACGTTGGCGCCTCGCCATCTGGCGCTCTTTGCGGGTTCGACAGCGTCGGCAGAGGTTGCTGATTTCTGGCAGTACCGCCGAATTTTTTGTCGCAAACAGTATGCCGACGGGCGCTATCCCAGCGACATCACCCTGGTCAACTGGCCACAGATCGACTACTGGCTGGGCCCGTTGGTGGGGGTCACGGCGGAGCAGAAGGCCCAGAATCTGGAAGCCTGTCGGCAGCTGAGTCTTTCGTTTCTCTACTGGATGCAGACCGAAGCCCCGCGCCACGACGGCGGCTACGGCTACCCGGGTCTGCGGCTGCGGCATGATGTGGTTGGCACCCGCGATGGGCTGGCCAAGGCGGTGTATGTCCGTGAGGCGCGCCGGATCCAGGCGGAGTTCACCGTTTTAGAAGAGCATGTCGGCGTCGAGCAGCGACGGCAGGCTGGGCTGGATCGTGCCGAGCGGTTTGTGGACAGCGTCGGGGTGGGCAGCTATCGGATCGACCTGCATCCCAGCACTGCTTTGCGCACCTATGTGGACATCAGCAGTTTTCCGTTTCAAATCCCGTTGGGGGCGTTGTTGCCGCAGCGTGTGGAGAATTTGCTGCCTGCCTGCAAGAATCTGGGGGTCACCCACATCACGAACGGTTGTTACCGTCTGCATCCGGTCGAATGGACTCTGGGCGAAGCGGCGGGTGCGGTCGCTGCGCAGGCGCTGATTTTGGGTCTGACGCCTCGTCAGATTCGCAACACCCCTGCTCGGCTGGCGGAGTTTCAGCGGCTGCTCAGCGAGGAGCTGGGTTTTGTGTTGGCGTGGCCGGAGTATGCTGTTGGGATTCCGCGTTGACCTTCTGCCGGGTGTGTGCTGGCTCAGCCCTGGGAGCAGGGCTGAGCCGGCCAGGTCACGGTTCTGGGTCGACCCGGCCAAAGACAGCGACGACATTCTGGCCGCCGAAGCCAAAGGCGTTGACAATCGCATGGCGTGCGACGACCCGTTCGGGCTGGTTGCCGACAATGTGCAGGTCGATGGCGGGGTCTGGGGTATAGTTGATTGTCGGCGGGACGATCCCGTGGCGCAGCGCGCAGACAGCGGCGACTGCGGATTCGGCGCCGGCGGCGCCGAGGGCATGGCCGACCATACTTTTGAGGCTGGTGATTTTGAGGCGGTGGGCGGCGGCGCCGAAGGCGCGTTTGAGGGCGATCGCTTCGCTGATATCGTTGAGCACGGTGCCGGTGCCGTGCGCCATCACCACGTCGATCTCCTCTGCTTTGAGTCGGGCCATCTGCAGCGCGCCGCTGAGGGCGCGGGCTGCGCCGTCTCCTTGGGGTTCGGGCGCGGTGATATGATAGGCATCTCCGGTCAGTTTGCCGCCGAGCACCTCGGCGTAGAGTGTGGCCCCGCGGGCGCGGGCGTGTTCTTCGGTCTCTAGGATGAGCGACGCAGCGCCTTCGCCGGCGACGAAGCCGTCGCGGTCGACCGAGAAGGGGCGGCAGGCGTGTTCGGGGTCGTCGGTGCGGCTGGAGAGGGGGCCCATGCGGCCAAACGCTGCCATCGTCAACATCGACAGCAGCGACTCGGCACCGCCGGCGATGATGACGTCGGCTTCGCCCCGCTGCAGATAGTGGTAGCCTTCGATCACCGAATAGTGGCCGCTGGCGCAGGCTGCTGTGCTGGTCATGACCGGCCCTTTGGCGCCGACCTCGATCGAAATGATGCAGGAGACTGCGTTGGGCATGGCGCTGGGCACCACAAACGGGCCGACCGCACGCCAGCCTTTGCGGACGATGTCGAGCGTGCCGTTTTCGATCTCGGTGATGCCGCCGCCGCCGGTCGCCATCAGAACACCGACGCGTTCGGCGTTCTGGCTGTCGATCGTCAATCTGGCGTCGGCGATCGCCTGCCGGGCGGCAGCGAGGGCCAGCTGGGACGAACGATGGATACGCCGGACAGTTTTGCGGTCGATGTAGGCAGTCGGGTCAAAGTCTTTGACTTCACAGGCGATGTTGTGGGGCATGTCTCCTGTGTCGAAGGCGGCGATCCGCCCTGCGCCGGACTGACCGGCCAGCAGGTTCTGCCAGAAGGTGGACACATCGTTGCCGATCGGGGTCAAGGCCCCCATGCCGGTGACGAAGACTCGCGTCATATCAAGACTCACTTTCTCGTGCCGTGGCTGGAACAGGTGGCTGGAACAGGGAGCTGGGGCGCGATGTTCCCAGCGTTCTCCACCGAAAAGGTGGCTGTGCTGCCCGCGAAACCGATCTGGTCGCCGGCTGGGCCACCCGCTTGAAATACATTCACCGTTGTTGCCGTTGTGCTCATTCTCTGCGTATAGATTGTGGGTTGATTCTTTTAGAGCAATTCTATGAATTATACTGATAGCCTGGGAGGAGTGCCAAACTCTGGTGAAAGAATGCAGAAGGTCGATGCGGGCAGAAACGGGAGCGATGCAGGGGACGGAGGGGCGGTGAGTGCGAAGGTGACTGTAGAGATTCAGCTGTCGCCAGCCAGCCTGGGGGGGCTGCCGCTCGAACTGCGGGAGCAGCTGCTGGGGTATTTGCAGCGCTGGGGGGAACCGGCGGAGCAGATCGAGGTGGCCGAGCAGCTGCGTCTCTGTCACGGCCCACGTCCTGGCCTGTTGGATTATCTGGCCTGCGCCTGTCTGGCTGCTGGCCAGCCGCTGCGTGCGCTGGAGTGGATCGAGCGCAGGCAGCGGCGCAACACGACGGCGACTTCGCAGTCGCTCGAAGCGCGCGCGCTGTTGGCGTTGGGGCGCCGCGAGGATGCCTGCCGGGTGGCTGCCGAGCTGGCCCGCACCTACCCCCGCACGGTGGAGGCTGTGGTGGCGGCGGGGGAGGTGTGGATGGCGGCGGGCGCGTTTGCGGAGGCCGCCTCTGTGCTGGCGCTCTATCTGCAAGCCAGCCCCTACGATCTGGCGGCGATGCTCCGGCTGACCCAGCTGGCTCTGCTCCAGCAGCAGCACGAGCTGGCCGAGAAACAGTGGCACCAGCTGGGTGGGGGGATCCCGGTCGGGCTCGATCGGGACTCGTTGGTGCTGTTGGGCGAGTTGGCAGGCCAGCTGGGCAAACAAGAGACAGCCCATTCGGTCCAGCGCGAGCTGCAGCACCGCCAGCAGCAGGAGCTGGCCCAGCTGCGGCTCGCGCTGGCACCGCTCTGCGGGGCTGCGGCGCTGCTGCAAAAGGACCCGGTCGCCTTTTATCGCCAGCAGACCGGGCTGGAGAGCGTCCAGCTGACCGAACCGGAGCGGCAGCAGGTCCAGCTGGCGGTGATCCGGCATTTTGGCCATCTGCTTTTGCGGGAAGGGCAGGCAGAGGTGATCGCGCTGGCCTGGCTGCGCAGCCAGTCGGCTTTGATGGTCATGCCGACGGGCGGTGGGAAATCGCTCTGCTATCAGCTGCCAGCGCTGCTGCTGCCGCGCACCACGCTGGTGATCAGCCCGTTGATTGCGTTGATGAAGGACCAGGTGGAAGGGTTGCCGCGGGGGCTCCAGGGGCGTGCTGTGCTGGTGAACAGCAGCCTGGACGAGCGTGAGCTGGCGCAGCGGCTGGAGGCTGTGGCGCGCGGCGAGTACAAGCTGGTCTACGCTGCGCCGGAGCGGCTGCGCCAGCATGCGTTTTTGCATGCGCTGCGCCGGGCCGGCCTTGATCTCTTTGTCGTCGACGAGGCCCACTGTGTGAGCCTGTGGGGGCACGATTTCCGGCCCGACTACCTCTTCATCGGCGCAGCGCGCCTGGCCTTGGGCAACCCGCCAGCGCTGGCTGTGACCGCAACAGCTCCGCCCCAGGTGCGCGATGAGATCGCCGAGACCCTCAGCGATCGCAGCCAGAAGGGGGCTGCGCACCTGCCCAAGGTGATCGTCCTCGACATTTTTCGACCCAATTTGCATCTTTCTTCCCTGCAATTTCACAACGACGACCAGAAATTGGTGGCGCTGCTCGACTATGTGGCGCGCAGCGAGGGGAGCGGCATTGTCTATGTCAACAGTCGGTCGCGGGCCGAATCGGTGGCCCTGGCGTTGCGCCGGGCCGGGGTCAGCGCCGAGGCGTATCATGCCGGGCTGGCGCTGCGAGCGCCGATCCAGGACCGCTTCATGCAAAACCAGACGCGCGTGATCGTCGCCACCGTGGCGTTTGGAATGGGCATCGACAAACCAGACATCCGTTTCATCGTCCATTTCCATCCTTCACGCAGCCTCGACGCCTACTACCAGGAGGTCGGCCGTGCCGGGCGGGATGGGCTGCCCAGCCAGGGGCTGCTTTTTTACAACCACAACGACTGGGCCAACCTGCGCCGCTGGGCACGGGCGGACCAGCAGAGCGTGCTCGATCTGCGGTCGGTCTACGCCGCGATCGCTGCCCAGCTGAAGGTGGCGATCGCTCCTGCGGGCGAAGCCGCTGGCGCCGAACAGCCCCAGCCAGCCCAGGGACGCATCACGGTGCCTGGTTCTTTGCCGGCGGCTGGCACGGTGGAACTGCGTCGTCTTGTGCAGATTTTGAACAGCGACGAGACCGAGCTGCGTGTGGCCGTCAGCCTGCTGGAGCGGGCCGGGCTGCTGCGCCGTGGGTTTGACCTGCCGACCGAGGTGGAGATCCGTGTGCAAGGCCCGCTCGGCCCGACCGAGCTGGCGGATCGCAGCCTGGCCCGGCTGCTGCGGGGGCTGCAGCTGGGCCAGGAGCAGTCGGCGACCTTTGCGACCGCCCAGATCGCTGCCTTCATGCGTTGGGAGCAGACAGAGTGCGAGCCGCGGTTGCTGGACTGGCAGGGCTGCGGGGCCCTCAGCCTCCGTTTTGGCCGGCGTGCCCTCTGGATTGAACTGCCGGAAGAGCCGGCTGATTTTGGACAGCGGTTGAATCGGCTGTTGGCAGAGACCGACGTGGGGCGCCAGCGACGGATCGACGAGATGATCGGCTATGCCACGACCGATGGCTGTCGGCATGGCTATCTCAGCTCCTACTTTGGAAGCCCCCCCCGGGCCCGCTGTGCGGTCTGTGACAGCTGTACTGGGGTCAGGCCTTCTCTTCCCCACCCGGAGAGGGTGGAACTGCTGATGCCGGACGATGTAGAGATCGAGCCGCTGGTGATCGACTGCCTGGCCAGTCTGCCGATGCCGGTGGGGCGGAGCGGGCTGGCCCGGATCCTGACGGGCTCTCTGCGTGCGCCGGTGCAGTCGCAGAAAGCACGCCACCACGGCGCGCTCAAGGCGTTGGGGGAGAGCATGGTCTTGAGCTATATCGACGAGCTGGTCGAACAAAATCTGCTGCGGCTCTATACCCGCCAGGGCTACCCCGTGCTGGCCCCCACGCTGCGCGGGCGCATTGAGGCGGAGAACTGGCTGGCCGACCACCCGGATCTGGCCCTGCCTGCCCTCTACGACCCGGGGCATGCAGACGAAGCGGAGGCAAGCGTGGGCAGCGAGGGGGCGGATCGCTACACGGGGCTGCAAAGAGCGTTGTGGCGGTGGCGGAGCCAGGAGTCGGCCCGTCTGATGCAGCCCCCCTA
>CAIOHJ010000210.1 GCA_903858085.1 uncultured Chloroflexota bacterium
CAGGCTGCTCTGCATATCAAAAATGCCCGGCCCATAGGCCCTGCCCCCCTCCACACGGAAGGGATGGGTCGCCAAAGAGCCCACAGGCCAGACAGTGTCGTAGTGGCAAAGAACCAGCGCCGGCGGCTGGGTGTCGTTGCCGTGCACAAAGCGAGCCAACAGATGGTTGCCCTGCTCCGGCTGGGGAATCAGCTCGACCGCTGCGCCAGCAGCCTCCAGGCGCCCCGCCAGCAGGCTGGCAAAGGCGTCGAGCCGCCCCTTGTCGTGGCTGGGGGTCTCCTGGGTGACCAACAAGCCGATCGCAGCAAGCAGCTCGTCACAGCGCTGCTCGAAATGGCTGAGCAAGCGGGCCCCCAACGCTGCACCAGGGGTCACAGCAAACCTGTGGACGCTGCCCGCTGGGCTGCTGGAAAACGCGGGCTGAGGTGGGCCTGTCCATCGGCATGGTAGCTGGAACGCACCAGCGGGCCACTCTCCATCCACTTGAAACCGCGCGCCTCCCCTTCTTCCTTGAGCCGTGCAAACTCGTCCGGCGTATAGTAACGCACGATCGGCAGATGAAAACGGCTGGGCTGCAGATACTGGCCGATCGTCATGATGTCCACCTCATGGGCCCGCAGGTCATCCATGACCTGCAAAATCTCCTCCCAGCTCTCTCCCAGCCCGACCATGATCCCTGACTTGGTCAGCGCCTCGCTGTCCATCTGCCGGGCACGTTGGAGCAGTTCCAGCGTGCGCAGATACCGGGCCTGCGGGCGCACGGTGCGGTAGAGGCGGGGGACCGTCTCCGTGTTGTGGTTGAGAATCTCGGGCTGTGCGTCCATGACCACCTGGAGCGCCGGCCAGTCCCCCTTGAAATCCGGGATCAGCACCTCAACCGTACAGCCGGGCACCAGCTGGCGAATCCAGAACAAGCTCTCGGCAAAGACCCACGCCCCGCCGTCGGACTGTTCGTCGCGGTTGACGCTGGTCAACACAGCATGGCTGAGCCCCATCGCACGGATCGACTCGGCGACACGGCGCGGCTCATCCGGGTCCAGCATCCCCGGACGGCCAGTCTTGATCTTGCAAAACCCACAGGAACGGGTGCAGGTATCCCCCATGAGCAAAAAGGTGGCTGTGCCGCGGCCCCAACATTCGCCAATATTGGGGCACATCGCCTCTTCACAGACCGTGTGCAGGCGCTGGCCACGAAAGAGTGCGGTCAGTTCGCGATATTTGGGGCTGTCGGCGGCACGCACGCGCAGCCACTCGGGTCGACGCCCGCGCGTCAGCCCCTGTTCAGAAACCGGCGGGGCTGGATCCAAGGTGATTGAGCCAAATTCATTTTGTGTGGTTGTCATCGTCCCCTCCTTCGATGCGGACAACGTGATGTCCATCTGTCTCGTCATTTCCTGCCCACAGCCGGGCTGGCCGCCAGGGTCACCGCAGTGGCCATCCCCACGTAAAGCCAAAACAGGACGGCCATGTGCGGGTAGGTCAGGTTGAACCAGTAGTGGTCGAATATCCCGCTGACCAGGGCACCGACCACAGCCCCCGTGTAGCCGAGCAGCAGCGCCTCCATGCGATCGTCCAGCGTACGCTGCCAGGCACGCTTCACCAGAACAAAAAAAACAGCCAGCACCGCCACAAAGATCGCCAGCCCCACCCCTCCCATCGTTTCGGCGATGATCAGGTAAAGCATGCTGACCCCCAGATAGAGATCGAGGTCGGGCGTGCCTGTAAAACCAACCCCAAAGAAAGGATAACGTCCGATCAAAATCAACGCATCCTTGTACTCGCCAAAACGCATCTGGGTCGCCAGGTCCTGGCCGGCAAATCCTTCCAGCAGCCGGGCCACGTACTCCTGGGTCACCGGCAGCAGCAGCAAACAGAGCAGGCCAGCCACCCCCAACGGGATCAGCCGGCGGTACTTGAGGAGCGCCAGCAACACCAGCGAAGAGGCCAGCCCCAGCAGCGCCGATCGGCTGTAGGTCAGATAGAGGGCCAGCACCGCAGTCAGCCACATCCCCAGCGTCAGCCAGCGCGGCAACAGCGGGCGGCTGGAGACCAGCTGGGGCAACAGCAGCGCAGCCACCAAGATCATCATCCCCCCCAACACATTGGGGTCAACCGCAGTTCCGATCGCCCGCAAGGTGCCGTTGGGGTCATCCTCAATAAAACGCAGCGCACCCGCTCCCCCCGGATAGTCAAAGCGCGCCAGCTGGTCCAGAATCCAGACCGTTCTCTCCTGGGGCAGCAGATAAAACAGAACCGCCACCGCAGCCGCCCCCCAGCCAGCCAGCAGCACCCAGCGCGAAACCCAGAAGGCCTCTGCTTCGCTGCGCACCGTGTTGACCACCACAAAAAACAGCGCAACCCCGATCAAGATCTCCAAAAAACGACGCAACAAAAAGGCATTGGCCGGGCTATGGGAGAGCCCCAGGACAAAACTGAACAGCGCCATCAACAAAAAAAGCAGCACCGGCAGGCCGAGCGGGGAGCCCACAAAGTCCTCCTGCCAGCCGACAATCCACTTGAACAGCCAGACAAAAAAAAGCGCAGCCAGCGCCAGATCCAGAAACGTGGGCTTGAACCCGATCGAAAAAGGCAGGGTGGCAAACGGAAGCAGAAAGAGCACGCCACACAGCGCCACAAAGCCCCAGTGCGTATCATTGAGAATCAAAGCCAGGCCAATGATCGCCGCCGCAGCCACCAACGCCACCACCGGGCCCGCAATCCCAATCCCCAGCGTGCTCAGCAGCGTACCGGCCAACAACAGCAGCCCCAATGCACCCGAACGCACCAGCGGCTGTGGCGCAAACAGATGCTCCTGGGCCCTGAGATAGCCCTCCTGCAGCCATCCCCCCTGCCTGCTCCGCGCTCTGCTCACGCTCTCCATCGTTACTCGCGCTCGACAGCCGGGACAAAACAGATCTCTTCTGGCGCCAGAGCCGGGTGGTTGTAGCCAAAATGGTCGGTGATCTGCCAGGTCAGGGTCTCTCGATCAAACAACGGCTGCAGCGCAGCACAGGCCAGCTCGGCGTCGCCTTCTTCGTCGTACGCCTTCAGCCAGCCCGCCGCTGCCCTGCTGTAAGCACTCCCCGGCTGGCTCTGCTCCAGCTCAGCCAGCACAGCCGCAGCCCCTTCCTCCTGCCCATCCAAAACCAGCGACTGCACCAGACGGAAACGGGCCAGCCCCTGCAGCAACGTCCTCTCTTCCGAGGCGGGAATCCCATAGATCGAACAGGCCTCTGCGGTCGGGGCGAGAGCAGCCTGGTAAAGTTCAATCGCCGGTGCATAGCCGGTGACGCTTGCAGCCTGCAAGGCAACATCGGCCTCCACAAGCCGCAACCCCAGACAGCCAGCATTCTCGTTCCCACGATCATAGGTCCACTGGATCCGCTGGAAAGGCCCCCCGTCCACGCTCTGCCAGATCTCGCTGTGTTCGATCGGAAGCCCTCCCTCAGGAGTCCCGCTCACCCCGCCGGTCAACAGCAGCTGCTGTCCCTGACCTGGGCCAGACACAGCAGCCACAAATTCTGCGCTGCCCTCCACGATGGCTGCCCCCGGTTCGATGGCCGGCCGATAGACCTTGCCGTCCCAGCCAACTATCTGGATCTCCTGCACACAGAAGGTGGAGCAGCCGGTCACACTCCAGGCCAGCTCGACACGCGAATCTCCGTTCAGGTCGTCGACCGCCAGAAGCCTGGGCTCCCCATAGATCTCCGGCGAATAGACCAGCGTGTAGCTGCCCTCTGCCGCAGCATGATAGAGGAGCACAGCCCCCTGCGCTCCTCCCGGCCCATAGCCCAGGTCGCTGACGATCGTGGGCAGAAACAAGGCATCCTCGCGGCCGTCCCCGTTGAAATCGGCAAGCCGCATCCCGCCGCGCTCGTCGGTCATCCCATCACACAGCCGTAGCCAGGTCTCGACAATCAGCGAGTCCCCCTCTGCCAGCGACAGCACAGCAGGCAGCGCCGCCGCATAGCCGTCGAGCGTAGCCGGGCAGTCAGGCAATTCGCCGGCCTGTCCGGGGACGGACGGTGCCGGAAGCAGGGCTGTGGTCGCCGTCAACGTCAACAACGGGGTCAGTTCGCTGCGCACAGCCACCGGCTCACCGCCCACAGCGCCCTCCTCGACGGCAGCTTCTGGCAGGTCGAGCAGAGGGCACAGGTCGGCCGCTGTCACGCTTGGATTGGCATAGCCGTAGTCAGAAAGCGCCTCAAAGGTGAGCGGATTGGCCTCCGCATAGGCAGTGGCGGCAGCACAGGCGCTCTCCGCAGCCCCACTCGCAGAAAACGCTGACCACCATGCCTCTGCCAGCCCGAGATAGAGTGAATCGGCAAATGCCTCCTTCAGCTGGTCGACAGTGGCAGCAGCCTGGTCAGCGTCTCCAGAATAGGCGTGGACCAGTGCCAAACGAAACAGGCTGAAACTGCGCAGCTCGACCAGCTCGTTGTCCCGCTGGCCACAGGGGCGCAGCGTGCGGCTGACCACAGCCTGGCTGTACAGCTCGCGCGCCAGTTCCAATCCAGCCTCAGAGGACTGCAACAGGGCTGCGTTGGCATCCAACACCTTGAAATAAAGACAGTCGCTGGCAGCATAGACCGTCTCCAGCAGGCTGTAGGGCGCGCCGTCGAGGCTGCCCCAGAGCTCTGTGCGTGCGCGTTGGGGACCAGCGCTGCTGCCGCCATATTCGCCGCCCTGCAAAACAATCTCACGCCCCTGCCCGACAGCGCTGCTCTCGTCTAGCTTGACCTCAGCGTAGGCCATCACCATCGAGCTTTGACTCCAGTCAACCCACTTCTCCCCATCCCAGCTGCGCACCAGAACAGTGTCAAAACAGCTGTTGGCGCCACAGGTCGTATCCACCCAAAGCAGATCAGGCTGTTGGTCCAGGTTGATATCGCTGGCCGCCAGGATCGTCACCTGGCCGGCAGGGCGTGCCTGATAACTCAATTCGGCCTGTTCGCCGACGCTCATCACCACCAGCAGCTCGCTCTCGGCGGGCACAGCCTCCTCGCTGTCGACCCGCAGCACCAGCGCCCAATCCGGGCTGCCGTCTCCGTTCCAGTCGCCGCTGCGCGTATTTTCTTCGTCCAGCACAGCGCAGCCACGCAGCAGGGCCAGCATCGCCGCCAGCCCGTCTGGCTTCGTCAACCCCTCCTCGACCCGGCCAGGATAGTCGATCCAGAGCTCGGGGCAGTTCGCCGTCGGTTCGGCAGACGGCTCTTCGGCAGACGGCTCTTCGGCAGACGGTTCTTCGGCAGGGGCCGGGGTTTCCGCCGCCGCAGGGGATGCTGGGCTGGAGGCTGGGGGATTGGCCGCTGGAACGATCAAAATTTCATCTCGGTAGAGCACCAGACCAGCCCGCACCGCTTGCGGATTGGCAGCCCGCAGCAGATCGGCGCTGACCCCCAATTTTTGAGCGACGCTGTTCCAGGACTCGCCCGCTTGCACCTGGTAGGTCTGAACAGCAGCTTCTTCCTGGCTTGCAGCTGCTTCCGGCAGTGCAGTCGGCGGCAGTGCGGTCGGCCCTGGCAGAACAAGTGTTTCGCCGACGATCAACCAGCCGCTCTCGCGTACAGCCCCCGGGTTGGCGGCCTGCAGCGCCTCAATCGAAATCCCGGTGCGCGCCGACAGGTTGGTCCACGAATCGCCCGGACGGACCCCATAGGAGGTGCCAGGGGTCTGCGCGACAACAGGGGCTGCGAAAGGCCACAAAAGCAGGCTGGCCATCGCCAGCCACAAAATCCTGGCCCACTGAACACTGCGGCGGCGGGCTGCCCGCTGCGCTTGCGGATTGGGTTGAATCATCCTGGTTTCTGCTTTCTTGACGATGCATCATCCTGCCGACAGCACGCTTCCCCGCCGGCCACGCTCACTGATATGCAATGTCTGGGATCTGTTGGACAACCTGGATCCAGCTCTGGCCCGGTTTGAGCGGAATGGGGAGCTCTCCCGGGCCCAGCCAGCGCGGCGGTGCCTCTTGGCTGCCCCGCCAGGTTC
>CAIOHJ010000211.1 GCA_903858085.1 uncultured Chloroflexota bacterium
ATGAACTCAGGGAGTCGCCTGCGCAGGTCGCCGCGAAAGATGTGTTGACTCGGCGTTCACTCAATTTGATGCGCTCAATCGCAGCGAGCAAAGTGCCTTTCTCCTTGATTTGACGTTTCCCCCATTGCCGAGCGGGCGTCAATTGGCCTGGCGCCGCTTCTGCTTTGTCCAATCGTTCTTGCAGACTAGCTTGCACGGTCTTGACATCGCTCAAGGAACACACTCCCAGCAGCCGTTCCTCCCAAACGACCCCTTGCTCAGCCACTTGCGCCTGAATCGGCAGCGGTGGCAGTGTCGGGGATTGGTGTGCACTCAGCGCTGTGTAGAGGAGCCCCAGATCGCGCAGCTGGCGTAACAGGTCACGTGTTGCGTTCATAGTCTGCCCTCGCTGTACCCGCTCTGGTTTGCAGCAGGTGGCTCTCCACGTTTCAAAAGTTGTCCAAGTTCCACCCAGTCGGCGAGTGCTGCCACGCTGGGGTGTGCGAACAGCTGTTTGACTGTAAGCTCGACGTCAAAGGCCTGGCGCAGGCGGGCGACGATCTGGGTCGCCAGCAGCGAATGGCCGCCCAGCGCAAAAAAATCATCGTCCACCCCCACCCGCTCTACCCCCAGCACACTGGCCCAGATCGCCGCCATCTTCGCTTCTACAGGGGTGCGCGCGGCCACAAAGCTGGCTGCCTGGTCGCCGTAGGCGGGCGCCGGCAAGCCGGGCCGGTCGATCTTGCCGTTGGGGGTCAAGGGCAGCGCGGCCAGCGGCACGAACGCTGCGGGCACCATGTAGCCAGGCAGGCTGGCCGCCAGCCGGTTCCGCAGCTCGTGCTGGGTTGCGGGGCCTGTCCAGTAGGCCACCAGCCGACGGTCCCCGGGAATCTCCTCCCGCACCACCACGACCGCCTCCTGCACCCCATCGACCGACAACAAGGCGGCCTCGATCTCCCCTAACTCGATGCGGAAGCCGCGCAGCTTGACCTGGTGGTCTGTGCGCCCTATAAAATCGATTGTGCCCTCGCGGCGCCAGCGCACCCGATCCCCGCTGCGGTAGAGGCGTCCCAGCTCAGGATGGTGCACAAAACGTTCTGCGGTCAACGCAGGCCGATTCAAATAGCCACGTGCCAGTTGGATCCCGCCGAGATAGAGTTCTCCCACCACGCCGATGGGCACCAGTTCACCCGCCGAGTCCAGAATCACCGCCCCGACCCCGGGCAGGGGTCGGCCGATCGGTGGCCCGCCCTCGTCGAGCATCTCCACGGTGCAGCGCATTGCGGTGGCAGAGATCGTGGACTCGGTCGGGCCGTAGACGTTGAACAGTCTCCGGCCCGGTGCCCACTCTCTGACCAGGCTGGCGGGCAAGGCTTCGCCGCCGACCGCCAGACAAGTCAGGGCTGGCAGCGGCGCCGTCGGCAGCGAGGCCAGCACCGCAACCGGTACCTGCAGGTGGCTGATCGCGCGTGTGTGGAGCTCAGCCCACAAGAGATCGCCGGCCATAGTCTGGGTCGGCGCAGGCAGATGCAGCGCCGCCCCAGAACACAACGCCAAAAATACATCGCCGGTGGCCACATCAAAACTGAAGGAGACGATCTGCAAAAGTCGGCTGGTGGGGCCGAGTTCAAACAGTTCGATCTGCGCCTGGATTGCGTGAATCAGCCCGCCGTGGGTGAGCAGAACCCCTTTCGGCAGACCGGTCGAGCCCGAGGTGTAGATCACGTAGGCCAGCTGCTCGGCGGCTGTGGGCTCGGCCAGCGGGGCCGCACTGTACAGGGCCAGCTCGGCCTCCAAACAGGCCATCGGCACCACCCGGCCTGCATACCCGGCCACGGTCGCTTCGGTGCGGGTCAGCACGGTCGACGTGGCGCTGTCTTCCAACATCCACGCGATCCGTTCCTGCGGATAGGTTGGGTCGAGCGGCAGATAGCAGCCCCCGGCTTTGAGCACCGCCAGAAGCCCCACCACCATCTCCAGCGACCGTTCCATGTACAGCCCGACGGTTTTTTCCGCACACACCCCACAGCTACGCAGATAGCGGGCCAGTTGGTTCGCTCGTGCGTCGAGCGTCTGGTAGCTGATCTGCCCCTCTTCGCAGAGCACAGCGACCGCCTCTGGCGTCTGGAGCGCCTGCTCCTCGAAGAGCGTGTGGATGCCTTGCGCGGCCAGCTGGAGGCCGCGCGGCTGCTCCCAGCTGGCCAACAGCTGACGCTGTTCGGCCGCGGGCAGCAGCGGCAGCTGGCTGGCAGGTTTTGCCAGCGCCCCCTGGCCGCCGATCGCTTCGAGCAGCCGGACGAACCGGGCTGCGATCTGGGCCAGGCCCGCCGGGCTGAAGAGATCGGCGTTGGCCAGGAAGTCTCCGGCCAGCTCGCTCTGCAGAGGCGAATGCAGCTCGAACAGCTCCAACGCGATGTCGTCCTGCCCTGCCAGCATGCTCAGACGAAGCGGTTTGATCCGCAGCCCGGCACGTTCTGTTTCGTTCTCGTTGTAGAAGAGTGACTGGCTGCGGTGGGGCTTTTGCAGCACAAATGTGCTCTCGACCAGCGGCGCACGGCTCGGGTCGCGCTGCAGGCCGAGCCGTTCGACCAGACGTGCAAAGGGGTATTCCTGGTGGTCGAAGGCCGCCAGGGTCTTGGCTTTGACCTGTGCCAGCAGCTCGGCAAAGGTTGTCGAGCGGGTGAGCGTTGTGCGCAGGACGACCGGCGCGGTGAAATAGCCTGCGATCGCTTCAAACTCGGGTCGTTCACGTCCCGCAGTGGGCAGCCCGACCAGCACCTGCTCCTGTCCGCTGTGGCGGTGGATCAGCAGCTGGTACGCTGCCAGCAGCACCATGTAGAGCGTGCACCCCTGGCTGAGCGCCACCTCTTTCAACTGTTCGACCAGTGAAGCCGGACAGCGGATGGGGTGGCTGATCCCGCGCAGCGAGCGGGTTGCGGGCCTTGGAAAATCGGTGGGCAGTTCCAGGAGAGGCAGTTCTCCAGCCAGCTGTGTCTGCCAAAAATGCCAGAGCCGCTCCTCTTCCTCGGCCAGAAGCCGCTGTTGCCAGGCGAGGTAGTCGGCGTAGTGGTGGCGGAGCGGAGGCAGTGCTGGCTGACGGCCAGCCCGGGCAGCTTCGTAGCCGAGAAAGAGTTCGTCGACCAGCAGATAGAGCGACCAGCCGTCGTTCACGATGTGGTGGACCGAAAACAACAAGGTGTGCTGTTCGTCGGCGTGGCGGAGCAAGGTCGCCCGCCACAACGGTCCCTCTGCCAGGTCAAAGCCACGGTTGTGCAGCGCCTGGGCCGTCGCCTGAATCTGTTCAGAGGTCCAGCCGATGCCTTCGATCTGTTCGACCACAGCTTCCTGGCTGGCGACGACACGTTGGACAGGGCCTTGGTCGGTTTCGAGGAAACGGGTGCGCAGTGCGGGGTGTCGGTCGACAAGCTGTTGGAGTGCAGTGTGCAGCGCGCTGCGGTTCAACGGGCCCCTCACCCCATAGGCGGCGGAAATGGTGTAGGCGCTGCTGCCAGGGCTCTGCTGGTCGATGGTCCACAGGCCCCACTGGCCAGCCGAGAGGGGCAGATCGGTGAACTCCTCTGCTGCTGCTGGGGGAGGGGGCTCTGGGGGGAGCGGCCCTGCACGTTGGCTCTCCAGCACGGCAACGACCGTATCGGCCAAGGCGTTGATAGTGCCCTGGTCGAGAAAAGCCGAAAGCGGAATGGTCAGGCCAAAGAGGCGGCTGATCTGGTTGCGCCATTCGATGGCCATGAGCGAATCGAAGCCGATCTGCAGCAGGTGCTGGCGGCTGTCCAGCTGGGACTCTCCAAAACTGCCGATCGTGGCCAGCGTCTGTTTGAGCATGGAGACCACCAGTGCTCGGCGCTGTTCGGCGTCGAGCAGCGCGTAGCGGGCGGGGTCGAAATGCAGCATCGGCTGGTGGGCTGACCCGAGTTGGGCAGCAGGCTGCGTCGTGCCCTGCTGGACGCCTGGGAGCACGGCGACGCTGGTCGGGAGCACGCCGTGGGTCTGTCCGCCGCCAGCCCGCAGCCGCGGCACTTGACCGAGCAGATGGCTGAAAAACTGGCGTCCCTGGGCTGGGGAGATCAGCCCCAGCCCTTGGCGCCGCAGATGTCCGCTTTTCCCGGCCGCCATGCCGCCCCCTGCCCAGGGCCCCCACTGGATGCTCAGGCCCGGCAGCCCCTGCTGCTGTCGCTGCGCCATCAGACCGTCCAGGAAGCCGTTGGCTGCGGCATAGTTGCTCTGCCCCGCTGTGCCCAACAGGGCGGCCGCCGAGGAAAAACAGACAAAAAAATCGAGCGGGCACCTCTGGGTCAGGCAATGCAGGTGCCAGCCGCCCAACGTTTTCGGATGCAGGACGCGCGCCAGCTGGCTGGGGTCCTGCGTCGCGACCGGGCTGTCGTCGAGCACCCCGGCTGCGTGTACGATCCCCCGCAGCGGCCTGTCGGCTGGGAGGCTTTCGATCAGCTGCCGCACTGCGGCTTCCTCTCCCACATCGAGCGCGATCTGCTCGACGGTCGCGCCCGCCAGCGCGGCCAGCGGCCGTGCTGGCCGCGCACCCCCGCTGCGGCTGACCAGCAGCAGGTGTCGTGCCCCTTCCTTGACCAGCTGGCTGGCAATTTCCAGCCCGAGCGCCCCCAGCCCTCCGGTGATCAAGTAGGTGCCATCTGCCCGCAGCGGGCTGGCCGCGGTCGCGCTGAAGTCGACGACAATTTTACCGACATGGCGTGCCTGCTGCAGCGTCTGCAAGGCTGCGGCGGTCGCGTTGGCCGCAAAAGTGGTCTGGACAAGTGGGCGGAGCGTGCCAGCGGCCAGGTGGGCAGCCACGTTTTGCCAAAGCGCGCCAGCCAGCCCAGGGATGGAGGTCAGGAGCTCGCCCAGGTCAAAGGTGAAATAGCGTGCGTCGGGCCGTTGTCCGGCAGCCTGTGCGGGCGTCCAGGTGCCCAGATTGCCGATCTCCACAAAGCGGCCGCCTTGGGCCAGCGCGGCAAAACTGGCGTCGATAAATTCGCCGTTGAAACTGTTGAGCACCACATCCACCCCGCGTCCGTCGGTCTGTGCCCGTACGGCGTCGGCAAAATCGGTGTTGCGCGAGCTGAACAGGGCTGTGACTCCCTGCTGGCGTAAAAACGGCCATTTCCCAGGGCTGGCGGTCGCCAAAATTTCTGCCCCGATCCACTGCGCGATCTGAACTGCGGCCTGCCCCACCCCGCCAGCTGCGGCGTGAATCAACACCCGGTCGCCCGCGCGCAGCCCGGCCAGTTCGACCAGGCCATACCAGGCCGTCAAGAACGACAGCGGGACGGTCGCTGCTTCCAGGAGCGTCAGCTGGGCTGGCACTGGCCAGACCGCCTGGGCGGGCAGGATTGTGTAGTCTGCCAGCGTGCCTTGTGACCGGGCGATCCCCATGACACGGTCGGCGACCGCCACGTGGGTGACCCCTGCGCCGACTGCGGTCACCACCCCGGCACATTCGAGCCCCAGCAGGGCGGGTGAGGGGCCGGACATCCCCAGGATCTGGTGCACGTCGCGCAGGTTGAGGCCGGCCGCTTCGACCTGGATTTCGACTTCGCCGGCCTGCGGGGGGGTGCGCTGCAGCGCAACAAATTCGAGCGAGGCCAACTGGCCGGTGCTGTGCAGCCGGACGGGCTGCGCTCGCTGCAGGGTGGGCACTGGCTGGAGCGGGACCAGGCGTGCGACCAGTCGCCGCCCCGCCCGCCACATCACCGCGGTGGCCGGCAAGGCGGTGGGCTGTCCTGCCTCTCCCCCGCCGGCCCGGAGCTCCTGAGCGAGCAGACGCAGTGAATCGTTGCGGGCTGCTTCCGGTTCCAAATCGACACAGGTGCAGCGCAGACGCGTCTCTTCGCGCGCCAGCGTACGGACCATGGCGCAGAGCGCCCCGCCCACGGCCAGCGCGCCCGCCGACAGAGAGGGGCTCTCCGCCGGCAGCTCCACCGGGCTTTCACCGGACTGCGCGCCACAGGTGACCACCCAGAGCCGCATCGCAGTCAGCGAGCTGTCGATCAGGGCCTGGCTCAAAGCAAGCAGCTCGCTGCATTGCTCCAGCGCACGTTGGGCGGCATCTCCGCTGCTTTCCTCTCGGAATCCTTCCCCTGCAAAGAGAAGCCCGGCCGACGGGTAGTGGCGGGCGATCTCGGCAACTGTCTGGCGGAAGGCGCTTTTCTGTGGCGTGTAGAGCGGCAAAGCCCGTCCTTTTGCGGGGGCAATGCCCAGTTCTCTGGCCAGCTCTGCTGTCTGGTGGGCGTCCACACCGACAAAGAGCCAACAGGGGGGCAGTTCGCTGTTGTCGGCCAGACGCAGCCGCTGCACTTCCCAGCGCAGGGTGTGCAACCAGTCCGCACGTACCGTGGGCAGCAGACCGGCCGGTGCCACACGCATCTCAAACCCGGTGACGGCAGCGATTGCAGCGCCGCTGCTGCTCAACAGCCAGAAATCCCAGCGCTGTACATCGCACTGGCGGGCGTAGCACCACCACCCCTCTCCCTCCAAGGCGCGGTGATGGAGGGATTGCAGCGCAAAGGGCAGCCCAACGGCCGCAGCCGGATCCTGCTGGGTCATGGCCGCAACCTGGAAACAGGCGTCCAACAGACCAGGAGGCAGCCGTTCGCCTGGGAGCGGGGGGACTGTGGGCGGACGCACAAGCCGGGCCAGCGTTTCGCCAGCCCCTGCTGTCTGCCAGGCCTCGGCAATCCAGCGAAACGAGGGGCCGAGTTCGAGGCCTCCTGCGGCCAGCCGGTCGTAGAGGGCCTCCAGGGAGGCGGGCAGCGGACAGCGCTGGCGCAGGGCAGCCAGATCCAGCTCTGGAAGGGGAGCGGCTGTCGCGCGCACATGTCCTGTCAGATGGGTGGCGCTCTCGAGGGAGATTGTTGGGGCGGTTGGCCTCCCTTTTTCGGCAGGATCTTCGACAAAGCTGCTCAGATCGAAGGCCAGGTCGCCGTCTGCGGCGGCAAAATAGGCCTGCACCGTCCGGGTCTGGTCCAGCTCCAGAATGAGCGGCTCTGGCAGCAGACCTTCGGTCAGGAGCAAGGGTTGGCCCGGGCCCAGGCACAGCTCGGCACCGCTCAGAGCCAGGACAATCTGGCAGGCACCGGGTGAAACGAGGGTGCCCTGCACCCGGTGTTCGGCCAAAAAGGGCAGCCGAGCGATGTTGAAGTGGCTCTCCAACAGGGTGGCCTGCCGGAGGGGCAGGCGGCTCATGTGGTCGATCCAGGGATGCACGGAAAAAGGGCGAGGCGCTGGCTGCTTCTCGGTCCAGAAGCGCCGCCGTTCAAACGGATAGGTCGGCAGCGCGACCCGGGAGCGACGCACCTCGCAGCCGACACGCTTCCACTCTGGCTCGAGGCCTTGGACATAGAGCTCGCCCAGGCTGGCCAGCATCTGCTGCCAGTCGTTGCGACCAGGGCGCAGCGAGGGCAACAGCGCAGGGAGGGGGGAGCTGTCGTGGGGGGGGGGCGCAAGGGCCTCCAGACACTGGTGGGCCATGCCGAGCAAAACGGGCTTTGGGCCGATCTCCAGAAAGATCTGGATCCCTTGCGCGTGCAAGGTGGCGATGCCGTCGGCAAAGCGCACCGCCTCGCGCACGTGGCGCACCCAGTACGCCGGTGTAGCGATTTCGTCGCCGGCCACTTTGCCAGTCACGTTGGAGACCAGACGCAGTACAGGCTCGTGATAGACGATACGCTCTGCTACCTGCCGGAAGTCTTCCAGCATCGGCTCCATCAGCGGGGAGTGGAAGGCGTGCGAGACGTTCAGCTGCTGGCTCTTGACCCCTTCGGCGGCGAGCTGCTCGACCACTGCCAGAACCGCTGCGCGCTCTCCGGAAAGCACCGTGTGGGTGGGGCCGTTGACCGCAGCAATCGAGATCCGAGCTGCTCCATCTTGCCCGTCCTGATACGCTGCAATCGCCTGTCGGACTCGCGCCTCATCGGCCTGCAGCGCAGCCATCACGCCGCCCACCGGCAAGGCACCCATCAGCCGCCCGCGCGCTGCCACCAGCCGAAGGCCATCTTCCAGGCTGAAAACCCCGGCCACACAGGCTGCGGCCAGCTCTCCCACGCTGTGGCCAAGCAGTGCTGCTGGGGCACCCCCCCACGCCTGCCAGAGTGTCGCCAGCGCATACTCGAGCGCGAAAAGGGCCGGCTGGGTATTTTCAGTCTGGTCGATCAGGGGGGAGGCTGGGTCCGAATCTGCTGTGTAGCCCAGCACTTCCAGCAGCGGCCAGGCCATCTGGCCAGCCAACAGTTCGGCGCAGCGGTCGATCGTCTCTCGAAAGAGAGGGTATGCCTCATACAGATCCCGCCCCAGCCCCCAGTTCTGCGCGCCTTGGCCGGTGAAGAGCAGGGCCAGACGGGGTGTCCCTTCGCTCTTTTCGTGCCTGCCTTGTCGGCGGTCGGCGTCCGGTTCTCCATCTGCAAACGCTTGCAGCGCTTTTTGCAGTTCGGTGGCTGAATGTCCCACCACGCTCAGCCGCTCTTCCCAGTGGGTGCGCGTGCTGCCGGCGCTGTAGCAGAAGTCGCCGGGGTCGACGGTTGGGTTGTCGCGCAGGAAGGTGGCGTGGCGGGCGGCCTGTGCCGACAGGGCGGAGCGGCTGCGCGCCGACAGCACCAGCAGATGCCACTCTTCTGACGGCATCGACCTGGCCAGCTCGGCGATCGACCCGCCTGTGAAGTTGCGGTTCAACAGGTGCCAGTCGAGTTCGATTCCTTGTCTGTAGAGGCGGCCAGCGCTCTCCAACAGCTGCTGCCAGTCTGGGCAGCCGCGTTGGAGGCTGGGCAGCAGCTCGACCGGTTCCTTCACCACCTGCTCTGCCAGCTTGAGCAGCGTTGCCTGCGGCCCCATTTCCATCAGCACGGTGCAGCCCTGGGCCTGCAAGGTCTGCACCCCGCGGGCAAAGCGCACCGGCGCTCGCAGGTGACGCCGCCAGTAGCTGGGTTCGGCCAGCGCCTCGTCGATCAGCGCCCCGGTCATGCTGGACACCACGGCCAGCTGTGGTGGGGCGAGCGGGATGGAGGCGACCACGGCCTCGAAGGCGTCCAGCACCGGGTCGAGCAGCGGCGAGTGGGTGGCCACGGGGATTCCCAGCCGTTTGGTTTTGAAGCCAGCTGCCCGCAGCTCTGTGTCGAGCGCAGCCACAGACCCCTCTGCGCCCGAAATCACCACATTGTGCGGGCCGTTGACCGCACCGATGACGGCGTCGGGGTACGGTGTCACCCAAGGTGCTACACTGGCCTCGTCGGCCATCACCGCCAGCATGGCTCCTGGTGCCTGTGCCATCAGCTGGCCGCGTGCGGTCACCAGCCGAAGTCCATCTTCCAGGCTGAAAACGCCTGCCGTGTACGCCGCTGCAAAATCACCCAGGCTATGTCCCAAGACCAGATCTGGCTGGATCTTCCAGGATCGCCAGAGCTCGGCCAACGCACATTCGAGGGCATAGTTGGCGGCCTGGGTGCAGGGTTGAGATTCGACCAGGTCGCGTTCGGCTGTGGCCTGCAGCTCCTCTGGCGGGTAGAGCAGGGCGAGCAGCGAACGTCCGAAAGAGGCTTGGAAGGCGCCATCGCAGCGGTCGAGGATGGTGCGAAAGATGGGCTCGGTGTTGTAGAGCTGGCGGCCCATGCCGATATAGTGTGCCCCCTGGCCTGTGAAGAGGAAGGCGACCTTCGGCCTGTGCGCCGGACAGGCCGCAGCAGGGGGCTCGCCCGGCGCGGCCTGCACCCTCAGCTGGGCCAGTGCCTCTGCGGATGTGGCCGCCACGATGGGCAGCCGCCAGCGGCCCCGCGCCCACAGATTGGTGGTGTGGGCAACGTCGGCCAGGTTTTCTGCAGGGTGCGCTGCCAGCCAATCTGCCAGCCGCCCTGCCTGCGTTTGCACCTCAGCAAGGCTGTTGGCGCTCAGCGTCAACAGGTGGCAGGGGCGCTGGCGCCCAACGGCAGCCGGCGGTGCCTCTTCGACGACAACATGGGCGTTGGTGCCGCTGAAGCCGAACGAGCTCACTGCCCCCCGCAGCGGCTGGCCAGCCCCCTGGACGACCCAGGGGTGCCCCTGCACCGGAATCTGGATACGGCTGCCCGCCAGATGCGGGTTCAGCTCACGAAAGTGCAGATGGGGGGGGATCGCACGCTGGCGCAGCGCGAGCACAAGCTTGATCAGCCCGGCGACCCCTGCGGCGGCCTCGGTGTGGCCGATGTTGGTCTTGACCGAGCCGACGACCAGCGGGTTGTCTGGCGTGCGGCCAGCGCCGTAGACGGCCTCCAGGGCCTGCACCTCGATCGGGTCCCCCAGCCGCGTGCCAGTGCCGTGTGCCTCCACATAGGAAATCTGCGTCGGCTCCAGCCCGGCGGCGGCCAGCGCCGTGCGATAGAGCGCTTCCTGGGCGGCGCCGTTGGGGGCGGTCAGCCCGTTGCTGGCGCCGTCCTGGTTGACTGCGCTGCCGACAATCACCGCCAGCACGGTATCGCCCGCCGCCAGTGCATCGGCCAGCCGCTTGAGCACCACCACCCCGCACCCTTCGCTGCGCACATAGCCGTCGGCCGCAGCATCGAAGGTCTTGCAGCGGCCGTCGGGGGCGAGCATCCCAGCCTGCGAAAAGGTCACACTCAGTTCGGGGGAGAGGAGCAGGTTGACCCCGGAGGCCAGCGCCAGGTTGCACTCACCGGTGCGCAGGCTCTGGCAGGCCAGGTGCACGGCCACCAGCGAGGAGGAACAGGCGGTGTCTACCACCAGGGCAGGCCCCTGGGTGCCCAGAAAGTAAGCCACCCGGCCCGCAGCGATCGCATTGGCCGTGCCCGTCCCGAAGTAGGGGCTCAGCGACTCCTGCTGCTTGACCTGCAGCAGCTTGTAGTCGTCGGCATAGAGTCCCACAAAAATCCCGGTCGTGCTCCCTTTGAGCTGGGCAGGGAGGAGGCCGGCATCTTCCAGCGCCTCCCAGTGCGTCTCGAGCAGCAGCCGCTGCTGCGGGTCCATGGACACCGCTTCGACCGGCGCGACCCGAAAAAAGCTGGCGTCGAACTGGTCGACCGCGTCGACAAAACCGCCGTACCGGCTCACGATCTGGCCGGGCTGGTCGCCATGCAGCGCGTTGATGTCCCAGCGTGAGGCCGGCACCTCTCCGATCGCATCCACTCCCTCCACCAGCAGCTGCCAGAACGCGGCCGGCGTGTTCGCCCCACCTGGAAAACGGCAGGCCATACCGATCACGGCAATGGGCTCACTGTGGTCGGCAGGCTCGTGCCTGGGCGCTGGAGGCTTCCCGGTCAGCCGACTGTCCGCCGGTTCATTCTGGCTCTGCCGGGCAAAATAGCTGGTGATCGCCTCCACGCTGTTGCAGCGGAAAAA
>CAIOHJ010000212.1 GCA_903858085.1 uncultured Chloroflexota bacterium
ACCAGCGTGCATTCTTTGAGGTCTTCCGCCGCAGGGCGCACGCTGCGGTAGCCGACGATACGGCTGGTGAGAACGAACTTGTTTCCCCGTAGGCGCTGGAAGGCGAAGAACTCCTCCACACGCTGCACCACCAGCGTGCGCCGCGCCAACTGCTGCACTTCATCCAGGCCATCAAGCAGGATGAGCGCCCGCCCCTCCGCCAGCGCCCGGTCGAGCAACTGATCGACGGGCAGGTCGATGCCGCGGCTGCGATAGTAGTCGCCCATAAAGGCTTGCAGCGACACATCGTGCTGCGCCAGCGCGGTGGCATAGGCAGAGAGGGGCACAAGCACCGGCAGACGGCGCTCCAGCCCCACCTTCGCGCCGCGGTCGAGCGCCAGCAACACAGCGAGATACTTGAGAAAGGTCGTCTTGCCCGCACCAGGGTCGCCCAGGATGACAAGTCCGGCGTGGCGCCTGAGCAGATCGAGCACAGGCTGCGGCCCGCTGAAGCGTTCACCGATGTTCTCCGCCTCCGCTTTGGTCATTTTGCGTCCAGCCAGGCGCAGTTCGTGTGACCACGCCTCACCGTCCGGCAGTTCGACACGCGCCTTGAGCGGCACGTACATGTCGGCCATGGGCAGTTGCAGCGGCACGCGGTCGGCCATGCCCATGCCCTTGAAGTCGAGATACTTGTAGCGGGTGTAGAGAAAGGCCAGGTAGTCGTGTATGGCCTGTGCCTCGGCGTCGGCAGAAGCGGGGGCAGCGGGAATGGCGTCGGGGGCCGGGGCGGATTCGCCGTCCGTGTCCAGCACCCAGGTGTGGCTCGCTTCCTTGAGCTTCTTCACGTCTGGGTTGGTTGACATCTGCGCAACCATGCCGTCAATCAGGCGGCGCACACACCCGACGCGCTCCGCCCAGGTGATGATCTTGAAGGTACGCAGGGTGTTGTCCTCGGCCTCGGCCACAGCGTCGAGCTTCACGTCGAGCTTCATGCGCATGAGCATGGCCAGGTGGTCCCTGGTCGGAAAGCCGCTGAGCAGAGCCTGCTGAATCAGCTCCATTTGTTGGGAATTCAGCGCCACACATACACTCCTTTACACCGATGCAGGCCAGTCATTTGACCGGGTCATTCACCTGTCACGATTTTTGCTCGCACCGCAGCGGGCAGACTGTCCAGAATATCGTGAATTCTCACCGCCTCATTCAGCAACGTGACCATCGCCGGATTGCCGCTGATCACCTCCTGCGGCACGAGCTGCGGTGGCAGCGGTGCAGTCGCAGCACGGTGCAGCGCAACGACCTTCCAGTCATCATCGCAGACCGGCGAACCGGATGCGCCGGGTTCCGTGTCGGTCTGATACCAGAGCAAGTGCGGCTGGGTGCCCGGTCTCACAAAAAAGTTGTTGCGGATGGCAAAGCGCATGGCACGGCCTTGAGGATGCTGTACGATGTTCATGCGGTCCCCGCGTGCAAGGGCAGGCTGGGCAGCAGGCAGACGCAGCGCTGGGCGGTCGGCCACCTTGTCTGCCTCCGCCAGCTCAACCACAGCAAAATCGAGGTCCGCATTCTGCGCCAGCAGCCGTGCGCCACTGCAGCGGAGGGTTGTCGCTGCATCAGGCTCGTTGCCTGCATAGAAATCAAAATGCGCCACCAGCCGCTCCGCCTGTGCCCTAAAATCCTGCGCTGAAGCAGGCGGCTCTCCCCGGCCGGCGGGTCTGGGGCGTCTGTCTCGTGCGTCGATCACATGGTGGTTGGTGAGAAGAGTGCCCGGCGCAATCAGCCAGCCCGTGCCGGCCATATACTCTCCCCTCGGTTGGCCGTCAAAAAAACGCTGCACAGTCAGCCGGGCGATGCTGCGTGCAGCACGCTGCGCCCCGGCGATAAAGGCATAGGGCAGGCGTGTGTCGCGCGCGGGGCCAAAAACAAGCGCTTCCAGCGTTTCGGTCAGCGGCGTTTCCAGGAGCGGCTGTGCTTCGTTGGGCAAGGCGGGCGGTGGCGGCAACTGGCCGCGCAGAGCTGCCTCAAAGTTGCGCAGCTGGATGTTGCCGGGATTCTGC